>JAJZPC010000068.1 GCA_021811385.1 Deltaproteobacteria bacterium | reverse complement strand
CGGTCCCTTCCAGGTGAAACATCGCTGGTCAGCCCGACGCAGGGCGAATGAATAGCTCTGCTTGTGAACATCGATGCCGAGCCAGAAGGATTGTGATTCAAAACCGCTTACAAATTGCCGAAGAGTTTATACACTTGATTTTGCCATGCTGGCCTCCTCTGATCTGGTAGGTTGAAGTTCTCCTTCAAGGCTACGACATTATCAGATGGCCAGCATGGTATTTGTGTTGTGCTCTTTTCGGCTGCGTCTCAGTGGACGAGGCGGTGGATGCCGACCATCTCGGCGCGGGTGCGCAGCTGGGTTTGATACCGGCGCAGGGCCTCCACCGTGGCCGGATAGGGGTGGCCGATGCCCACGGCCTGGCCGTGCTCCCCGGCGAGTTTGACAAGGAGGTCAAGCTGGGCCCGGATCTTGTCGGGGTTCTGGTCGTTGTCCAGGAAAACGGTGCGGCGCTCCGCCTGTATGCCCATCTCCCGGGCAAGATCATAGGCAACGCTGTCGGCGGCGGTCACGCTGTCCAGGAAAAAAAGATTGTGCGTCCGCACGAGGGAGAGCAGGGTTCGCATGGCCTGATGGTCGGCGGTGAAGCGGGAGCCCATGTGGTTGTTGATCCCAATGGCTTTTGGGACCGCCTGCATATCTTGGCGGAAGAGGGTTTTCATAGTCTCCGGGTCCATGGAAGTGGTCAGGGCGCCGGGGCCGGGATGCGCTTTCGGGTCCATGGGCTCAAGGGGCAGATGGAGGAGGATGTCGCGCCCCCTGGCCTGGGCCTCTTTTTGCAGCTCCGCGGAAAAGGGGGTGAAGGGCAGAAAGGAAAAGGAAAAGGGAAGGTCGATGGCGATGAGGGCCCTGCCGGTATCCTGCCGGTTGCCCATGTCGTCAATGACGATGGCCACAAGGGGGATGGAGGCAAGAGCCTTTTCCGCCGTTTTTTTTCTTCGGGATACGATCGACGGCGCCTGACGGGCAACGGCAGGCTCTTCGTAGAGTTGGGGTTCCTGGGAGAGGGGTTTTTTCTTTGCCTGGCCGCTCAGGGTGACCAGCGGTTTTTTGGGGGAGGCGCCCGGATAGAGCGCCATGAAATAGACGCCGGCGGCCAGGGTCGCGGCGACAAAAAGAAAGAGAAAGAAGAGGCCGAGAACGCGGCCCTTCTTTTTTGCGCCCTTCCGGGTGGGTTTTTTTGGAGAGCCCTTGGCCATGCCTTATTCCGTTTCTCGTTGATGACAAGATGCTTTTGCCGGAGGCAAGCTCTTATTCGTGATGAGAGCACGTCGGCATTATTTGTCGCGGCTCAAGACATACCGGGCCAGGCCGGTAAGGGGTTCCCTGGCCGGCGCCTCGCCGAAGACGGCAAGCCCGGCCAGGGCTTCGGCCAGCAGCGACTCCGCCTGCGTTCCGGCCAAAGAGAATCCCTGGTATTTTTCCATGATGGCGTGGGCCAGAGGCAGCTGTTCGGCGCGTTCCCGCGGCGTTGCCTTGAGCAGTCCGATCAGCACCTCGCGGTCCTTGGCGTCGGCCCGTTCCAGGGTCTTGATCAGGGGCAGGGTCATCTTGCCCTCCTGGAAATCGTTGCCCACCGCCTTGCCGGTTTTTGCCGGGTCGCCGAGATAATCCAGCAGGTCGTCCACGATCTGGAAGGCCAACCCCAGGTTGGTGCCGTAGGTGCGCAGGGCGGCCCGTTGCGAGGCGGAACCTTGATTGTGGACAATCCCAGCCTCGCAGGCCGCGGCAATGAGGGCGGCGGTTTTGCCCATCAGCACCGAAAAATAGTTTGCCTCGGAGATGAGGATCTCCTGGGCGTTGTGCATCTGCAGAAATTCCGATTCGACCATGGCCGCGGTGGCGCGGCCGATCAGGGCCATGGCCGTGGGGCCGCCCACCTCGCTGGCCAGGGCCATGGCATGGGCGTGGAGATAATCCCCGGCCAGGATGACCGGCTCCATGCCCCAGATGGTATTGGCGGTTTCAGCGCCCCGCCGCAGGGTGGCATGGTCTATGACATCGTCGTGCAAGAGGCTGGCTGCGTGGAGATACTCGAAAGAAATGGCCAGCCGCGCCGTATCCGCTGGGGGATCGCCCACCAAACTTGCAGCGAGCAGGGTGAGCAGGGGGCGGATGCGCTTGCCGCCCTGGAAGATGGCGTGGCGGATGATCCGGGCCAGCAGCGGGCTTTGGATGATGGCCAGATCCGCTTCCATCACCGCATCGATTGCCACGGACTTTTCTTTGAAGAGTGCAAGCAGCTCGGCACTGTTCATGGTGTTTCCTCCTGGAAAAAATCCCGCACCGCGGTAATCTCGCGGCAGACCGGGCTTGGGGGCAGGCTTTTCAGGAAGAGCTTGCCGTACTGCTTGGTAAAGAGACGGACATCGCAGATGGCCAGGACTCCCCGGTCGGTGGCGCTGCGCATCAGACGGCCCACGCCCTGGCGCAGGGTCAGGATGGCGCGGGGGATCTGGAAATCGTAGAAGGGGTTGCCGCCCTCGTTTTTGATCCGTTCCATGCGGGCCATAATAACAGGGTCCGAGGGGACTTCAAACGGAAGTTTATCGATGATCACGCAGCTCAGCGATTCGCCCACCACATCCACCCCCTCCCAGAAGCTGGCCACGGCCAGGAGCACGGAATGGGTCTGATCGCGGAACTGCTCCAGCAGCCGGGCCTTGGGCGCCTCTCCCTGCATCAGCAGCGGAAATGGCAGCCGGGCGAGGAGAACCTCGTGGGCTGCGCGCATGGCGCTGAGGCTGGTGAAGAGCAGCAGGGTGCGGCCATTGGCGGCCATGATCAGCTCCTGCATCAGCTGTTGGCCGGCCCGTGGAAACTCCCGGTCCGCGGGCTCGGGAAACCCCTTGCCCGGCACGAACAGCAGGGTGCGTTTTTCGTAGTCAAAGGGGGTGGCCAGGGTCAGGGTCGGGGTGTCGGAAGGCAGGCCGAGGCGGCTGAAAAAGTAGGTGAAGGTGGTGTCCGTGGTGAGGGTGGCCGAGGTGAAGATCACGTTGCGGGTCTGGTCGTAGAGAAAATCCTGCAGCTCGTCGGCGATGTCGATGGGCGAGGCGGAGAGGGCCACGGTTTTTTCCCGCCGCTCGTACCAATACACCGAGGAGATATCCTGCGCCTCGGTGATGGCGGTGAAGGCGGCGAGCATCTCTTCCGCCCTCCGCAGCATGCCCAGCCAGGTCTCCCCGTTCATGGCCGCTTTGGCCAGTTGGTTGCAGAGCCCTTTGATCTGGTCGGCCATGCGCTGCCGCTCTTCTTCCCAAGCGGGGAACCGTTCGATGAATTGCAGCAGGGAAAAACGGCCCCGCTCTTTAGGGAAGAGCTCGGCAAAGAGGTCGGCCTGCTTGGCCAGGGCCCGGGCGGTCTGCACCACCCCTTCCTTGGCGCGGCCTGTCAGGTCGGCCTGGGCCGCGGTTTCCAGATCCTTGACCAGATCGATCACCTGGTACTGGCTGAAGGAGGTGCCGAAATACCGGGTGGCCACCCCTTCCATATGATGGGCCTCGTCGAAGATCACCGACTCGTAGCGGGGCAGAACCTCGGCATGGCCGAAACGGCGCAGGGCAAGATCGGAAAAGAAGAGGTGGTGGTTGACCACCAGCAGCTGGGCCTGGCCCGCCTTTTTGCGCAGCCGGGTGATGAAGCATTGGGAAGCGTCCGGGCAGTTTCCGCCCAGGCATTGGCTGGCCGAGGCGGTGATCGCCTGCCAGAGCGGGGCATTGTCCGCCAGCCAGGAGAGCTCGCTGCGGTCCCCGGTCTCGGTTTCTTCCAGCCAGTCCGAAACCCGTTGGGTGTCGCGGTCATCGGCCAGAACCGTGCGCTGGGGCGAGGCAAGGAACTGCTGCCAGCGGTAGATGCAGAGGTAGTTCTGCCGCCCCTTGATGCAGAGCACATTGAGCCTTGGGGCCAGGTGTTTTTTGATGAAGGGGATTTCCTTGGTGAGAATCTGGTCCTGCAGGTTCAGGGTGTTGGTGGAAACCACCACCTTCTGGCCGCTGAGGATGGCCGGAACCAGATAAGCCAGGGTCTTGCCGGTGCCGGTGCCCGCCTCCACCGCCAGCATCCCCGGCCCCTCGCCGTGCTCCATCTCCAAAGTGGCGCCAATGGCTTCGGCCATGCACAGCTGGCTGGGGCGCGATTCGTAGCCGGGCAGCTTGTCGGCCAGGATGCCGCCTTGGGCGAAGATGTCGGCCATGGCCTCGGACAGGGAAGTGGACATCGGGCTCTGCTCTGGGTGAGGATTCAATGGAGTCTCTCCAGTTGACAAGGGGAAAAGCATTCTGCTAGCCTGATCATGGAGAGTGAATAACGCGGCCAGGCTCGGCCCGGATCGCGGGTACGGCCAAAGCTTGCGTAACTATTCAGCTTGAGGGCCGGAAAGTGGCGGAGCCCAGAAACGTAACTAGTCTCAAATAAGGTTTAAGCCCCCGCCTTTAGGCGGGCAGATTTATCACTCCCACTTGGTTGTGTATAATGCCGTAAAGGAAGGAGGCATTGTATGGAATACAGATATGGGAGTCATACGGTTTTCAACCTCGAATATCATTTTGTATGGGTAACAAA
Organism: Deltaproteobacteria bacterium; assembly: GCA_021811385.1. Taxonomy (GTDB): domain Bacteria; phylum Desulfobacterota; class Desulfobulbia; order Desulfobulbales; family Desulfurivibrionaceae; genus Thiovibrio. Next base: position 9,830 of record JAJZPC010000068.1, on the reverse strand, counting down.
GTATCGCTATAAAGTTTTGACGGGCGAGGTAGCGTTACGCGCACGGGAACTTGTTCGGCAAACCTGTGAGGCCTTTGAGATGCAAATAATCAAAGGAGTAGTGAGCCCCGACCATGTGCATATTTTTGTATCGGCCCCGCCTACGCTGGCGCCAAGTGAAATAATGCGTCGAATCAAGGGTCGCACCTCAAGCAAATTATTTGAAGACTTTCCGCACCTGCGAAAGCGGTTTTGGGGCCGGCATTTTTGGGCGCGGGGTTATTTTTGTGCATCATCAGGTCAAATAACGGACGAAATGATTAAGAATTACCTAGAGCATCATTTTGAACCGAAAAAGGACGATGATTTTAAAACAGAGTCATGACGGGTCTATTCGACCCGTATCCTGACTTTCAGTCATTTATTTTAACCCTCCGTCTTTAGACGGAGGTTGTTAAGTGTTCAGCAGTGCCGCAGATGCGCGAAAGAGGCCTGCGAGCTATAGCCAGTCTATGCGAACAGGCTGATGACAAAGCAGATGCGGTGCTGCTGGGCAGTTACAAGCTTGCTATCTATACCATAAGGAGGGGAAATGAACGAAATTAAAAAGATTCTGGTTCCCGTGGATTTTTCGGAGAATTCGCAAAAGATCCTCCGCACGGCTGTGGATTTTGCCGCCAAATTCAAGGCCGAGGTGGCGATTGTTTTCGTGGTGCAGAGTTTTGACGATTATTCCGGTTTTTTCGTGCCCCATATGCCCATCATCCAGCTTGAGGAGGAGATGGTCAAGAGCGCCGGGGAAAAAATGAAAAGTTTCGTGGCGGAAACCCTCAATGGCTCGGTTTCCCATGTCACGGCGATCCTGAGCGGCGACGTGGTCGAGGAGATCAACCGCTTTGCCGGCCAGGAAAAGGCGGACCTGATCGTCATGGGCACCCATGGCTACAAGGGGTTGGACAAGATCCTCTTCGGCAGCGTGGCGGAAAAGATCGTCAAAACAGCGCCCTGCCCGGTGCTGACCATCAACCCCTACCGGTAAAGGGGGTCAGCTCAGAACCGCGAGAAGGCCGGTGGCTGTTGCCGTGGCTTTTTGCGGTTCGCCGCAGAGGGAAGCGAAAAGATCAACCAGCGAGGTTCCCTCGTAGGCGTAAAAACGCAGGGTCTTTTCGCTCGGGCTGCCTTTTAGAAAAGGAAGGGCTGCCCGGTTCAGGTCGTTTCCCGCCCCTTGCAGCTCCGCCAGAAGCTCGGCGGAGAGTGTTCCGCTTGCGGCAATTTTGACCAGCAGCCGGTTGAAATGTTCCTTGGCCGTCCCGGTGGCCGCCCTGAATTTTTCCGCAAAGCTATCATCTTCTTCGTGCATTGCCTCCGGGGCAGGCAGGGCGAGGCTGACCAGCTGTCCGGCAGGGCTGCCGGTGAGATTTTCATATTCCTCGGCGAGCAGCCCCTGGAGTTCCGCGTGGGTCGTAGCCAGCAGGGGGAATTCCGTTGCCTTGGCATCCCTGGTGTAGAGGCGGCCCCAAGCCCTGGCCAGCCGGCGGATATTGATCGTCGGCCCACTCGGACCCCTGGCTGCGGCAAGCTCTCGCAGGGCCTGTTCTTCTTCCTCGTATTCCTCTTCTTCCTCGGTTTCTTCGCCCCGGATGGCGGCAAACAGTTCGGCTTCCTTGCCTGAGATGGCCAGAAACCCTTGGGCGATCTCCCGTTCCTCTTCCCGGAACATCTCGGCCAGCTTCAGGAGGAGCATGGCCTGCCAGAGTATTGCGTCTTCAGCCTTTTGAGGCTGGGCGCTCTTTGGGCCGGAGCGCAGGCTGGAGGCCAGCGAGCCGACCGAGGCCTCGTCCCGGTCGCCATATCCGGCGGAAAGAGAGGCCAGGAGTCCGCCATGGAATTCAGCCTCATGGCCGTTGAGTTCACGGGCAAGGGAGTCAAAGCGGGATTGTTCTTCCGCGGAAAGTTGCACCGGCGTGTATCCGGTTTCCGATTCCTCTTGCCCAGGTTGGGAGGGATTCCCGCCCGGCAGGGTATAAAAAGAGAGGACGTCGCACAGGAGTCGAAAGGGGAGCAACTCGCCAGGGTGAGGATTTGTTTCCGGAGAAAAAAGGGCGTTGAGCGATTGTGTCATTTGTAATTCCTGTTACAATGGGCTGGAATTTTCCCCAGGCAGGGGAGCATCCGGAAAAATTTTTCAAACAGGCTGCATATGCGCAAAATACGGGAGCGGATTTCCCTGGCTATCCTGGTTGTTGTCTATCTGCTGGCCAGTGTCCGGTATTTTCCCGGACGGGCCATGCATTCACTGGTGGAAACCTTGATCCATGTTCTTTCCGTAGCGCCGATCAATCTGGGGGCCACCCTGCTGATTGTCGCCGTCCTGCAACGGTTGGTCAAGGAGCGGCTGCCGTTCAGCAGAACAGCGCGTCTCTTTCTCGTGGTGGCCATCTGCCTGGAGTTCATCCTTGGCCTTGCCCACTATTTCGAGATAAACGGGGCGGCTTAGCGGATCAGCGAGTTGCTGCTGTGCCAACCGGAAGGCGCGGTGGTGTTGGGCAAAACAATGGATTTTTTGCCGAGCACCGTGCCGGGGTTGGTTACCGCGTTGCAGCCGGTCTGGGCCTTGTCGCCAAGGATTGCCCCGAATTTGCGTAATCCCGAACTGATGGGGCCGTCCGGGGTTTTCACCAGAACATCCCCGCCGGTGAAGCGCAGGTTGGCCAGCTTGGTGCCTGCCCCCAGGTTCACCTCGTTGCCCAGGATGCTGTCGCCCAGGTAGGCGAAATGCCCGGCCTTGGCGTCGTCGAGGAAGATGGCGTGCTTGACCTCGGTGACGTGTCCCACAACGCAGCGGGCGCCCACCAGGCAGTGGCCGCGCAGATAAGCGCCCTGCCGGATCTCGCTCTGATCCCCGATGATCGCCGGACCCTTGATAAAGGCTCCGGATTCAACCAGCACCCCCTTGCCGATACTGAGCTCCCCGCCGGCCAGCACCGCCCCTGCCATGAGCACGCTGGCCCCATCGAGTAGCGCGCCTTCGCGAAAAACCTTGAGCGCGCCCTTGGTGGCGTCGCCGAACTCGATGGCAAGACCGGCGGCTTCAATGAGCATATTTTCGTGGAGGACCAGGGTGGCCGGGAGCGGGCCGGGGGTTTGCGGCCAGGCGACCTGCGGCCAGGGATACTCCGCCATGTAGGTTTTCAGCCGTCCCAGCGCCTGCCAGGGGTATTCCCCGGCCACGAAAAGAGCGGTATGGGCATAACGGCTGAGATCAAAAAAAGAAGCGTTTGTAAGATTCATCGGGGTAGGTTGCCGGTTGTTTTTTGTTGGCCGTCATGGCATGATTATTGAGATTACGTCTGCTCCCCTGCGGGAAATCCCGCCGATTGCAGGCGTTACTATGGTGCAAAACCGTGATTTCTTCAAGCATATTTCCGGGCTGGTTTTGCCCTATGGATATCGCCTTGACTTCACCGGGAGGCGTGCTTATGTTGCCAAACTTACACCCTTGTCCTTTCCGGCAGGGCCGGTTTGCCGATAAAATATAACCTGGAGGCATGTTGTGGATATTAATGATTCCATGACCTCAGAGCTGAACGATTTCCATGATTCCGAAGGGCAGGAGATCCCTGGCGAATTGCCGCTCATGGCGGTGCGTGACGTGGTTATCTTCAATTATATGATCATCCCCCTCTTTGTCGGGCGGCCTGCTTCGGTGGGCGCGGTCAACGACGCCATGGCCAAGGACAAGCTCCTCATGCTCGTGACCCAGAAGGACGCCTCCCTGGACGAGCCCCAATCCGAGGATATGTACGATGTGGGCATGGTCTGCATGATCATGCGCACCCTCAAGCTGCCGGACGGCCGTCTCAAGGTGCTGGTTCAGGCCCTGCGCAAGGCGCGGGTCGAATCCTTTGTCCAGGAAGAGCCCCACCATATCGCCCGGATCGAGCTGATCGAGGACGAGGAGGTGGAGGAGGTCTCCGTCGAGATGGAGGCCCTGATGCGCAATGTCCGCGAGCAGACCGAAAAGATCCTCTCGCTCAAGGGCATCATGTCTTCCGATCTCATGGTCATCCTGAACAATGTGGAGGAGCCGGGCAGGCTGGCCGATCTGGTGGTCTCGAACCTCCAGCTCAAGGTTTCCGAGTCCCAGGCGGTGCTGGAAACCTTTGATCCTGCCCTGCGGTTGAAAAAGGTGGCCGACTACCTGCAAAAGGAGCTGGAAGTCTCCACCATGCAGGCCAAGATCCAGTCCGAGGCCAAGGAGGAGATGAGCCGCACCCAGCGGGAGTACTACCTGCGCGAGCAGTTGCAGGCCCTGAAAAAAGAGCTGGGCGATATCGACGAACGCTCCCAGGAGATGGACGAGCTGCGGGACAAGCTGGCCAAATGCAGGATGCCGCCCGAGGTTAAAAAAGAAGCGACCAAGCAGCTCAAACGGCTGGAAACCATGCACCCCGACGCCTCGGAGGCCTCCATCGTCCGCACCTATATCGACTGGATTCTCGATCTGCCCTGGCGCAAGGGCACCAAGGACCGGATCGATCTCAAGGTCGCCAAGGCGGTGCTGGACGAGGATCATTACGGCTTGGACAAGGTCAAGGAACGCATTCTCGAATACCTGGCCGTGCGCTCCCTCAACAAGACGACCAAGGGGCCGATCCTCTGTTTTGTCGGCCCTCCCGGGGTGGGCAAGACCTCGCTCGGCCAATCCATCGCCCGGGCCATGGGCCGCAAGTTCCACCGCATCTCCCTGGGCGGCATGCATGACGAGGCCGAGATCCGCGGCCATCGCCGCACCTATATCGGCGCCATGCCCGGGCGGATCATCCAGGGGTTGAAAACCGTGGGGGCCAACAACCCGGTGTTCATGTTCGACGAGATCGACAAGGTCGGCGCCGACTACCGGGGCGATCCATCCTCCGCCCTGCTGGAGGTGCTGGATCCGGCCCAGAACGTCGATTTCACCGACCACTATCTCAACATGCCCTTTGATCTTTCCAAGGTTATGTTCATCACCACCGCCAACATGGCGGACACCATTCCGGCCCCGCTCTATGACCGGATGGAGGTGATCCGTCTGGCCGGCTACACCCTGGAGGAGAAGATCGAGATCGCCCGCCGCTATCTGGTGCCCCGCCAGCTTGAGGAAAACGGCATCACAGCCAAGCATGTCCAGTTCGACGATGAGATGCTGGCCAAGATCATCACCAACTACACCAGGGAAGCGGGCTTACGGAACCTGGAGCGGGAGATCGGCACCATCTGCCGGAAAAACGCCCGCAAGGTGGCGGAAGGCAACAAGGGTCCGTTCCCGCTTACCGACCGGACCATCAGCAAATATCTGGGCCCGCCCAAGTTCACGCCCGAGTCGGAAACCGAGATCATCGACCAGCCGGGCATGGCCACCGGCCTTGCCTGGACCGAAGTGGGCGGGGAGATCCTCTATATCGAGATCTCCATCCTCAAGGGCCGCGGCAACCTGACCATGACCGGCCAGTTGGGCGAGGTCATGAAGGAGTCGGCCCAGGCCGCCCTGAGCTTCTGCCGCTCACGGCTCAAGAAGCTCAAGCTTTCCGACAACTATTTCGAAGAGATCGACATCCACGTGCATGTGCCGGCCGGCGCCATCCCCAAGGACGGGCCGTCCGCCGGGGTGACCATCGCCACAGCCATGTATTCGGCCCTTTCTCGGAAAAAGGTGCGCCAGGATGTGGCCATGACCGGGGAGATCACCCTGCGGGGCCGCGTGCTGCCCATCGGCGGCCTCAAGGAAAAGGCCCTGGCAGCCCTGCGGGCAGGGATCGGAACAGTGATCATCCCGGAGCAGAACAAAAAAGATCTGGTGGAAATTCCCGAGGATCTCCGCAAGAAGATCAAGTTCATTCCGGTGAAGAACATGGACCGCATCCTCTCCATTGTTTTTGAGGATTAGGCAGGAATGAGGGCATAACGCGATCGCCTCCCGCTGTTTGCGTTGGGGGCGATCGTCTCGCTGCATGGTAATAATCCGCGGGAGATCCGTTTTTGGCTCAGGCAAGGGGAGTCCGGAAAAAAGGCAAGCGCCGGTCCAGCACCATCCGTCGCCTGGCAGCCTGGCTGGGTGCTCTTGCTTTTCTGGGGCTGGCCGGGTTCGGACTCTGGCTCTGGTCCTACGCCGTCACCCCCATGTCCGTGCGGGACGGGGGTGACATTCATGTCCTGATCCCTCCCAAAACCAGCCTTGCCGGGATAGAGAAGATCCTTGCCGAAAACGGGGTGATCCCGCCGGGGCGCGGCTTTTATTGCCTCGCCAGACTCTCCCGCCTCAGCCAACGGTTGCAGGCCGGGGAATATCTTTTCAGCCCCGGACAAACCCCGTATCAAATCCTCCGCGCCCTTGCGGCCGGGGCCACCGTGCGCTGGTCGGTCACCATCCCCGAAGGCAGCAACATCTATCAGCTTGCCGAGATTCTTGCCGCGGGCGGCTGGGGTGAGCGGGAGCTTTTTCTCGATCTGGCGCGTGATCCGGACATCCTTGCCCGACACGGGGTGCGGGCGGCGAGCCTGGAGGGGTATCTGTTTCCGGACACCTACCAGCTGGTGCGCGGCCAGAACCCGAGGGAGATCATCGATCTGATGGTCGAACGGGGCAAGCGGGTGCGGGAGGAACTGGGTGATCTGCGTAACAACCCCCTGGGCCTTTCCCCTCACGAGGTGCTGACCCTGGCCTCCATCGTGGAAAAGGAAACCGCCGCCCCGGAAGAGCGGCCCCTCATCGCCCAGGTTTTTTTGAACCGTTTGCGGCAGAGGATGCGGTTGCAGACCGATCCCACCGTGATCTACGGCCTGACGGGTTTTGACGGCAACCTCACCCGCAAAGACCTGGACACGCCGACCCCCTACAACACCTATCAGATCAACGGGCTGCCTCCGGGCCCCATCGCCAATCCGGGCCGCGCCGCCATCGTTGCGGTGCTGCATCCCGCCTCGGCGTCCTACCTTTATTTCGTTTCAAAAAACGACGGAACCCATTATTTTTCCCACGATCTGGCCGAGCATAACCGGGCTGTTCTCAAGTACCAGAAAAGCGCAAGTAACCGTTGAGTCAAGCCTTTGGTGATTGGGGGAAAACTCCGGTCAGCAGATGGAGCTTCCTGCGCATGGCCGCAGCCTTTTTTCTTTCGCCCAGCTCCCCATACAACCGGGAGAGCAGTTCAAACCCCCAGGGATTTTGGGGTTGCTCCCTGGTCAGGGTGAGCAGGATCTTTTCCGCCCCGGCCAGATCGCCTTGCCCTAGAAGCTGAAAATGGCGGGCCACGGTCCGGACCGGATTCGGCGTCGTGGTCGGCGCAACCTCCTCCCGGTGAAACCCTTCCTGCTCGTAGAGCGTGGCCAGCGCCTGCTGGTATTTCTTCTTCCATTTTTTAGCCGAGGCGGGGGAATGGAAGAGCACCTCGCCCTTGGCAAAGAAACGGTCCGGCTCCACCCCTTGGGCAAGCCCGGTGCCCGGATACAGGGCCAGGGGGGAGGCCACTGCGTCAAGCAGCCCGGCATGTTTGATAAAATTGAGGGTTTCCGCTGCCTCGGCCTCGGTCTCGTCCATCCCGTAGATGAAATAGCCGAAAGGCCGGATGGCCTGTTGGCGCAGGGTGCGGATCGCCGCTGCTATCTTGGGAGGCGAGCCCTGTTTGTTGAGCAGGGCCAAGAGCCGGGGGGGGATGGTCTCGATGCCCATCTGGATCTGGTCGCAGCCGGCCTCGGCCAGGGTGCGGGCCAGGCCGTCGTCAAGCAGGTGGGGCGAGCCCTGGGCGTTCCAGAGATAATGGAGACCGCTGTGTTTGAGCGCCTCGGTGAATGCCTGCACATGGTTCCGGTTGACCAGGAAATTTTCATCCCGCAGGCTGAAGTAGATGGCACCGGTTGCGGCGCGCAGGTCGTGGAGGTAGCGCAGCAGCAGATCCACGCGGTGGTGGCGGACCCGGTTCTGCCAGAGCATTGTGGAGGAGCAGAAGGCGCAGTGGAAGGGACAGCCCCGGGAGGAGATGAGCACCGCGAAATTCTCCGGCTGCACCCCGTGGCAATGGGTCATCATCTCCGAGGGCAGGAAGAAGCAGCGGTCGATATCGTCCAGCAGCCTGGGGGGATTTTCGCTGATCCCTTCCGAGGTGCGGAAGACCACGCCGGGGATTGAGGCTGGGGAGCCATTCCCGAAGAACAGGGAATCGAGCAGGGCCACCCCGGCTTCTTCGCCTTCCCCCCGGATGAGGAAATCGATCTCCGCCACCCGCGAGAGAATCTCCGGCCCGAGCACGGAAAGGGGGCCGCCCAGGATAACGGGGGCTGCGGGGGAGATCTTCTTTGCTATCCGGGCCAGTCCGTACGCCTCATGGTGGCAGCCGAAAAATGCGGAGATGAGATAGGCATCGGCGTCGATGTGGTGCAGGGTTTCGGCCAGCCCGGCGCGGGGGGTATGGGAAAGGTTGTGCAGGTCGGCGTCGTAGCCCGCATCGCGCAGGCTTTTCAGGACATTGAAGAGCCCCATGGGGACAAAGGAGGAAAAATCATCCCGTCCTTCATGCTGCGGCCCGCGGTAGAGCAGGGCGACCCGGATCCGGTCTCGTTGCATATGGGGTGGCGCTCCCTGAAAATGTTTCGTCTTCCCGGGGAAGGCGAAGGAGCGGGCAGCTTTCCTTGACCCTCGACCGGCGGCGCCCCAACTCTACACGCCGCAGTGGCCGTGGTCGAGCAAAAAAAAACACCACAATCCGCTCGAATCCATGTGCATTCCGCTTGACAGCGATTGCCCGGCGGCAGTGTAATCATTAAGGATGATGGAAAAACCGCGGCGCTTTCGCCATCCTGTTCATGGCGGCGTTGTTTCCACGAACAACACGCCGGTTCGCACATCCTGGGCTTTCGTGGCGCATCTTTCTGCCGGGCTGGAGAGACCGCGTATTCGTGTCCGGCAGAGCAGGCTTGCACAATCGGGGTTTGCGCAATATAGTAATGAATCCCATCAAGAAATTCCACCCTCAACCCGGCTGACACCGGAAGGATCCAGGCATGCCCATCCCCCGCCCCACCAAGGATCGCACCACCATCTCCCTCTCGCAGAAACGCATCGTTGCGGCGCTTTTTCTTGTCGCCATCATCTCCATGCAGGCCTTCAGCGTTTTTGTTCTCAATGCCCTGGGAACCCTTCACAAAAAGCAGCTCCAAGCCCTCAGCAACATACAGGCCGATGTCACCTCCGCCCACCTCACCCTGGAGAACATCTTGGGAGAGAACCGGGTGGAGGATCCCGGCCTGGTTGAGAAACAGCTGGACCGGGCCGTCGAACAGGCCCGGCTGCTGACCATGTCCGGCGAAGAGCATCCCTTGACCCGGCATCACGGGTCCGCGGAGGTTGCGAAGGCCCAGCGGGAGATCGGAACGCAGCTTGATGCCCTGCGTCTGTTGGGCCGCCGGCGGCTGCTGGCGGCCGCGACCCGAGAGGTCAGGGTTTCCCTGGCCTCGCAGTATGATAACACCTTCAGCCGGTTGATCGACACCACCAAGGCCATGGAAAACATCTTCTGGCAATGTCGGGAGCAGAACAGGGCCTTTCTTCAGGAGATTCAGATCGGCATGATCGTGGCCAGCGTGGCCTTGGCCCTGCTCACCGTTCTGGTATTCCACCGCTACGACATGGCGCGGAAGCACATCATGGAAACCATGTCCGAAAAAAAGGAATGGGAGCAGTTCATCTCCCAGTTCAGCCGTTTTTGCCGGGACACCGCCGCCATGGAGCCGGTGTACCAGATGGTGACCTCCTGGCTTGCCGAACATTTTGGGATTGGCAGGGTCTCCGTGTGGATGTTCCGCGAGGATGGCGC
>JAJZPC010000067.1 GCA_021811385.1 Deltaproteobacteria bacterium | reverse complement strand
TCCGGCCACCACGAATACATGGTGGGGCTCATCCTCATCGGCCTGGCCCGCTGCATCGCCATGGTCATTGTCTGGAACGATCTGGCCGGCGGCGACACCGAATACTGCGCCGGGCTGGTGGCCTTCAACTCCATCTTCCAAGTGCTCTTTTTCTCAATCTACGCCTGGTTCTTCATCTCGGTACTCCCTGGCTGGCTGGGACTGACCGGGGCGGTGGTGGATATCTCCATGGCACAGATCGCCGAATCGGTCTTCATCTATCTCGGCATCCCCTTCATCGCCGGGATGCTGACCCGCTTTATCGGCGTAAAGATCAAGGGCGAAGCGTGGTACCAGGAAAAGCTGATCCCGAGGATCAGCCCCTTCACCCTGGTCTTCCTGCTCTTCACCATCATGGTGATGTTTTCCCTCAAGGGCGAATACATCGTACAGCTGCCCTTTGACGTGATCCGCATCGCCATCCCGCTCACCATCTACTTTCTGGTCATGTTCCTGGTTTCTTTTTTCATGTCCATGAAGGCGGGCGCCACCTACGAGCAGTCCACCACCCTCTCCTTCACCGCCGCCTCCAACAACTTCGAGCTGGCCATCGCCGTGGCCATCGCCGTGTTCGGGATCAACTCCGGAGAAGCCTTTGCCGCGGTGATCGGGCCGCTGGTCGAGGTGCCGGTGCTCATCGGGTTGGTCAATGTGGCTCTGTGGCTCAAGAAAAAATATTTCCCCTTCGCCAAGGAAACCCCGGCCGGCGTCTGCCATGTTTCCTGCGAACCGTGATCGAAAAAAGAGGTGACCGATTATGTCCGATTGTCCGCTCGATCCCGAAACCCTGGCCCTGGTCTCGCTTGCCGCCAACATCGCCGCCAACCACCCGAAAAAAGGCCTTTGCCAGCTCGAACGGCTGCGCGGTTATGGGGTGAGTGAACACAAGATCTCGATGGTCATCGACATCGCCCGCCATCTGCGCGACGAAGCCGGGCAAATGCTCGACCATGAATTCGACGCGGCCGCCGGCCCCGCCGAAGCGCCGGTAAGCCTGGAGACTGTTTCCCCTGGCAGCACAGCCTGCTGCTGCTCCCCAACCGCCAAGGGCAATGCCTGCTGCTGAGGGAACACCGGATACAGCCACGCTTGACACCGCCCGGATTCGCAGCCAGCAAATCATCTTTGCCAGCCGGGAACAGTTATATTAACCAACAGGGAGGAACATCTATGGAAATGGACATTGATATAAAAATCCTGGGGCCAGGCTGCAAGAAATGCATCCAGGTCGCGGACATTGTCCGGGAGGTGATTGAAGAATATGGCCTCCCGGCGCAGATTGAAGAAATTGCAAGCATGGACAAAATTGCCGAATTCGGGGTGTTGTCCACGCCGGCCGTGGTTATCGGCGGAGATGTGAAATGCGCGGGCCGGATACCGGAACGCCATGAAATTCTCCAATGGTTGAAAAAATATCAGGGCGCACCGGAGTAATCTCCCGATGCATTGCTCTAACCAAAAACAACGACACCATGAAGCGCCCTGCCCCGGAGCTGACAATCGAACATGCCGCTGCTTGAGATAAAAGGCGTTTCATTTCAGGTGGGCGCCGCCAAGATCCTTGATGATCTCTGCCTGTCCGTCGAGGAGGCGGAGGTCCATGCCCTGCTTGGGACCAACGGCACCGGCAAGAGCACCCTGGCCTATCTCATCGCCGGGTGTGAGGGATACAGACCGACCGCAGGGTCGATCCTCTTTGACGGGCGGGCCATCCATACCTCTAAAATTCATGAAAGGGCGCAACTCGGCATCACCATGGCCTGGCAGGAGCCGGTAAGGTTTGAAGGCATCTCCGTGGCGCAGTACCTGACCCTGAAAAATAGAGCGCTGGATCCGGCCCCGTATCTTGAGATGGCTGGGCTCCAGCCCGCACGTTACCTGACGAGGATGGTTGACCGATCTCTGAGCGGCGGGGAAAGGAAGCGCATCGAACTTGCCTCCATCCTGGCCCTGCGTCCCAGGCTTGCCATCTTCGATGAGCCTGATTCCGGCATCGACATGCTCTCCCTCCGCGACATCATCAACGTGATCAACGCCTGCAAGGAAAACGGCTCCGCTGTCCTGCTGATTACCCACCGCGAGGAGATTGCCCTGATTGCCGACCGGGCGTCACAGATCTGTCGGGGCGGGATAGTCTGCTCCGGCTCGCCGGAAAAAGTGGCGGCATATTACAAATCGCGACAATGTTTGACCTGTGACACCGAGGGATGCGCCGATGGACGCCCTTGAGCAATTGATGCAGGCCTTCGGCAATACCGGGGGTGACCGGGCGGTGCTGGCAGACAGCAGCACGGCCCATCTGGTGGCTGACGGCCATACGATCTTGAGCAGCCGGGCCATCGAGGGGGTCGAGGTGGAGGCGCAGGAAACCCCTTCGGGTATCAGCGCCACGGTCAGGGTGCGGCAAGGGGTCCGGCTCACCAACCCGGTCCACCTCTGCTTCGGCGTGCTCCATAAAAAAGGAACCCAGAATATCAGCATGGATGTGCGGTTGGAGAAGAATGCCTCGGTCTCGTTTATCGCCCACTGTATCTTCCCTGACGCCGAGCAGGTAATCCATACCATGGATGCGGTAATCGCCATCGAGGATGGGGCGGAAATGCACTATTCCGAGACCCACTTCCATGGCCTGCATGGGGGCGTCGAGGCCATACCCAAGGCCGTGGTCAGCGTCGGCAAAAACGGCGGATATCTTGGTGAGTTCACTCTCGTTACCGGCAGGGTCGGCAGACTGGCCATAGATTACGACGTCGAGGCGCAAGAAAATGCGGTGGTCGAGTTGACGGCCAGGGTGTTCGGCCATGGCAACGATACGATCCAAATAAAAGAAAAGGTGGTGCTGGCCGGGGAGAATGCCAGGGGGCTGATAAAAACAAGGGTCGCGGTCGAAGATGAGGCATCGGCGGAGATAACCGGCATCACGGAAGGCAACGCCGCCGGGGCCAGAGGGCATGTGGACTGTATGGAGATTGTCAAGGACAATGGTGTTGCCAGCGCCATCCCGATAGTGCGGGTGACCAACTCTCTTGCCAAGGTAACCCATGAGGCTGCCATCGGCAGCGTGGACAAGAGGCAGATGGAAACCCTCATGCTCCACGGGCTGACACCTGAAGAGGCTGTGGATGTCATTGTCAAGGGGATACTCAGATGAAACCGAGACACCAGCGACGGGCAGCAGCATGTTGCCGAGGAATGACACCAAGCAGATAAAAATGATTGACGCAGTCACCCATTATAACTAGATTACCATATGACTATTTAGCTATGCACTGGGAGTGCGCATGAAGAACTTTATCAAGGTCATGAAGGCCCTTTCCGACCCGAACCGGATCAAGATCATCAAGATGCTCCAGCAGAGGAATAACCTGTGCGTCTGCGAGATACGGGCCGTACTGAAGCTGGCCCAGCCCACCGTATCCAAGCATCTCAAAGTTCTGGAAGACGCGGGACTCGTCGTCGGCAACAAGGAAAAACTCTGGGTCAACTACCGGCTCAATACGGCCAGCCCTTCCCCTTACGGAGCAGCCATGCTCACGCAACTTCACCAATGGTTCAACGAGAACCCGGAAATGCGGGAAATATTCAAAATCCTGCCCGCCATCGACCGCAACGACATCTGTAAGCCCTGAGGAAATACGCCATGCAGCCCGTCAACCTAACCAACCAACACAATTCAAACGCAACCCCGCAACCCGCTCCGCCGCTTGCGGCCTCGATAAAATTCAAATTTTTCCTGACCGGCCTCGCCGGGCTTGGCCTCTGGTTTTCCCTGTATTGGCAATTACAGGGCCTGGCCGCATATCTTGCCTTTTCCCTGCTCGGCCTGGAACCGGGCAGCCACCTGGGCGAAGCGATGCTTTTCTTTTTCTACGACACGCCAAAGGTGCTGATGCTGCTCACCCTGATTGTTTACGGGGTCGGGGTGCTCCGTTCCTTCTTCACCCCGGAACGCACCCGGAAAATCCTGGCAGGCAAGCGTGAATCCGTGGGCAATGTGCTTGCCGCCCTGCTCGGCATCGTCACCCCCTTCTGCTCCTGCTCTGCCGTGCCGCTGTTCATCGGCTTTGTCACCGCAGGCGTCCCTCTGGGTGTGACCTTCTCCTTTTTGATCTCAGCCCCCATGGTCAACGAAGTCGCGCTCGTGCTTCTTTACGGCTTGCTGGGCTGGAAGGTGGCGGCACTTTATCTGGGAACCGGCCTTTTGATCGCCATTCTCGCCGGCTGGACCATCGGCCGCTTGGGGATGGAAGAACACATCGAGGATTGGGTGCGGGAGATGCATGTCAATGCCTCCGATATCCCGGACCAAAAATTGACTTGGACCGAGCGGTTCGGCCACGGCAAGACGGCGGTGCGGGAGATCGTCGGCAAGGTCTGGATCTATGTGGTGCTTGGCATCGCGGTGGGCGCCGGAATCCACGGCTACGTGCCCGAGGGCTTAATGGCCTCGATCATGGGCAAGGAATGGTGGGCGGTGCCGGCGGCGGTGTTGGTCGGCATCCCCATGTATTCCAACGCCGCCGGCATCGTGCCGGTGGTGGAGGCCCTGCTCGGCAAGGGCGCAGCGTTGGGCACGGTGCTCGCCTTCATGATGGCCGTCATTGCGCTTTCCTTGCCGGAGACGATCATTCTTCGGAAGGTACTTAAGCCTCGGCTCATCGCGGTGTTCATCGGCGTGGTGGGTACTGGCATCATGCTGGTGGGCTATCTCTTCAACATTATCATTTGATATGGAGGTCAATCGTGGAAATCAAGGTACTGGGACCGGGATGCGCAAAGTGCGCGGAGGCTGAAAAACTCATGCGGGCCGTGGTCGAAGAGGCGGGTGTTGCCGCCACCATCGAAAAGGTCAGCGATTTTCAGCAGATCGCCAAACACGGCGTTTTTTCTACCCCGGCGGTGGTAATCGACGGCCAGATCAAATGCGTCGGCAAGGTGCCCTCGAAGGCCGAGGCCCTGGGTTGGATCAAGCCATGAGGCGAATCAAGGGCCACATCCCTCATGGGATGGAGACAGACGGCCAACAGGGCCGAGCGTGATTGTGTTGCCGACCCTTTGGCCAGTGTAAGCATGCGCGACTCGGCCAATACGCATCATTAACAAGGAGGGATGAAATGTTCAGAAAGATCCTGGTTTGTGTCGATCCTTACCCCCCGGACAACAACCTCATTTTCTGTGCCGTTTCCCTGAAAAAACTGGGGGCGGAGGAGGTTGTCCTGGCTCACATTATCGTCGACGCCTCCCTTGGGCTTGACAAAATGCTGATCGCCCAGGCAAGGCCGGAGATGGAGCGGCAGAAACAAATGCTTGAAGAAGCTGGCCTCCCGGCCTCCATTGCAATGGAGGCCGGGATTCCGGCCCATGCCCTCAGCGACCTTGCCGAAAAAGAGGACGTCTCGGTTGTCATCATCGGTGCGCAGGGCCGGGGGCTTCTCGAATCCATTACCCTGGCGGGAAATCCGCTGGGCAACGTGTCCGCCAAGCTGCTGCACATCACCCGTCGCCCGCTGCTCCTCATCCCCGGCACGTTGCCGGCCATGGAATCCGGGCGGGAAATGTCGGCCCTTTTCTCCCATGTCCTCTATCCCACCGATTTTTCCGACACGGCGGAGATTGCTTTTGCCTATCTTGAGACCGTGGTCCGCGCCACACAATGCCCCATAACCCTACTGCATGTCCAAGACCGGTCCCGGCCAGCGCCGCATCTCGGCCATCGCCTCAAGGAGCTGCAAAATCTTGACCAGCTCCGCCTGCAACGGCTGCAAAGCTGGCTGAAAGGCTTGGGAGCGGAGGATGTGCGCATCGACCTCGCCCAAGGAAGCCCGGGGGATGAAATTGTAAAGAGGGCCAAGGGAGGGGGCTGCTCCCTGATCCTCATGGGAACCCAGGGCAAGAGCATCACACGGGAAATCCTGCTGGGCGGCGTGGCGCATCATGTCGCCCGGCATGCCGCACTGCCGGTTCTCTTTATCCCGGCCCTTCAATGAGCAGGGGCTGGCAGTGAAAATGTTACAGAGGATGGGGCTCCTCACTGATGAAGGAAAACCGCTGTGCTGCTGAAGGGATGGACAAAAGAAATCACCCGGGCCGAATGTCGGCCCGAGGCCCAGACCGTGCATTGCATTGCCAGACTAGAGCAAAATATCGGCGAGGTGATCCCCTATCTGAACGCAGTGCTGGGAGGCTATACCTATGTCAAAGAGCCGCCTTCCGTGACCTTCCGCTCCCAGGGCAAGCTGATCTCCGTCCATGCCGACCACATCGCCATCAACGCCTTGCAGGATGCCGAAGAGGCCGAAAAAATCCTCCAGTGGTTGCAACGGGAAATCAATGACGCCTGGGACAAGAAAAGTGAAACCACCCCCAGTTTCCAGGCCGCCCCGCGACCGCAAGTCATAGAAATTCTGCGGCTGCTGCCCAAGACCAATTGCAAACAATGCGGTCAGCCCACCTGCATGGTGTTCGCCGCCATGGCGGCCGAAGGCGGCAAAGGGGCGGAACATTGCCCAGCCCTATCGCCAGAGGCGAGAGAACATCTCACCGCCTATTTGAGCCGTTTTCATTTTGCCATATGATTGCGCCGACTCCGGCGGAATACCTCCATTAACAAGGAGAGAACCCATGCAGAAAAACCGCTTCTGTCTCGTAGTCGTGTTGCTCGCCGCTCTTACCGCCTCGCTGGCCCTTGCCGGGGAAGCACGACTGGTGCAACTTGACAGCAGCATGATCAAGGACACCAAAACCGGGCTCATCTGGCAGCTTGATAAAAGTCCGCAACCCTTCAACACCAAGGAAAAAGCGGCCCAGTATGCCGGCACCCTGGACCTGGGCGGCTACCATGACTGGCGTCTGCCGACCCTTGAGGAACGGTGGGATCTGTTGCGGGTTTTTGTTCTCAAAAATAACAGCGGCATTGAGTTCCCAAAATTCGACAACAAGTATTGGACACTGGAGACACATAAAGGGACACAACCGATCAAGCTCGATATCTCCTGCATGTGCCGGGGCGACCAGGAGATCGAATACAAGAATGTTGGTTATGTAAGGGCGGTGCGGGGATCAGCGCCCAATGCACAATAATACATGCGAGTAATTTCCCATGGCGCATAATCACGACCACGATGGGCACGATCACACCCCTGCCGACTTCAGCCGGGCCTTTGCCATCGGCACCGCGCTGAACCTGGCCTTTGTCCTGGTGGAGGGGGGCTACGGCTTCATGGCCAACTCCCTGGCGCTGATGGCCGACGCCGGGCACAACCTGAGCGACGTCATGACCCTGCTCCTGGCCTGGGGAGGCATGGCCTTGGCCAGACGCGGTGCCACACCCCGGCACACCTATGGTTTCAAAAAGGGCACCATCCTGGTCTCCCTGGGAAGCGCCCTGTTTCTCTATGCCGCCATCGGGGTCATCCTTTGGGAGGCGGTGGGCCGTCTGCGCGCCCCTGCCGAGGTAAACAGCATGGCCATCACCGTGGTGGCCGCCATCGGAGTGGTGATCAACACCGGCACAGCCCTGCTCTTCATCTCGGGCCGAAAAAACGATCTCAACATCAAGGGGGCCTTCCTGCACATGGCCGCCGATGCCGCGGTTTCGGCCGGGGTGGTAGCGGCCGGATTCGCCATCATGGCCACCGGCTGGAACTGGCTCGATCCGCTGATCTCCATGGCCATCGCTCTCGTGATCCTCATTGCCGGCTGGGGACTATTGAAGGATTCCCTTCATCTCACCATGGCCGGGGTGCCGGATCATATCGAGGCGGAGGCTGTGCTCGACTATCTCACCGGGCTGCCGGGGGTGCAGTGCGTCCACGATCTGCATATTTGGGCGGCCAGCACCACGGAAACAGTCCTCACCGCCCATTTGATCATGCCAAAGGGCGGCGGTGATGATTTTCTCCACCAGACCGCCGAACACCTGCGTCACGACTTCAAAATCCACCACACCACCATCCAGGTGGAGCGTGAGGATCTGAACGGCATCTGCCATATCAATAGCAGAGATCACGGTTGCTGCTGGCCTAAACAGGCCACAGCCCCACCAAACGCTATCATCCCCATACCCCCTAGTAATACAGGAGAGTCTCCATGAAAAAACTCCCACTGCTGACCACGTTCCTGGCGCTGGCTCTCATCCCGCCTATGTACTCCCACGCCGAGGAACTGGACGACTATCTCGCGGGCTTCACCTACCAGGAACGCAAGGATATGAAGATCGACAGCAAGGAGCTGGTGGAGCTCTTGAAAAAAGGCGAGGCCCAGCTCATCGATATCCGCTTTCCCGAGGAATTCGCCGCTTGGCACATGAATTTTGCCAAGAACATCCCGCTCAACGAACTGCCCGCACGACTGGGCGAATTGGACAAGAGCAAGCTCATCGTCACCGCCTGCCCCCACTATGATCGCTCCAGCATGGCCCGGCTCTATCTCACCACCAAGGGATACCGGGCCAGATACCTCAACGACGGCCTGCTCGGACTTGCAGATTTGCTGCGGGGAGACAAGGCAAGGGAGCTTATCAATGCCACGGCACACTGAAGCAGGGAGCGCCGTTTCCATGCACGAAGAAAAACATAACCCCAAAGGAGCACAGATGAAAAATTTTATCCGCTTCGCATTGTTTCTGGCCACCATTCTGGTTCTACAGATCTCCGAGACTCGCGCCGGAGGAGCCGCCGCCCCGGTACCAGCTCCCGGCATGGTCACCATGGTTGATCTCGGCGCCAATTCCTGCATTCCCTGCAAGATGATGGCGCCCATCCTGGAAGAACTGAAAACGGAATACAAGGACAAGGCCGCCATTGTCTTTATCGATGTGTGGAAACTCCCGGAGCAGTCAAAAAAATTCAAGGTGAGCATGATCCCCACCCAGGTGTTTTTTGACCAGAACGGCACGGAGGTATACCGCCATGTCGGCTTCATGGACAAACAAGCCATCGTGGATCAGCTTGCCAAGATGGGCGTTGCCCAACCCACCTCCGGAAGCGCGAAGTAATGGATGCCCTTTTTCTCCAGGTCAACGAATGGATGGGGGCAGGCCTCGCCCTTGCCGCCCTGGGCTGTTTTCTCTGGGGCATGATCAGCGTGTTGCTCAGTCCCTGTCACCTGGCCTCCATCCCTCTGGTGGTGGCCTATGTGGGCGGTCAGGAGCAACTGGTCAAGGGCAGACAGGCCGTACACTACGCGGTACTGTTCAGCGTGGGCCTTTTCCTGACCATCGTCCTGGTGGGGATGATTTGCGCCCTGCTCGGCAGGATGCTGGGGGATGTGGGGCCATACTGGACCATGGCCGTGGGGGTAATTCTGCTCTGGGTGGCCGGTGACATGCTGGGGTTGGCCAAGTGCTCCATGCCAAGCGGGCTCATGGCAAAACTACAGGTGAAAGGGGCATGGGGCGCCTTTGTGCTGGGCCTGGCCTACGGAGTGCTCTCCGGCTCCTGTACCTTCGGCTTCATCGCCCCCATACTGGCCATTATCACGGTGCAGCAGCAGGTGCTGACCGGGGTTTTGTTCATCCTCCTGTTTGCCGTCGGCCACTGCCTGCCCATTGCCGTGGCCGGTAGTTCAACCGCCACGGTGAAACGGCTGCTGGCCAGCTCATCTTTCGGCCAGGCAAGCGGATGGTTCCGCAAGGGGGCCGGGATATTGATCGCCGGACTTGGGGTCTATTTTCTGCTCAGACCCTTTATGTAAAATCAGGGTAATTGCTTTTTTCCCACAATGATTTGAACTAAATTTCCCCTCTCTCAAAGATACGAAAGGCGGAGGAACCATGACAATAAAAGACCTGCGACTCTTTCAGGCAACCAAGCCGTCGCCCAAAGCCGACGCCATTGTCCAGCCGGAGGCGACATTCATGGTTGACAGCCATTGGAAAATCAGTTGGCTGAACAGCAGGGCGGAACAACTTCTCCACCTTTCGGCGCCCACGGCCATCGGCCAAGACTTCAACGCGATATTCAGCGAGCACCGGTTCGGCGGACTCCATGCCCTTCAGCGCTCTCTTGCCAGAGGGCACAGTATATCCAAATACCAGACTGTTTTCCTGGACCCGGCCAATGGCTCGCCCACGGCCGTGCGGGTAACAGCCCAAGCAATTCCCGACACGAAAGGCAATTTTTCCGGCGCCATTGTCTCCCTGCGGGACGCCTCGGATTCCTCGCAAAGCTTTTCCCTGATTCTCAACAATATCGCCGATGGCGTCTTCACGGTGGACAACAATCTGCTCATCACCTCGTTCAACCCTGCGGCGCAACAAATTCTGGGCTGGACACAGCAAGAGGTACTCGGCACCCCCTGTCTGAAAATATTTGGGGGCAGCCTCTGCGGTGCCGAGTGTATTCTGGGGCAAAGCATCCGGCACGATAATCCCATTATCGGTCGTCTCGTTTTTCCTAAGGATAAACATGGCCGGACCATCCCGATCAGTATCAGCGCTGCGTCCCTGATGAACCCGGAGGGTGAAGTCATCGGAGGGGTCGGCACCTTTCGGGACATGACCCAAGTCATGACCACAGACCTGATCTTGGAGAGTGTCGCCGATGGGGTATTCACGGTGGATCGCAATTGGCGGATCACCTCGTTTAACCGGGCGGCGGAAATCATCACCGGCTGGACGCGGCAGGACGCCATAGGGAAATTGTGTTCCGATGTCTTCCAGTCCGATGTCTGCGGCCAGGAATGCGCCATAGCCCATAGCCTCTATGCCGGCAAAGCGGTGGCCAACCGCACCGTCCACATCACCAGCGTCCAAGGGAAAAGAATCCCCATCAGCGTCAGCGCTTCGCCCTTGGCGGACCATGAAGGCACGATCATCGGCGGGGTGGAAACCTTCCGCGACCTGAGCCTTGTTACAATCCTGCGCAAACAGATAGCGCAACGCTACTCTTTTGACGAGATCTTCAGCAAGAATGCCAAGATGCAAAATATTTTCGGCATCCTGCCGGAAATCGCCCACAGCGACAGCAATGTCCTGATCCTTGGAGAATCCGGCACCGGCAAGGAGGTTCTGGCCCGGGCAATCCACAATGCCAGCACCATAAAAGACAAGCCTTTCGTGGCGGTCAGTTGCGGGGCCTTGCCGGAAACCCTTCTGGAGTCGGAACTCTTTGGCTACAAGGCTGGAGCGTTCACCGATGCAAAACAAGACAAGCAGGGACGCTTTGCCGCAGCCGGGAAAGGCACTCTTTTCCTCGACGAAATCGGCGACATCCCCCTTGGCGTCCAGGTGAAACTGCTGCGGGTGCTTCAGGAAAAACGATATGAACCTCTGGGCTCAAACCGAACCATCGAGGCGGATGCCCGGATTATCGCCGCCACCAACAGGGATCTGAGCGAATTGGTGCAGAAGGGGCTTTTCCGGGAAGATCTTTTCTACCGCCTCAACGTAGTCCGGATCACCCTGCCGCCCCTGCGGGAGCGGAGGGAGGATATTCCTCTGCTGGTCGAGCATTTGATCAGCTTGTTCTCCGCAAAAAAAGGAAAAGAAATCGCGGGCATTTCCGACGCGGCCCTGGCGCTGCTCATGCAATATGATTTTCCGGGCAACATCAGGGAACTGAAAAACATCATCGAGTACACCTTTATCCTCTGCCCCGGCGGGCTTATACAACCGGCCCATCTTCCCGATCCGTTTGCCCAGAGCAAGGACGATGCCTCGCTCCTCCGTGGCACCCATCCTGCCGGAGCCCCCTTGACGCTTGATGAAATGGCTTGCCAAACCATCCTGCGCTCCCTTGAGCGGCACAAATGGAAAAGAATGGCGGTCTGCCGCGAACTGGGCATATCCAAGGACACCCTGCGCCGTAAGATCGCACAATGCCAGTTTACAGACCCGGCGGAGGAAAACCACGCCGGACCATTCAGCCCAACCCACGCAACGGAGGTAGGACATGGAGCCAAACAGCATCAAACCGAACAAGACCCTGGACTGTAAAGGAATGAGTTGCCCCATGCCATTGCTCAAAACCAAGAAGGCAATTGAAGCTATCAATTCCGGGGAGATACTGGAAGTGTTGGGCACTGATCCGGGTTCCAAAAATGATCTGCCCGGTTGGTGCAAACGAGCGGGCCACGAATTTTTAGGCGAGGTTGAAGATGCGGGGTTTATCAGGTTTTATATCAAGAAAGGGTAGTTGAGGGAGTATCGGCCGTTTTTTGTGTACAACCAGAAAAGATACTCTCCTCGCCACGCAAGAAACGGGCTGCCGAAAGATCGGCAGCCCGTTTCTTATTTATCCTTTCTGCTCGGGGTTGTCAGTCCTCCCATCATACCCCGCCATCGCCTACGCGGGAATGACGTTAAAGAACTGGCTGAAGATCAATGGGAAGCGGATACAAAAAAGACTGCCGGACAACGGGCAACTTTTTTTGTTCCCCTTTCAGGAAACGCAGACATCCCACGCATCCTATTCTGCGGTTTTATTCAACCTCCATTTGCAGTAAGACCTCAAGCGTTGTGCCTAGGGATTCCGGATTGCGGCCGGGGATCAAACGAATCGCCTTTTTCCGGCAGAATTCCAAACACAGCCCGCAGCCGCTACAGCGAGCCCAGTCAAACTGTAGCCGTTTCCCCTCATCCTCCCTGGTTTTCTTGAGCGCCCCGGTGGGGCACATACCCGCGCAAGCGCCACAAAAATTGCACTCGTCACTCACCGTCAGGCTGAAGAAGAGACGGAGCAGGGCCTGGTGGGTGCTTTCGTCGCCGGTGTCTGCGATCGCCTGCCGGAGTTGGGCCAGTCGGGCTGGCTGGTGCTTGTGTGCATGCTGCTCCCTCTGGTCCGGGTCCGCCTGCAAGGCGGCCATGGTCTCGGTGGCGGCGTGGAAGGAAATTTCGCGGAAGGCCTTGAAGAAAGTGCGCCTGCTTGATGATTCGACCGGCTCTTCGCCTTCTTCCTCCTGAAGCAGGAGTCTGATCGAGCCGGTAATTTCCCCGTTGCCCAGCCAGCTGTTAAGCGCAGCGAGCCGCCGGACAAGAAGGTCCGGGACGAATGCGGCCCGGCAATCGCTGCATTTGACCAGATTCAGGCGCACCCCCTTGGCCGCCTTTGCCGCAAAGACGGCCAGTTGTTCCTTGGCCAGGGCGCCCAGGCAGGGCAAAACGATCTCCTCTCCGCTGCGGATGGACTTTTCGCAGCAAAAAACCAAAGTTGCCTGCCCGGTGGCTTTGCCTGGGGCTGCGGCAAGGCGATAATCCTTGCCCACCAACGCCTCGGCCGGACAGACCGCGGTACAGGCCAGGCAACCCACACAGCGCTTCGGATCCAGACGCACCCCTCCCGGTTCCTGGCCGCTGATGGCCTGAACCGGGCACTCGTCGATGCAGCGGGCACAACCATTGCCTTGCCGCCGGTTGCGCAGACAACGGCGGGAGATGAATTCAAGGGCAGGCGGTTCGCTGCCACGAAAACGCTCAGCCAAGCGGTCGGCAAGAGTCATGGGGTCTGCAGGGCAGGCTTTTGGAGCCGTTGCCGTTCCGCGTTGATGAAGCCGAGCAAACATTCTCCCAGGTCGCGGTAGAATGCAAGCGTGGCGCGTTCCTTGAGGATATTGCCGAGAATGGGCGCCCACGAGGCGAGCAACCTGTTGAAAAAACGGGCACGGAGCGCGGAAAAATCGGCATGATCAGCCTGGTTCGATTCGCCGATGGCCCGGGCGATCCTGCCTTCGAGAAAACCCATGAACTCAAGCTCGATGGCGATATGGTCAGGCGGCTCGTCACCTTCATACTGTACCCCTGATTCCGCATAGAGCTTCAGGACTTCCATGGTCGAATCGCCCATCAAGGTTCTTTCCTGCTCCAGATACACCGAACCATACGGATGGGCCGGGGCGCCGAAGGGCCCCAGGAACAGACCGGAATACTCGATCAGCAGTTCTTCCTGGCTGTTTTCCGCAAGGGACTGCGCCATCCGCCGGCAGGCTTCCCCCACCGCCGGCAACGAAATCTCCTGCATCAGGCCTGCCAGATTGGCGCAGAGGTTCTCCTCGACAAACATCTCCCGGTCCGGTTGATAGAAACAGGCGGCAAGCAGGCGGTAGGCATCGCTTTGGCGCTGGGCGGCTTGCATGAGGTCGGTGGTCATATTGTTTCCTTGAAAAGAGTATACAGCGAAAAACCGCACGAAAGAAGGGGGGCGGAATGCCTGAGCACCCGCCCCCCGAACTCCCGGCTATCCTGTGCCCAGACTACTTGGCCGCGCTGAAGCTCCGGATGTAATAGACATTGGGCTTGGTGCCCTTCTCGGGCGTGAGAACCGTGCCCTTGTACTTCTTGACCAACTGGGCGACCTCGCTGTTCTTGTCGCTGATATCCCCGAAGGTTCTGGCCTTGGCCGGACAGGCAACCACGCAGTTGGGCAGCTCGCCCTTTTTCACCCGGTGCTCGCAGAAGATGCACTTTTCGGTGATGTTGTTCCGCCGCACATCCTGATAATCCGGATGGTCGTACCTGGTCC
>JAJZPC010000066.1 GCA_021811385.1 Deltaproteobacteria bacterium | reverse complement strand
AATTTGGTCTCAGAAATTCTTGAACGATTTATGTACTTGTTTTTGCTTGGCATGACTGGGATTAGAATACATTATTGTATTCTCAGCTAGTCAAGCCCCATTTCATTATTGAAATGGGGTGGCATTCTCTGAATCCCTCTCACATATTAAATTTGGCGCATCATCCGTTCACGCCCCATCACATCCATCACCGGGTATGCCCACCCCCCCAAGCATATCCATGGCGTTTTACGATTTGCCTTATTTTTTTCAGTATCGCGCTATCTGAGCTTGTCCCGAGAACCCGCCGGAAACCCCTAACAAAAATAGCGAGTTGCTTGTATGTTCTCGGCCATAGAGATGTTTCTGTCAATACGAAAAAAATACCTGGCTGATGGGCAGGTGGTCACCATGCCGTTTGCTTTTGCCTCTGTAACCCTTGCCGGATCAGTGTCGAACTGTTGCTTTTGAGGTGGCCCCCTTTTTGTCTGTAATGCTCCCAAAACCCCCTTGCCATGTGTCGGTCTCCTAGCCGTTCGCTTTGCCCCCTCAACCCGCACCACGCCTTTGTTTGGCTGTTCAGTTTGCCTGTTCAGTTTCTTTGTCTCCCAGGTGCGATCACCATGCCCGGCAAAGCCAAGCCTGCTCTACCATCTAGCGGTCATCATGCTCGTCATGCCCATCTTCTACCCATTGCCGGTATTGCAACCCTGCACTAACGATAACGCAAGCTTTATAGGCAACCCCCCTTGGCCGTTGCGTTGCGTTTTCGTTGCATTACCGGTACAAGGGGCAATAGTCAGGGCTGACATACAGCAAGGATTCCCGAGGGGATGCGTTATTGCTCGACTCTTCGGGGCCGTTTTGGGGCCCGTGGTTTTGCCGTTGTTTTCGCTCTCGCTGATCCTTTGCCTCTCTCTCTGTGGTGATTCTTTAAGATAGTGACAAATATGCCACTCCAAACCACAAAAGGGTCATAATTCTAGTTTTGCACGATAATTCAAAAAGATGATGCGATTTTTAGTGTTTTTTCGGGTGACATATTTGCCACTCGAAAGACCTTCTTTTTTCTTTCTGGAGTGACAATTTCGCCACTCGAAATAAGGTTTACGAGTGACATATTTGTCACCGAAGATTGATTTTTTCGGGCATTGAACGCCGCCCATCCTCGCCCCTGCACGGTGTCCTTCACGCGAGGGTTTTTTGTTGGCTTGTAGTCCGGTTTGTTCCACTTCTTCCAACGGTCGCCCACAAAGTAGGTACTCATATCTTTTGACCTGCCGCCCGCGCCCTGGTGGCTTATATCAAGAAAACCCTTGGCTATAAGCTCATCCATGGCGTTGCGAAATTCTCGGCGAGGAATGCCCATCTTTTCCGCCTCGGAATAACAGAAAACAATTTCCCCATTGTTGGCGATACTGTGAGAGTCGGACCTATCCTTGGACTTAAGCTTGATCATGACACGCTTTGTCAGGAATCGAAGATAGGCGTGCAAGGCCCACTTTGACAAGCTCCTGAATGCGTCAGAGTTCAACAGCTCTGCTTCCAGATAAATCCCACGCATTACTGGCCCCCGGTCAGGATGTATTTTGCGACTCGATGCAACCGCCCGCACCCGGTCGGCTCTGTGACCCAGTGCGTTTCGATGTTGTACCCACGCTTCCGCAATTCCATGATGCGCGCCGCCGGGTGCAGCACATCAAGTTGCTCTCTCGACTCGATGGTGTTCAGGGATCGCCGGTGAAGGTGGCCAAGGATTCGTTGACGTTGTGCCTCCGCCGATTTATGGTGATTGCTAGTGTCTTTCTTCTGTGCCGCCCTTGCGCCCTGACCGGCGCAGGGGCTTTCTTTTTTCTCCATTTTCTCCATGCCTCTACCCCCCTTACGCTGCCAGCTTGGCGCGTGATTCGAGCCAGGCAATCAGCAAGTTCACGGGATAGGCCACTTTGCGCCCAACCGTGATCCGGCCTTTCGGGCCTTCGCCGGTTGCATCAAGGTTCGCTATGGTCTTTGGGGAGATGATGCCGCCGGTGAAGTCACCTACTTTTTCACGGGCTACAAGGGATGACGGCCAGCGGGCCGCAAGGGGGGAAAGGTCAGGCTTTTTCATGGGTAATGCCTCGCTAGGTTGTTGGCAGTATTGCCGGTTCCTACGAGACAGTAAAGCATCAACCAGGGAGTAAAGCGAAGAAAACCCCATATACTCAATATGTTGCGATTCTTTGCAAAGTATCGTGTATATGGGGCCTGTATGTAGGTGGGAAAGTTGCTGCTACTTAAGCAGATAGATTTCCGGCTTTTCTGCCCGCCCCTTGGCTTGGTGCTTGGCAAGATAACCGCTCTCTATCTTATCTTTGTTGTGGTACTGGTGGCGACAATCGTTTTCGCAAAACCTCTGTTTTGGCCTATTGAATAGAAACATTTTTCCGCAACCGGGATTGTCGCAGACACGCAGCTTGCTGAAATCCCCCCCTTTTCCTGATATGAATACCATCATATATTCCTCCTCTATTCTCCCATCAAAAACTGTCTCGTCGTTATATGGGCTAATGTCCGGTGAAAAATGGTCTTCTGTGATGGTCAGGAAAAATTTTGCTCGCTCAATAATGGAGTTCAAATAAATTGCGTCGGGGCCTTGGCTGGCTGTGGCTTTGAGGATGTCGCGCCATTTTTTTTGCAAGGTGGCCAAATGAGCAAGGCATTTTTCTTCGCTCAAATCGTAAGCGTCAGGGCTTGGTGTTGGGTAGTCATAATCAAAGATCAAAAGGCCGCCATCCTTTTCGGAAGACCTGAAAGAAACAAGTCTTAAATCAGATGCGAAACCCTCGCGAAAACGTTGGCTTGCATCTTGTTTGTTCCTGACAAGACCATATCCCTTCTTCTCCCTTCGCATTTGCGCCGCGCCAGTTAATTCTTGTTGAAGTTTCCGCAACAGCTCGACATTCCAGTCCTTCACGTTCACAAAATCAAGTAGCAAGCCAAGTGACTTCATCCTACCGCCTCTGACACCTTGCCTTCCAAAATGTCGAACACTTCAGCCCGGCTTGCTGGCCCTGATTCTTCACCCACCTGAATGGCATGGATCATGGCTGCATCTTCCATGGCCTCGGCTTTGCCGCTCACAGAAACACCTTGTAATCGGACTTCAATGCCTTGCCCAACCTCTTGGCCAATTCCTTGGCGATAACCCGCTTGCCGTTCTCCATCTCTGAAATATGCCGTTGAGGTATGCCGGTCAGTTCGGCAAGCTGCCGTTGCGTAAGGCCTTCCCGGTGGCGGTAAGCCCGGATTGCAATTTGCTGCTCTTTCCCCATGTATTCGGGGAACACCTCGGCAATGGTGTAAGTCCGATCATCGTCGGCCTCAACAGTTCCCATATTCTCCGATCCTCTTACAAAAAGACCTTGTACCCGGTGTTCAATGCCTTGGCCAGTCTCTTGGCCCTGGTGACGCCAATGGGCATCTTGCCTCGCTCCATCATGGAAATATGCGCTTGAGGAATGTCAGCAAGGGCAGCCAGTTCCTTTTGGGTCAGTCCTTCACGCCGCCGGGCCGCACGCAGGCAGACCGCAGGAAGTTCTTCTTCCGTGTACTCTGGAAAGACTTCACGCCAGGGGATAGAATCGCTTGCTGTTTCAAATCCCAGGTTTTTCAATAGCCGGGCCGCCTCATCCTTCCGGGCCGCCGGACCCCGGAAACAGAGTTCTACGGTGTCAGTAGGGCGCTTTTTCGTGGGTTCCAACATATGTTACCTCTATGAGTCTTATTTCCTGATTGTTTTCCGCCCACACAGCCACATAGGTGGGTTTGCCTTTTTTCAGGTGGCAATGGTGCTGCCTTGGCTTCAGCTTGCTATAATTCGGCCAATCGCCGCGCACCGGGCCATGCTTTTCAATATCGCGGATCAGGAAAAGCAGTTGCTCCTGAATCGTTTTCGGAAGCCGGTCTTTTTGCTTCCGGGCCTTTGAGGTCAGGTTCACTTGCCACGGTTTCATAATATACCATTTATAGAATATTATCAAGAAAGGGTTTCGGTCCAGGGGTAATTATGATCATCCCCATTTGCCGGGTTTATCCTGCCGCCTCAAGCCTCTGCACCGCCATCCGCAGGGAGTTTTTCCCAAGGTGGGCATAACGCATCGTGAGCTTTATGTCAGAGTGCCCCATCAATTTCATCACATAGTAAATATCGGTGCCGCTCTCAACCAACCAGGATGCGAAGGTGTGACGCATGGTGTGGAAGACGACACGCTGCTCCCGGTCGGCGATACCCTCATTGAACCCCAGCTTGTCAACTGCACGGGTGAAGGTGTCAGACGCTTGCTCGATCTTTACCCCATTGCGGCCAGGGAACACCAGCCCCGCAGGCGCGCTCTTTGTCCTGGCTTGCAGCATGGCCTTGACGGCTTCTGTCATGAAGGCGGCGCGGTTCTTGTTGCCCTTGGTTTTCCTGAGCATGATTACACCCCCGGCAAGGTCAATATCTGCCCAGGTCAGGGAAAAAATCTCGCCCGCCCTCATGCCGGTATAAAGTGACAGAAGGGCCATGTCGTGGACATCCCGGCTACGTGTGGCCAGTTCGGCCAGTAGGGCGGCTGCCTCTTCTCGCGACAGGTAGCGGACTCGGTTGTTGTCGGTGGTCGGCCTCTTCACCTTACCCGCCGGGCCTGCCGGGTTTCTCCCGGTGTAGAGGTCATGCGCCAGGGCAAAATTGAACACCAAGCGGATTGTGGCCAGGGCATAGACGATGGAGCGGGGGGCCTTTTCGGCCTTCGTCATGTTCTTCTTGATCTTCTCAAGGTCAAAGGGGGCAATGTCTCGCAGGGGCTTATTGCCGACAACCGGGGCAATCCAGAGACGAAAAAGGCCTTCGTCTCGCTTCCACGATTTGAGGTCGCGGCGGTTCGCTTGGATGTGGGGGATGAACTTGTCATAGAATATGGCGGAAAGGGTCAGGTTGTCGATGGCGTCCTGCTTGGCCTGCTCTTCCTGCTCCTGACGTTCAGCCGCGCCCAGCTCCCGTTTTTCTTTCAGGGTTCGGGGGCCGGTGCCTCGGCGGTGATTCTCTTGCAACTCGGCCAGGATCGCAGCGGCTTTCTTTTCGGTCATGCCCTGACTGGCCCAGCCCACGGCCTCTTCCACCGTCTTTCCATCCAACTTATAGAAAATGGTGTAGTAGCGGTCTGGTTTATTTCCAACACCATGACGGCGGGTGTCGTGTTCCCTGTACCTTATGCCGGGGTGCTTGGACTTGATCCAGCTTGCCATACTGCCTCCCTCCTGGTTCCCTTGTATTGCAAGCCCTCGCAAAAGTTGTCCAACTCCTGTCCAACCTTTTGGGGGATTTTATGGGGCCTTCTAGGAAACAGAATAAAGACAAAAGCCTTTATTGTCAAGGGATTGTGAGGCTATGGGAAAAACCGGGAAAGTGAAAAAAAGGGCCTTCTAAGCCGTAGGTCAGAGGTTCGAATCCTCTCGGGCGCACCACACTGCACACATCGGCTTGAAAAACCCTCCCGCTAGGTGTCCATCATCTCCCAGAGCGTCTGCGCCAAGGCAAAGAGCGGCGCGACAAACAGAGTGACGATAAGCAGCGCTTGCCGCTGCAGCCAGGAATTTGTGAGCAGTTCGATCATCCCGCCGGAGTCGCCACCCAGCCAGAAGGCAAGAAGGGGAAAGAGCAAGGCCCCCAGCCCCAGCAAAGCCATCTCGGTGATGAGCAATTTCCGGCCAAAGAGCTTTGCTCCGTCACAGACAATTCGTACCCAGGCCATCCTCGCCGCAAGCGGCTTCAAGGCGTCGCAACTCTCCCGGACCTGCACCAGTTTTTCCTGAATAGTCTGGTACAGTTGGCCATGCATGTTCTGCTTGGCCAGCCCTTCTATTACCGTGAGCTTTTGCCGGCCACCCTCGAGTATTTCTTGGAAATTCACGAAAAAAGATTGGTAGGGATACTCCTGCCAGTATCGCCGGAAGGAGTCCCAGGTGGCCGCCATTCCGGCAATATCGGCTTGCAGGGCGTCGAGGGTGTTTTCCTGAAGGCGGTAGCAGGCGCGCAACAGAGCCTGTGCCTTATGCGCCACTTCCAGCAGGTCGTAGTAGCTTCCCTGGGCAAACTGTTTTTCCAGGTCGGAGAGGTCGGCAAACAGGGTTGCCGGGCTTGCCTCCTCGGCAAACCAGGTCTGGAGATCCTGACACACCTCCTGCGCCTTCACCAGGTTTTCTTCGGCCTCCTGCCGCTGGACCTGCAGCCGAACGGAAAGGAGATCCTCAACCGGCCCGGCAACAGCAAGCAATTGCGGATCCATGAGCGCGGCAATAAACAGCTCTTTGCGATCGACAACCAGGGCTCGGAGCTGCCGGAGGCTTTTTTCCAACATATCGCCCTGAACCATGAGCTGAACCTGGCGATACAGAGCCTCGGACAGATCACGACGCACACTGAAAACAGTGTCCAGGGCATGCCCCGCCTTCCAGTGGTCCTTACGAAGGGCATAGTATCTGGACAGCAACAGGGCGATATAGATCTTTTCCTTGTCCGAGTTGGCCATGATCGCGGCATGTTCCAGAAAATGTTCCAGATCGTTGTCGCGTTCGAGCTCCAGGGCGATAAAGGCGCGGCCGATTGTGGCATAAAAATGCTTTCCCTTGGGCCGCCTGCTTTCCTCGACAAAGAGATCCTCGGCCTGGGCGTGCTGGCCCACCCGCAAACAATCAAGACCCAGATGCAGGCTGTGACTGTCCACCGAAACCATGTCCGGCTTGGTCAATTCCTCCCATTTGGAACTGCTGTTAAAGGCTATGTTCCACAAAAACCTGGGCTGATAGACCAGATTCAGGTCAAAATAGGCCAGATACACCTGAAGAATGGGGCTCTGCCTGACCTGGGACACGGTGAGACCGGCCGCCATGGTATTGGCTAATTTCTCTTGGGCGGACATGGCCTTGCCAAAGAGTTCGCTCAAATTTTCAAGAGGCAGATAGCCGGCCAGGGAGATTCCCTGCGTGGCCATGGTCAACATCTTTCCAGGGCAGTCCGCCGGACGGTGGGTGGTCATCCCGCAGTAGAAACAGGGCGAAAAGGAGCCGGCAAGGGGAAGGGCGCGATGGGGAAAAATCTCGATCCGGGGAATTTCCGGAATGGACAAGGAGAGCAAATATAAGTTGTTGCCGGCCTCGGCAAAGGTGTGGGACAACGAATTTTCCCCGGCCTGGCCCTCGGCCCACTGCTGTTTCAGGGAGGAGGTGGCATAGGGCTGCTCGTAGTGGAGAAGATCCCAGAAGGTTGCCGCCGGGTCATGCACCGGGCCGGGCGGCTCGCCTTCCTTTTCAAGGTGCAGGACAATGTGCAGGGGCAGGGGGCCGAAACTCTCCTTCCACTCGTACACCTTTTTCAACCGGGCCAGATTTTCCAAGAGCGCGATACAGGCGAAATCCGGCTGCGCGAAGGAGAAAAGGAGCAGGGATTCCGTGCTGGCGGGATCTTCCTTCCCTTTTACGGCAAGACCCTGGCGCAGATCCAAAAGAAAATCCGCCCAGTTTTCTCCCAGGATATTCTGTCCCTGGTAGTTCAGGGCATGGAGGGCGAGGACAGTGGTGAATTCTGCTGCCATTGGATTAATCAGCCTGTTTCTTGTCGGAGAACGCCCAACCCTGGCTCACAGACATTTATCCAGGATGGAGCGGGCTTCCTTATGGCCGGGATCGATCCGGAGAACCTTCGAGACCCATTGGTCGGCCCGAACCAGTTGTTTCAGGGCATAATAGGCCTTGCCCAAGACCAGGAACAGCTCGATGTCGTCGGAGGTCTTCTCCGCCGCCTTTTCAAGCACCTTGACTGCTTCGTTGGCATCGCCCGCGGTAAACAGGGCCATGCCGATTTTTTTATTCAAATAAATGCGCTCCGGGTCCGCCTTGAGCACCTCGCGATAGCATTTGACCGCCAAATCTCCCAGGCCGCAGCCGATACAGGTCTCGGCAATATCCTCTTTGAAGTCGA
Source organism: Deltaproteobacteria bacterium (assembly GCA_021811385.1). Classification (GTDB taxonomy): domain Bacteria; phylum Desulfobacterota; class Desulfobulbia; order Desulfobulbales; family Desulfurivibrionaceae; genus Thiovibrio. Next base: position 6,886 of record JAJZPC010000066.1, on the reverse strand, counting down.
TATCGTTGCTCTTTGTTTTCAGGACCAACCGCAGAACCTTTTCCGCCTCGGGCAACTGATTTTTCTTGATGAGCAGCTTGGCGAAATTCATGGCCCGGTCCGCATGCCTGGGGCTGATCTCCATGGCCCGGTTGAAATTTTCCATGGCCATTTCCATCTTGCCCTGACGGTAGTAAATCTGGCCCAGGGCATGGTAGGAACTGACATCGAGCCGGTTGATCTCCACCGCCTTTTCAAAGCAGAGCTGGGCTTTTTTCAGATCGCCCTTTTTCCCGAAGAGACGCCCCAGCTCCCGGTAGGGCTTGGAGGAGCGGTCATTGATCTTGGCCGCCTCCGTGGCCTTGGCAATGGCGCCGTCAAGATCGCCTTTTTCATCAAGGGTGCGCGCCTGGAGCAACAACTGGTTGAAGGGCGAGGGGTTGTTGATCTGCCCCAACAGCTCCATAACCTTCTGCTCCAGGGTCGCGGTGACAAAAGGCTTGGTCATGTAGGCATCAACATCATGCTCCGCCGCTTCGGCGACAATATCCATGTTGGCTTCCGCGGTGACCATGAGAAAGGGGATGTCGCGCCATTTTTTGGTGGAACGGATCAACCCCAGCAGCTCGGTGCCCGACATATAGGGCATGTTGTAATCACAGATGATGAAATCGATGACGATATTCTCGGTCTGCAGAAGCTTCCAGGCATCCCTCCCATTGGCAGCCTCGTAAAACTCCTTGCCGAAATGGACCAGCTTCAGCATGGCCTTGACCGAACGACGCATGTTGTCGATGTCGTCCACGACAAGAAAAACCATATCTTTTGGCGCTTTAAGCTTCATCCGACTTCTTTCCCTTTGCTGAAAACCGTCAGCTTTCCGTTACAGGGGCAGCCTGAAATAAAAACGAGACCCTTTCCCCGGTTCGCTCTCGACTCCGATGCGGCCCCGGTGAATCTCCACGGCCAAACGGCAGAAATAGAGGCCAAGGCCGGTGCCGACCAGGGCATCCTGCTTGTCGGAGATTCTGGCATATTTCTCAAAAATAGTGCGGTGCTTGGCGGCGGGGATGCCAGGGCCTTGGTCCTGCACATAAAATTCAAGCTGTTTTTTCCCCGGGACCAGCCAACAGCCGAAACGGATGGTGGTGTTGCTTGAACAATACCCCAAGGCATTGGTGAGCAGGTTCTGCAACACTCGCAGGATGAGGATCCGGTCCAGTCCAATCCGCGGCAAATCCTCGTCTGCCTCAAGGATCAGCTCAATATCCTTGATCCTGGCCATGCCCTTGATGCTGCACAGGCATTCGGCCAGCATGGGACGGACCGCGACCACCTCCTTGATGGGCGTGAGTTTGCCGTCTTCAATCTTGCCGATGCTCACCAGGTTGGAGACCATGCGCACCGCCCGGTCGCACCCCATTTGGGCGGACTCCAAAAACTCGCGGTTTTCCTCGGAAACGGTGTAGGAGAGGATATCGAGATTGGCCACCACCTCGGAAAGCGGTCCCTTGAGGTCATGGATCAGCATGCGGGAGAGGTCGGCCCGCAAGGTCTCCTGATGCCGCAGCTCCTTGTTGCGCTCCCGGAGAATGCGCTGCTGCCTCCGGAGATCCTGCTGCAAATTTTCCTGGACAAGCAGGGAGAGGATGACGCTGCTGAAGTCAAAAAGACGGGTGATGTCCTCCTTGAGCAGATCCTTGTCCCCGATCTTGTCGGTCACATTGATGACGCCCAACACCTTGCCCTTATGGAGGATCGGCATGGAGAGCAGGGAATTGCGCCGGTATTTGCCGCGGCATTGCCCGCCAAAGCGCTTGTCTTTGCAAATATCCTTGATAAACAAAGGCTCCTGGTGCCTGGCGACCCAGGAGGCCACGGAACGTTCATCTTCAATGGTCTGCTCATACCCGATGAGCTCGGCGCGGCTTGCCGCCCGGACCACCAGATATTTCTTGCGCTCAAGCACCATGAGGGAGCCTTGCTCCACTCCCAGATACTCCAGAATAACCTCAAGAATCCGGCCCAGACGCCTTGGGTAATCAAGGCGGGGCGCATTGATCACCCCGGCAATCCGGGAAAAACTGTCAAGGAGCCGGTTGGCCAGCTCCAGATCCCGCATATTTTTCTCTCCACCCTTCACGGCAGCCCCTTTCCCATAGGATTTGTCGGCAACAATCCGGTGCCCCTCAAAAAATCATTCCGCCCCCATGGTATCACAAAAAAAACGGCGTGGTAAAGCGGCAACTGAGACTATTCCATCTAGCTTGGCAGACTCTGCGAAAGGAACTGTTCAGCAGTGCCGCAGATGCGCGGAAGAGGTCGGCGAAGTGTGCTGCTGCACATGAGCCGACCGATGACAAAGCAGATGCTGTGCTGCTGGACAGTTATTCCCATTCGATGGTTCCCGGCGGCTTACCGGTGATATCGTAGACCACCCGGGAGACGCCGCGCACCTCGTTACAGATGCGCCGGGTCACGTGGTCGAGAAATTCATAGGGCAGATGGGCCCAGCGGGCGGTCATGAAATCCACGGTCTCCACGGCGCGCAAGGCTATGACATGCGCGTATTGACGGTTGTCTCCCACCACGCCCACCGAGCGCACGGGCAGGAAGACGGTGAAGGCCTGGGAGACCTTGTCGTAGAGTTCGTTCTTGCGCAGCTCCGCGATGAAGATGTCGTCGGCCAGACGCAGGGTATCGGCGTAGTCCTTGCGCACCTCGCCCAGGATGCGCACTCCGAGGCCTGGGCCTGGGAAGGGGTGGCGGTAGACCATCTCCGATGGCAGCCCCAGTTCCACGCCGATGACGCGCACCTCGTCCTTGAACAGCTCTCGCAGGGGCTCCACCAGCCCCAGTTTCATATGCTCGGGCAAACCGCCCACGTTGTGATGGCTCTTGATCACCTTGGCCTTGCCGGTTTTTGCCCCGGCCGACTCGATGACGTCCGGGTAGATGGTGCCCTGGGCCAGCCACTTGACGTTGCTGAGCTTGGCCGCCTCTTCCTCGAAGACCTCGATGAAGGTGTTGCCGATGATCTTGCGTTTCTGTTCCGGATCTTCCACGCCGGTGAGCTTGCTCAAAAAACGCTCCTCGGCGTTGACCCGGATCACCTTGACCCCCATATGCCTGGCAAAGGTGGCCATCACCTGTTCGCCTTCGTCCAACCGCAGAAGCCCGTTGTCCACGAAGACGCAGGTGAGTTGGTTGCCAATGGCGCGGTGCAGCAGGGCGGCGACCACCGAGGAATCAACGCCGCCGGAAAGCCCCAGCAGCACCTCGTCGCTGCCCACCTTGGCGCGGACCTGCGCAAGGGAGTCATTGATGATGTTGTCCGGGGTCCAGAGACGGCCACAGCCGCAGATATCATGGACAAAGCGCTCGATGATCCGTTTTCCCTGGCGGGTGTGGGTCACTTCCGGGTGAAACTGCAGACCGTAAAAGCGGCGCGACTCGTCAGCCATGCCGGCCAGGGGGGCGCTGTCGGTCTCGCAGATGGCCACGAAGCCTTGGGGCAGCTTGTTGACCCGGTCGCCGTGGCTCATCCAGACATCGAGCAGCCCATACCCCTCGGGGCTGGCATGGTCCTCGATGTCGGCCAGCAGCTTGGAATGGTTGCGGGCCCGCACCTGGGCATAGCCGTACTCGCGGTGGGCGGAAGGCTCCACCTCGCCGCCCAACTGGGCCGCCATGGTCTGCTGTCCGTAACAGATGCCGAGCACCGGCACCCCAAGGGTGAAAACCACCTCGGCGGCACGGGGGGTCTCGGCCTCATGCACGGATTGCGGCCCGCCCGAGAGGATGATCCCGTTGGGCTTGAAATCTCGGATCTCGTCTGCGGTCATGTCCCAGGGATGGAGTTCGCAATACACCCCGGCCTCCCGCACCCGCCGGGCAATGAGCTGGGTGTACTGGGAGCCGAAATCAAGAATCAGTATCTTTTCGCCATGAATATCCATTTTTCACCTTTGGTGTCTGCACTCAGCACTCAGCACTCAGCACTGTTTTCATCCCAACCGATAATTCGGGGCCTCTTTGGTGATGATCACGTCGTGGACATGGCTTTCCTTGAGGCCTGCGGCGGTGATCTTGACAAACTTCGCCTTTTGGCGCAGCTCCTCGATGGTGGCCGCGCCCAGATACCCCATGCCGGAACGCAAGCCCCCCATGAGCTGGTAGATCATGTCGGAGAGCGGCCCCCGGTAGGGCACCTTGCCTTCGATGCCCTCGGGCACGAACTTGGCCTGGCTTTCCACTCCTTCCTGAAAATAGCGGTCGCTGGAGCCTTGCTTCATGGCGCCGAGCGAGCCCATGCCCCGGTAGCCCTTGTAGGTTCTCCCCTGGTACAAAAAGGTCTCGCCGGGAGATTCGTCGGTGCCGGCAAAGAGGCTGCCGATCATGACCACCCGGGCGCCGATGCCGATGGCCTTGGCGATCTCACCGGAGTACTTGATTCCGCCGTCGGCGATCACCGGCACCCCGAATTTTTCCGCGGCCTTGGAGCAATTATGGATCGCGGTCATCTGCGGCACCCCGACCCCGGCCACGATGCGGGTGGTGCAGATGGAGCCGGGCCCGACCCCGACCTTGACGCAATCGGCTCCGGCCCGGATCAGGGCCTCGGCCCCTTCTCCCGTGGCCACGTTGCCGGCGATGACCTGCAGCTCGGGAAAGGCGTCCTTGATCCGGGTCAGGGCATTGAGGATGTTCCGGGAATGCCCGTGGGCCGAGTCAAGCACCACCACATCCACCCCCACGCTGATCAACTTTTCCACATGCTCCAAGGTGGAATTCACGCCGATGGCCGCGCCCACCCGCAACCGACCCAGGTCGTCCTTGGCGGCATTGGGGTATTTGCGCACCTTTTCAATATCCTTGATGGTGATCAGACCCTGGAGATTGCCCTCGTCGTCCACCACCAGAAGTTTTTCGATCCGGTGCTCGTGGAGCAGCGCCTTGGATTGCTCCAAAGTGATGCCGACCTTGGCGGTGACCAGGTTCTTGCTGGTCATGACCTCCCGGACCAGCAGATCCTCGTCGGAAACAAAGCGCAGGTCGCGGTTGGTGACAATACCCACCAGCTTGGTGCCCTGCAGGACGGGCACCCCGGAGATCCGGTAGGTGCGCATGATCTCGTTGACCTCGCGCACGGTCTGGCCGTCGTTCACCGTGATCGGATCGATGACCATGCCCGACTCGGATTTCTTGACCTTGCGCACCTCGCGGACCTGCTCATCCACGCCCATGTTCTTGTGGATGATCCCGATTCCGCCTTCCCTGGCCATGGTGATGGCGGCCCGGTGCTCGGTGACCGTGTCCATGGCCGCGCTGACCAGGGGAATATTCAGGGTAATGGACTTGGTCAGCATCGTGGCCAGGCTCACCTCGTTGGGCAGCACCTCGGACGCGGCAGGCACCAGGAGCAGGTCGTCAAAGGTATAGGCATGTTCGATTGTCTGGAGTGACATCAGCGGACTCCCTCAAGAAAAATTATGACAGGTGATGCGCCTCGCTTGCCAAGGCGACCTGGAATACTCAGCAACAGCCCGAAAATTCGGGGCAAAAAAACATGGTGTGTTCACTATAAAAAACTTTCAATCCGGAGGTCAATGGCGAGTTTTCAGAGGAATGCTTCTGCCACCGGACCATTGCCTGCGGGCTCAGCCCCCGGAGGCTGCGCTCAGGAGAATACCCTCCAGCAGCCCGGCATCGCTCACCAGCACTGGCTGTGCCAATTCCTGCTGCAACTCCTGCACAATCAGCGCTCCGGCCAGGATAATCTCCCCGCGCCCATCTTCCAGGCCGGGCAGACCATTGCGTTCCTCCGGCGAAAGAGCGGCCAGACCGGTAACCAGACGGGACACCGCGACCTGGCTCAACTGGTAATTCTGGACCAGCCGGGCATCATACCGTTTTAATCCCAAGACGAGTGCGGCCAGGGCTGTCGCTGTCCCGCCCGAAGCCATGAACAGGGAAACGTGCCCGCGCTGTTCGCCCCCGAGGATAGCGCGGAGAGCCGGGGCGAGAATCGCCCGGATCTTCTTGCGCATGGCAGGAAGATCGCCAGCGAATTCCTCGGTCAAGCCGACCGCGCCCAAGGGCAGGCTTCTCATCTGGGGCTCGCTCTCCGCCGTGGCCTGGAGGATGATCTCGGAGCTGCCTCCGCCCACATCCGCCAGCAAGAGAGGGTAGCGCCGCTGTTGGGCAGGCAGGGCGGAAAGTGTTCCCCGCATGGCGAGGCGGGCCTCCTCCTCGCCGGAAAGCACCTCGACCCGCACCCCGAGCAAGGCCTTGCCCCGCAGGAGAAACTCTTCCCTATTGGCGGCTTTCCGCACGGCATGGGTGGCGCAAGCCCGGACGCGGCGAACAGGGTAGGGGGCCAGCAGCGCCGCAAACCGGGAGAGCGCCGCCTCGGCCCGCACCAAGGCCTGGGGGGAAAGCGTGCCGGTGGTGGTCAGCCCCTCGCCAAGCCGGACCGTGACCAGATCGTGGGCCAGAGGACGCAGACGCCCATCCTCCACCTCCGCCACCAGGAGACGGAAGCTGTTGGTCCCGATATCAATGCCGCAGGCTATGTTCATACCGCTTCGCTGTCACCGCTTCGCTGTTGCCTTTTGTTGGGGGGTGCCGTACAATATAGGGAAAGAATCCCAATACTCATAAGGGGTTAGCGTGAGCCAACCCACATCCCAGCAACAAGGATCGCCCCGTGATACTTGCCATCAATCCGGACAACCCCCAGCCCCGCCTGATTCAGCAGGCGGCGGAGGCCCTGCGCAAGGGCGCGGTGATCTGCTACCCCACCGACACCGTCTACGGCATCGGCTGCGACATGTTCAACCAGAAGGCGATCAAGCGGATCCATCAAATAAAAAAGAGGCCGATACACCAGCCTTTCAGCTTCATG
>JAJZPC010000065.1 GCA_021811385.1 Deltaproteobacteria bacterium | reverse complement strand
TGAAACGAGCAGGCGTGAAACGGTTTTCCATCATGGTCAGGGTGGCGCCAACCTGTGCACACATGGTGTAGGTGGAACCAGCATTCCATACGGGGTACCAAGCGCGGCCCTTACCTTCACCTGTGGACCGGGGACGGAAGATGTTTACTGCGCCGCCGCATGCACAGAGAGCGGTCTTGCAACGGAAAACGTGAACCTTGTTCTCGCGGGTGGAAAAACCAACAGCACCAGCGATCTGGTTTGCCTTGTTCTTGTCGAGGATCAGCTTAACGATGAACACGCGCTCCATGATGTTCTCATCACCGAGTGCGGTTTTGGCGGGCTCGGCAACGATGCACTTGTAGGACTCACCGTTGATCATGATCTGCCATTTACCGGTACGAACCGGCTTGCCGCCTTCGGTCAGTTTCGGAGCAGGTGCAGCGCCATCGAGGTTGTTGCCGTTGGCATCGAGCTTCCAAACCGGCAGGCCCCACTCTTCGAAGAGATGTACGGAATCGTCAACGTGACGGCCCAGATCGTAGATCAGGTCTTCACGGACAACGCCCATGAGATCGTTACGAACCATTTTTACGTAGTTCTCGATCTTGTTGTCGCCGATATAGGTGTTGATAGCGGAAAGACCCTGGGCAACAGCGCCGGAACGCTCCATGGAAGCCTTATCAACCAGCTTGATCTTCATGTCGGCAGGAGCCCACTTCTTGATCTCGAAAGCAGTACCGCATGCGGCCATGCCGCCACCGATGATCAGAACGTCTACATCGTGCTCGACAACCTCAGGATTGGCAACGGCGGGTAACTCACCCAGCGGCTTATTAGGTAACGCCATAGTAAATCTCCTTAAGAAATTGTATTTAAATCAGTTAATTATCTAAAAACTTACTTGGCAACCATGGTCGGTGCGGGCAGCTGCTTCTCGGTGGAGAGCAACTCGTCGTCCAGGTTCGTGCATTTCAACGCCGGATATGCATTGGCAGCGCCCTCAGCGGTGGTCCGCACGGGGAACTTGAAGCGCTTCATGTTGCCGTTACGGAACTTAACGGTCCACATGATGGAATCGGAACTCCGCATCGGATGAACCTGGCCACCCATGGGTACGAAGTCGTTGTAGCCACGAACGGCAATGGCGCCCTGCGGGCAGATCTTTACGCAGGAGTAACATTCCCAGCATGCATCGGGCTCCTGATTGTACGCCCGCATCTCCTCTTTGTTCAAGACCATCAGGTCATTGGGGCAGATGTACATGCAGGCAGTTTTGTCACCGCCCTTGCAGCCGTCACATTTAGAAGGATCTACGTAACTTGGCATTCACTAACCTCCTCACTTGGATTGAATTTTCCGAACTCCGATTGTACGAAATTCGCGTTTACCATATCTAGGGACAGCCGCCCTGGCTCAAGACCGCTCGAAGCAAGTGCTTTCGACGAACAGACCTTTACCCTGTTGACCATCTGGACTACCGGACCGCAATGCCTCGGAGATAATGCGCTTCCCGCGGCGGGCACAAGCGGCTAATTTTACGTATTTTTCATACTGTTTTGCACAAAACTGAAGAGCGACTCATTTTTTAGAACATTGGTCTGTATAATTTCTCACCTGATAAAAGTCAAGAAAAAAACTTTGCACATCTTCTCCTCCACGGAACCCGCGCACACACCCTCCTTGACCACCGGTTTCCCCCTGCACCGACCTTGCCCATCAACACCGAATCGCCTGCCGAATGGCCGGTGCAGGGGAAAACCCACCCTTGCGGGATTGCCTTGAAAAAAATCGTACCCCCCTCCTTTCCCGGCCTCATTTCTCCCCTTGAGAAATGAATTTGACAGAGAGCGTTCCCGTGGTTACTGTGTTGCCAAAATCGCCCCAGGCATCGTCACGCATTGTCGATATAACTGGCGGAAACCGCGGAAAGAACCGGAAGGATTTTCCTTTCGCTCACAAAGGCCCCATGTTTTCAACATCCCGACTTCTTTACGATGGGCTCGCCTTTTCTGCCTTAACAACACATCCCTATGAAGGTCGTTACCATGAGCAAGTCACAACAGACGCCGCAACCCCCATCCTTTAACAAGTCCCTGTTCGGTGCGGACAACAACCCAAGCAACATCATGCCGGCCAAGCTGACGGCGGACAGCACCCTGAAATTCCGTTGCCATCCCGGAGTATCCTGCTTCACCAACTGCTGCGGCAACATCAATATCATTCTGACCCCGTATGATATCCTGCGCATCAGACGGCCGTTAAACCTGACCGCCGATGAATTCCTCCTGCGGTTTACCACCCCCGTATACCTGGAAAAGACCGACCTGCCCGGAGTAAAGATCCATCTCGACGAAAATGGCCGCTGCCCCTTTGTCACCGAAGAAGGCTGCACCATCTATCCTTACCGGCCAACGACCTGCCGCTATTATCCGGTGGGGATGTCTTATTTCCATGCGGCCGGCAACGAGGGAACAGCGGCGGAGGAGTTCTACTTCCTCGTCAAGGAGCCTTATTGCAAAGGGCATGAGGAACCGAAGGAGCAAACCATCCGCGAGTGGCGGATGGATCAGGGGATTGACGAGTCGGACGACATGAACCGGGAGTGGATGGAAATCGTCATGCGCCGCAAGTCCTTCGGCCTGCAGGCCACCTTGAGCGAGCCGGCCCAGAAGATGTTTTTCATGGCCAGCACCGATCTTGACAAATTCCGGGATTTTGTTTTCAACAGCTCCTTTCTGGAGACCTATGATGTCGACGAGGAAACCCTGGCGAACATCAAAACCGACGATATCGCGCTGATGAAATTCTCCTGCAAATATCTGGCCTCTTCCATCTTCGGGACCAAGGATCTGGCGATAAAGGCGGAAAAAGTCAAGGAACGGGTGGAGAAGAACAAAGCCAACCAAGGCGAAGTGGAAAAACAGGCCATGGAAACCTACGAAGAGCTTCGCCGCGACCACGAGTTGCTCAAGAAGAAAATCGAACTGCAGAAAAAGACTGAAAAGAAAAGCTGATCACCCAATGGGGAGGGCAATCGTAAAGGTGGTTCCCTCCCCTTCCTTGCTGTCCACGGATATTGTTCCCTGATGGCTGTCGACGATGTTTTTTACGATGGCCAACCCGAGCCCGGTTCCCCGGTTTTTATCGGTATAAAACGGCGTAAAGATATGGCCCTGTTTTTCCAGGGACATCCCCCCCCCGGTATCGGTGACCGCGAGCTGCACCATCCCCGTTGCTTTTTCGTAGCTGGTTTCCACGGCAAGCTTCCCCCCCTCCGGCATGGCCTGCACACTGTTCACCAGAATGTTGAGACAGGCACGGTGCATCAACCCCTGATCCAGGGAGACCTGCGGCAGATCCCGGGGCAGTGAAGTCTCCAGGATGATATTATGCCGCTCCAGCTCCGGCGCCATGAAGGTGAGAATCTTGTTGAAGATCTCGTTTACCGAGACAGGCGCCATCTTCGGCTCCTGGGGCCGGGCAAAATCAAGAAACTCGCGCACGATTCCATCCAGCCTGCCCGTTTCCTCCACGATAATCTCGGCCAGATGCTCATTGCCCGGCGCAACACTCTTGAGGCGTTTCCCCAAAATATCCGCGGTGCTGCGGACAATGCCCAGCGGATTCTTGATTTCATGGGAAACCGAAGCCACCATCTTGCCCAGGGTGGCGAGCCTCTGGCTTTGATGCAGCTGCTGCTCAAGACGCCGACGTTCCTCGGCGCGGGCGTCTATGATCCGATCCGCCCGCGCCACGATGAAGCCGAGCACCGCGAAAAGGCCTGACATGATCAGCATGGAGGTGAGGATGATGGAGCCCTGCAATTTGGTAATCGCCACGACATCCTCGGAAAGATCCTGAACCACCTCGATCACCCCCATGATGACATCGCCCTTCTGGTTGTTGGACTGATACTGACGAAAGGGGATGAAGGTGCTCAGCTGCGAGGAAATGGGCCGCGCTCCCGGCAGGAGGTTCAGCAGGGAGCCGGTTGAACGGACCACGGAATTGTTCTCCCCGGCCAGGGCCTTGCGGTATTCAATGCCGCCCTCACCGGTGCGGCCGATGCGGGTGGCCACCGTGCTGTAGGAGATGATGTTTTCCCGTGAATCAAAAATGGTAACCGCCTGAATCCGCATCCCGTGCGTGGCGTTGCGCACAACGGCGTCGAGCCGGGCAAACTGTTCGGGCTTGCGCAGGGCGATCTTCCCATAGCGCACCACCGTGGGGAGGACAAATTGCTGAAACACCTGATGGCTGAGGTTCTCGGCAACAACAAAGGCATAGGCCTCGCTCCGCTCCAGGAGAACCTTTTTGGCATGGTTTGAAATAATCCAGGAAAGGACCAGGGTGAAGAGGAGGAACACCGCAAAGCCGCTGTAGGAAAAAAACTTGACCAGCCGAAACGGCTTCAAGCTGGCGAGACTGGCCGCATCGTCCTGCGTCTTTTTTCTTTCAATCATGACATACCCCGCATCGCCTGCACTGCGCTGTATCACAGGCAATCGTTGACTTTTCCTCCAGTCCCTTCCGATGCTCCGTCCAAAGATAGCGCCGGTCGATCCCATGATCGATGATCTCCCAGGGGAACACCTCCTCCTGGCCCCGCCGGCGCATGGCATACGCTTCCGGCTCGATCCCGCAGCCCTGCATGGTCTGCCGCCAGTTCTGCCTGCCTTGCAGCATGGCATACAAGGCCAAACCGACCAAGCGATCCCCACGGGCCAAGACTGCCTGGTAGAAGGCATTCCCGGGCTGGTCAACAATCAGGCGGGTATTGGCCATGCCGGCCACCCCCTTGCGCAGAAATTTTATGCTATTTTTAAGCGCTGTCAATGGGGCAAAGCCATGAAACTGAAACGGGGTCCAGGCCTTGGGAACAAAGCTGTTGACGCTGAGGGTTATGTTGCCCATGCGCCCCGTTTCCCTGCCTACCCCGAGCAGGGTTTGGCGGACCTTTTCCGTCAACAGCAAAAGTTCCGCCAGATCATCCTCGGTTTCCGTGGGCAGACCGATCATGAAATAAAGCTTGAGATGGTTGATCCCGGCCCGGGCCAGGGCTTCTGCCGCACACAACACGTCCTGCTCGCTGATCCCTTTATTGATGACCCTCCGGAGCCTTTCCGAGCCTCCGTCCGGTGCGATGGCCGCGCTTTTCAGCTTGCTTTGCGCGAGCAGACCACAGAGTTCGTTGCTGATCGCGTCGGCCCGCAGGGAAGAAAAGGACAAGGCGCACCCCTCGCGCAGCAGATATTCGGCAATCCGGGCAAGATCCTCGCCCCGCGCCATCTCCATTCCCAACAACCCCACCCTCTTTATCTCAGCAGGGCGCTCGGCCAGACCGGCGAGGATGCTTTCCGCCTGCCAAAGGCGGGGGGGACGGTAGACAAACCCGGCGGCGCAGAACCGGCACCCGCGGCTACAGCCGCGGCCCAACTCGGTCAGAAACAGATTGGAAAATTCCGCTTCGGGGGAAAGCAGCGTCGAGTGCCCGGCCACCGAGGATTTTTCCAGCACCACGCGACGCACCCGGGCGGGCGCTTCCGGGTCAGCCTCGATCCGGCTCAGGATGCCGTCGTCCCCATACTGCATGGTATACAAGCGCGGGACATAACAGCCGCTGAACTCCCGGACGATTTCCCTGAGCAGTGCTTCCGGCTCTTGGGCGGTCAGGCGGTCGGCGAGATGGGCCATGAGTTGGGGAAGGATCGGCTCCGCTTCCCCGACCACAAATAGATCCACAAAGGGGGCCAGGGGTTCGGGGTTGATGAAGGAGGCGACGCCGCCGCCGATGACAAGGGGTTGTCCCGGCCGGAATCTGCTGGTGTTTGCGGTACGCTTTTCTGCCAGAGGCTCGATGCCGCCTGTGTGCAGCAGGGCCAAGAGATTGAAAAAGTCCTGTTCAAAGCTGAGGGAGCACAGGAGGATGGGAAAATCGCGGAGAGGGCGGCCCGATTCCAGGGAAACCGGGGGCTGGTTTTCCTGATAAAAAAACCGTTCGCAGACAAAACCCGGCAGGCTGTTCACCAGGGCATAGACGAGTTGAAAGCCCAGATTGGAATTGCCCAGGCCGTACCTGTTGGGGAAGATAAGGGCAACCGGCAGCAACCCCTTCCATTTCTTGCGCTGCGTCCCTTTTTCGCTGGCAAGGAAATCACCGGTTGCAGGTTGGCGCTGGCGCATGGGGGTCCATATCGAACCTGCCGGAGAGGAACAGAACACTCCGGCAGTGGCAGAAAGCGGGGCAGCCACTGATCACCCGCTTTGTATTGGTTTTCCTAAAAGACGACCAGAATATGTTGTTGTCTTCCGCAGGCAGCAGTGCGTCGCCTGCCTCCGCAGACGCAAAGTCACACGATCACCTATTGTTGTACTCAAACAATCCTTCGCGCCTTTGCGTCTCCGCGTTGCTTCTTTTGCCGTTACAAGTTTCAGCTTTCATTCCGGCGTAAAAAGGTCGGCCGGTCGTAATCCTGCTCGTTTAAGATATTGTTGGCATAGGATCTCTGTATGCCGTTGGCCACGGCGCGTCCCGCGGCCATGCCCTGCTCGCCTTTTCTGAACGGCAGGGGCTGCGCGGCAGGCTCCCGTTTTTTCGGCATGAGCTGCACCTTGTCCGGCAACTCCTCGATCTCGTCCACGGAATCGCGAATACCCGTGGCGATAACCGTCACCTGCAGCTCGTCGCCCAGGTTCTCGTCGAAGATCACGCCCAGAATAATATTGGCGTCCTCATGCACCTCCTGATAGATCTTGGTGGTGGCCTCGGTCACCTCGGGCATGGTCAGGGTCTCGCGGCTGGCCGAGATGTTGACCAATACCCCCTTGGCGCCGTCGATGCTGATATCCTGCAAAAGCGGGCTGTTGATCGCCATGTTCACCGCTTCCACGGCCCGGTTTTCGCCCACCCCGTAGCCTGAGCCCATGAGGGCCTGGCCCATCTCGTTCATGATCGCCCGCACGTCGGCAAAGTCGGGGTTGATGTAGCCGGGCAGGTTGATCAGGTCGGTGATGCCCTTGACGGCCTGCACCAGAACATCGTCGGCCATCTTCATCCCGTCGATGAAACGGGTCCCTTTCTGGCTCAGGGAGATGAGCCGGTCATTGGGAATGGTGATGATGGTGTCCACATGTTCTTTCAGGTTTTTCCAGCCAAGCTCGGCGTTCTTCATCCGGGCCCTGCCCTCGAAGGCAAAAGGCTTGGTCACCACGCCCACGGTCAGCGCCCCCAGTTCCTTGGCAATGCGGGCCACGACCGGCGCGGCCCCGGTCCCGGTGCCGCCCCCCAGGCCGCAGGTGACAAAAACCATGTCGCAATCCTTCAGCTGCTTTCTGATTTCATCGATGGACTCCTCCGCCGCTTCCCTGCCCCTTTCAGGGTTGGCTCCGGCCCCGAGTCCCTTGGCGACGTTCTTGCCAAGCTGCAACCGGATATCGGCCTTGGATTTCTCCAGATCCTGGATATCGGTGTTGCCGGCAATGAACTCCACCCCGAGGATGTTGCTGTCCACCATGGTGTTGACCGCATTGCCCCCGCCGCCGCCAACGCCAAAAACCCTGATCTTTGCCCGTGACTCTGTTTCCGCGAATTTAAAAGTCATATCCTGCTCTCCCTGTTCAAGGTCTTTGACCTACTCCCCAACATCGCCTGGCGCTGATGAGCGTGTTTATACTATTCCCTTAAACCAGTCCTTCATCCGACCGGTGACTCTCCCTACAATTCCACCCTTGGGCCGTTTGAATCTCTCCGCCGGCCCATTCTTCATGCCATAGATGACCAAACCCACGCCGGTTGCCCACTGCGGCGTTCCCACCACGTCCACCACCCCGCCGATATTTTCCGGGCGGCCGACACGGACAGGCAGATCAAAGATCTGTTCCGCCAGCTCTTCCATGTTGTCCAGAAGGCACGAGCCCCCGGTCAGCACCATGCCGGCGTTGATCATCTCCTTGTATTTGGAATCCAGCAGCTCCTGATTGATCAGGGTGAGCATCTCCTCGACCCTGGGTTCAAGGATCTCCCCCATGACCCGCCGGGAAAGCTTCCGGTTCTTTCTCCCCCCAACGCTGGGAACCTCGATGACCTGATCCTTGTCGATGAGCGAGGCCAGGGCGCAGCCGTACTCCTCCTTGAGTCTTTCCGCCTCCTTCTGCGGGGTGCGCAGCCCGATGGAAAGATCGTTGGTCAGATTTTGACCGCCCAACCCCAGGACAAAGGTATGGTGGATGGTCCCGTCGGCAAAAATCGCCAGATCCGCAGTGCCGCCGCCGATGTCCAGCAACCCGACCCCCAGCTCCATTTCTTCCCGGGTCAGGACCGCGCCTGCCGAGGCCAGGGGCTCGAGCACCACATCCGTCACCTGGAGTCCGGCGCGGTTGCAGCATTTGACGATGTTATGCACCGCGGTTGCCGATCCGGTCACAATATGCACATCCGCCTCAAGGCGGACGCCGGTCATGCCGATGGGATCCTGGATATCGGCCTGGCCGTCCACCATGAACTCCTGCGGCAGCACATGGATCACCTCCTGGTCCGGCGGGATGGGCACGGCCCGGGCCGCATCCACCACCCGGTCGATGTCGTCCTGCTTGATCTCGTTGTGCTTGATGGCGATCAGGCCGTGGCTGTTGAAGCTCTTGATATGGCTTCCGGCAATGCCCACATACACCGCCCCGATCTCGCAGCCGGCCATGCGCTCCGCCTCTTCCACCGCCTGCCGGATCGAGTGGACGGTGCTTTCGATATTGACCACCACCCCCCGGCGCAAACCCACCGACGGATGCCTGCCGATGCCGATGATGTCAACCCGGGAGTCACGAACCTCGCCCACCACCACGCAGATCTTGGTGGTGCCGATATCCAGCCCGACAATCAGATCGCCACGTTCTTCATGTGCCATTTGCTCACCTCTGATCGATCTCGCAACAAGATGCGACGCCGACGGTTATCACAATCCAGCCTCTTGTTTCTTTGCCACGAACCGAGGCGGATCGGGAGAAACGGTTTGTTGTCCTACACCGCTTCGTCAAAACCGACCAACACCTGGTTTCGCCCATAGTCCATTCGGACATAGGCGGCTTTTTCAAATTCCTTGCTCTTGTACAACTTGTACAGCACCTTGGTCAGCCAATAATATTTGGTCCCGACGTTGCCTGCACCCAGATGGATGGGAAAAGGCCGATCCACCAGAAACAAGGTGATATTTTCCTCCCCGTCCACATGGAGTTCCGAGATATTCTGCTTCGGCAGAATGGAACTCCCCTGGCCCGCGTATTTAATGAACTGCAGAGCCTCGCCCAGTTGAGAATCCTTGAGGGTGCGCGGCCACTCAGCCCTTTTCAACCCGGTGATGATGGGATAATCCATATCCTCGGGCGGCAACACCTGGGCAAAGGCAACGCCGTTCTGGTCAAGATAGAACAGGCCGTTCTCGAGGCTGACAATGGCCACCGGCAGACGTTCCTTGATAACAATGCTCAACCGGTTTGGCCAGTCCCTTTCAATCTCCGCCGACTCGACCCATTCATGGGCCTCGATCCCCGCCTTCACCTTTTTGGGATCCAAGGCCAGCAGATTGCTGTGCACATCCACCCCGCTCATCTCCAGGATAAGGTTCTTGGTGGTCCTCCGGCAGCCCTGGATGTTGGTGGCGGTTATCTGAAAAAAATCCGCGCGGCTCATGGCTTTATAAACGATAAATCCAACCGCGGCAAAACCTGCCACCAGCAAGAGGAACCCGACCCCAAGGATGGCCAGTTTTTTCCTCAAGTCCAGGGAGCGGCTTTTCTTGGTACTCCCGAAGCGCTGCTGTATGGGCTTTCCTTTTCGCAAAATCGTCGTTGCCCCTTTTGGTCTTCGCGCCTAAAGAATGTGCACTTCCGGCTCCAGCCGGACACCGAACCGCTCGAAAACCTTTTCCTGCACCAGTCGCATCAGATCCAGAAAATCCTGGGGTGTGGCCGAACCGGTGTTCACCAGAAAATTTGCATGCACCTCGGAAACCCGGGCGCCGCCCACACTAAGCCCCTTTAATCCGGCATCCTGAATGAGCCTTCCGGCTGCGGGCAATCCCGGAGGATTCTTAAAAAATGACCCGGCGTTGGCCAATCCTTGCGGCTGCTTATCCTTGCGCTCGCGCATCAACTGGCCGCATTTTTTCTCGATCTCCTGCCGGTCGCCAGGTTGCAGCAAAAACTCCGCCGCCACCACAACCATCCCCTCTGTTTCCAGATGCCGGTAGGAAAAATCCAAGTCGCTTTTTTTCCGTTCCACAAACTCCCCGGACTGGTGCAAGAAAGTCACCGAGGAGAGGGCATCGCTCATCTCCCTGCCCCAGGCTCCGGCGTTCATGGCCACCGCCCCGCCCACCGAGCCCGGAATGCCTGCGGCAAATTCCAATCCCTGCAACCCTTGCGCGGCGCACCAGTTGACCAGCTTCATCAGGCTGCATCCTGCTTCAGCCTGCACCTTGGCTTCGCCTTCCTTCTGCCCGGGCCGCTCTCCGATGGCGGCGAACTTCCGGCCCAGCATGACAATGACCCCGTCATAGCCTGCCTCGGAAACAAGCAGGTTGCTGCCCCGGCCGATAACCCGCCAGCAAACGCCCAATTTCGCCAGCACCGCGAGGAGGCTCTGCAATTCCGCCCGGCTGGCCGGAATGGCGATGGCTCTGGCCGGGCCGCCCACCTGCAGGGTACACCAGCGGGCCATGGGGCTGTCCCATTCGATCTCGCCGGGCCAGAGGGTGCGCAGTTGCTCCGGCCAGTTGCTCAGCCCTTTTTCCATCAGCCCCTGCCCCCGGAGATGCAAGATCTCCCCCCTGCCGGGACGATCTTGCCGGTTGTGGACCCTAGCCGACAACATGCCCCTGTTCCAGTTTCTGCAAAAGTTCCTCGCCGGCCTGATAAATATTGCCCGCGCCCAGCGTCAGGACAATATCGCCCGGCTGCACCATGGCCCGCACCGTGCGCGGCAGGGAGCCGACATCCGCGACAAAATGGGCGTTTTTCTGACCGTGCAGCATAATCTCCTGCAAAAGTGCGGCCCCACTTACGCCCTCGATGGGGGTCTCGCTCGCCGCATAGATCTCGGTGAGCAGCAGGATATCCGCCTCGTGGAAGGCGGTGCTGAACTCCTTGAACAACCCGGCTGTCCGCGTGTAGCGATGGGGCTGGAACATCACGATCAGCCGCCGCCTCGGCCAGGCCGAACGCATGGCCGCCAGGGTTGCCCGAATCTCGGTGGGGTGGTGGCCATAATCGTCAATGACCATGACCCCATCAATCTCGCCCTTGATCTGCAACCGCCGCTGGACGCCGCTGAAGGTTTTCAGGGCCTCGCGGATGGCAGCAAAGGGAATCTCCAGCTCCAGGGCCACGGTGATGGCGGCCAGGGCGTTGTACACATTATGCTGCCCAGGGACATTGAGGGTTATCTCCCCCAGCACCTCCGCATTCCGGCAGACCTCGAAAACCGAGGTCAGACCCTGGGCTTCCACGGCCCGGGCATGGACATCGGCCTGACTGGTCAGGCCGTAGGTGATGACCCTTTTTCTGATCTGGGCCAAGACCGAGGCCACATTGACGTCATCCAGACAGACAACCGCAGCCCCGTAAAAGGGGAGCTTTTCGATGAACTCCAGAAAAGCACCCTTGATCTCTTCGATATCCTTGTAATGATCCAGATGCTCCAGGTCGATGTTGGTCACCACCTCAAGAACCGGCGACAGCTTCAAGAAGGAGCCGTCGGACTCGTCCGCCTCGGCAACCAGGAACTCTCCCTCGCCCAGCTTGGCGTTGGTGCCTAGACTGTTCACCTTGCCGCCGATTACCACGGTGGGGTCCAGCCCTGCCTCGGCCAGCAGCCAGCCGACCATGGAGGTGGTCGTGGTCTTCCCGTGACTGCCGGCCACGGCGATGCCGTATTTCTTGAGGCGCATGAGTTCGGCCAGCATCTCCGCCCTGGGGATGACCGGGATATGCGCGGCGCGGGCCGCCTGGACTTCCGGGTTATTCTCCCGCACCGCCGAGGAGGTCACCACCACGTCGGCCCCGGCAATCCATTGCCCCTGATGCCCGGTGTACACCTTGCCGCCCAGACCGGTCAGACGCCTGGTGATGTCGGTCTCCCGCAGATCGGAACCGCTCACGGTATAGCCGAGGTTCAGGAGCAGCTCGGCGATGCCGCTCATGCCGATGCCGCCGATGCCCACGAAATGGATATGTTGTGTTTTTTTATACATGTACTTCCAGCCTCTACACTTGCCGCTCAGGCGGCCAACAACTCTATGCTTTTGTCCACAATGGCTGCGGTGGCTTCCGGCCGGGCGAATTGCTTCATCTTCGCCGCCATGGAGTGCAACCGGGGGGCATCGTTTAACAGCCCCAGAATCTCACCCCGAAGCTTGGGGGCATCGAGGTCCCGCTCCTGAAACATCAGGGCTGCCCCGCCCTGCGCCAGGAAAGCCGCGTTGGTCGTCTGATGGTCATCTGCGGCATACGGAAAGGGAATTAAAATAGCCGGTTTGCCCAGCACCGCCAGTTCCGCCAGGGTGGTCGCCCCGGCCCGTGAGACAACAAGGTCCGCATCCCGGTAGGCCGAGGCCATATCGCCGATAAAGGCCGAGACCTGGGCGGTTACCCCTGTCGCAGCGTAGGCCTTGCGCACCCATTCTTCATCGCTGCTTCCGGTCTGGTGCCGGACCTGAACCGCATCAGCAGTCGGTTTTGCAGCAAAGGCCTCCACCATCAGGCCATTGACCCGGTGGGCGCCCTGACTGCCCCCCAGCACCAGCACCGTCTTGGCTGCGACCTGATCCTTCTGCTGACCGACCGCATCGAGCAACTCAGCCCGCACCGGATTTCCGGTGAGCACCGCCTTGCCCTTGGGGAAAAACCCCTCGGAACCGGGGATGGAAATATATACCTGGTCGACGATTTTTCCAAGCATCCTGTTGGCCATTCCCGGAATTGAATTCTGTTCATGGATGCAGGTTTTCACCCCCATGAGTCGCGCCGCCAGCACCACCGGTCCGGTCACATACCCGCCCACCCCCAAAACCAGCTGCGGCTTGAAGGCGCGGACAATCCGCAACGCCTGCCAAAGGCTGATGGGGAGCTGGGCGACACTCTTCAGTGTTCCCCAGAGAGATTTTCCTTTCAAGGGCAGACAGGCGATGGACTTTTTTTCAAAAGTCCGGGCTGCCAAGGTCTTGTTATCTATGGCGCGATCGGTGCTGACAAAGAGGATCCTGCCCTGGGGAAACCGGCGCAACATCTCTTCGGCCACGGCAATGCCGGGAAAAAGATGCCCTCCAGTTCCTCCTCCGGTCACGATCATCCGCATGGACATTCCCAGCCTCTCCTTATCGCCCTAAAGCCGTGCCGCGGTTTCCACCGTTTCTCGCCGACAGCCAGTTTTGCGCCCGTTCCATGGTTCGATGAAAACATTCCGGACAGTATCCATGGGAAACCATGCCTTCCCTGCTCAATTGCCCCTGTATCCAGCCACCCTGGCTCTTGGTTTTTTGGCACACACAGCACACTGTTTGCATGACCCCGCCCTCGCCTTTTGTCGCCCCCAAGCCGTGCCCCCTCAGACACCAGACCTTCCGGACGTTTTTTCCGGCCGCTTCTATCGAGCTTCCTGCCGCCCCAACCTACCAACCGCCTGGGCAAATACCTCGCCTCGATGGCTGTAGCTTTTAAACATGTCAAAGCTTGCGCAGGCCGGAGACAACAGCACCGCGTCTCCCTTCTCCGCCATTGCGCTGGCCATTCGCACCGCCTCGTCCATTTCCTCGGCAAAGGCGATCCGCGTGGTCTTGGCAAAAGCCTCGGCTATTGCCTCTTTTGCCTCGCCGATCAAGACCATGGCCCGGACCTTTTCCTGCACCAGGGGGCGCAGCATCTCGTAGCCGCCGCCCTTATCCCGGCCGCCGGCGATGAGCACCACCGGCTGCTTCATGCCGCCCAAGGCGGAAAAAACAGCGCCGACATTGGTGGCCTTGGAATCATCGTAGTAGGAAACCCCATCAACTTCGGCCACCAGGGCCAGCCTATGCGGCAGCGGCGCAAAGTCGGCCAGACTTTTCTGAATGTCCGCCTGGTTGCACCCCATGGCCCGAACCGCCAGGATCGCGGCCATGGCGTTTTCGCTGTTCGGCGCTTGGGCAAGCGGGGTTCCTGCCAGTTCGTATTCTTCGTTCGTCGCACCAAGCCGGACCTTGGTTCCGCTGAGCCATGCCGCCATCCCGGCCGCGCCGCAGGAACCGTATTGCCGGATTTCGCCCCGCAGCGGCCAGGGGCTTTTCTGCTCCGCCGCCTTGGTCAGCCATTCGCCGATAAGCGGATCATCGCCGTTTACCACTGCCACATCACCGGGCTCCTGGTTCTTAAAAAGCGACATCTTTGAATCCACATACTCCCCATAGGATGCATAGCGATCCAGATGGTCCGGGGTGATGTTGAGCAGCACCCCAACCCGGGGACGAAACTCCCCACCGCTGTCCAGCTGAAAGCTGCTCACCTCAAGAACCACTGCCTCGCAATCCTGCGATCCGGCCAGATACTCGGCCAGAGGAATTCCGATGTTCCCGCCGACAAAGACCTTCTTGCCGCAGCCTCGGAGCAGGTCGCCGATCAGGGTCGTCACCGTGCTCTTGCCGTTGGTGCCGGTCACCGCCACCACGGGGGCCTTAAGAAAATCCTTGGCCAGGGCCAGCTCCCCCACCACCGGGATGCCTTTTCGCCTTGCCGCCGCAAGAGGCGGTATTCCGAGCGGCACGCCCGGACTTACCAGAATACAATCCGCCGAAGTTAAAAGCTCAGAGGTATGGCCGCCAGTTTCTACAAAAACTCTTTTCTCCTTCAGCCACCGAACCAAGTCTCCTTCAAGGTTCTCCTGACGGCCACCCTCTGAAACCGATATTTTTACGC
>JAJZPC010000064.1 GCA_021811385.1 Deltaproteobacteria bacterium | reverse complement strand
CTGCGTACCTGCCCGCACTCCAAGGAGGATCGCGTTATCCTCTCCGGCACCAAGCTGCGTAAGGCCCTTTCCGAGGGCGCCGAGATTGTACCGCATTTCGGCCGCGACGAGGTTCTCGTTATCCTGAAGGAGTACTACCAGGGTCTGACCGAGAAGGTAGAGGTCAAGATGCAGGGTGCTGCTTCCGGCGCCAAGATGTAAGATCGCAGTACCTGAATTTGAGTCTATGAAAAAGGGGAGGTGCCGGAAGGCATCTTCCCCTTTTTTTTTGGTTTGTTTTTAAGGTGTCTGTATGGGTTCCGGTGTCCTCCGACAGGCTCAGTACGAACGGTGGAGGTCTATTCTGATTTAAATCCGCTCATCCTGAGCCTTGTCGAAGGACACTCGGTTTTCTCTGGCGGCCAGCCGGGTTCAGAGGACTGAAATCTTGGTTCCATCCTTGGAAAAGGAGATCTTGGCCTCCCGGGCCAGCCAGCCCAGCGCCGCGCCAAGGAGCGCAACACCGCCCCGGTTTTTCATGACGCTGGTGATTTTTGCCAGCGGGGTCGGGCCGTTTTCGGAAAGGTACTCAAAGATGTCCCCGGCCAGGAAGCCGATCTGGCCTTCCACGGTCATGCCTTTCTCCGGCTTGAACAGGGGGGATTTTTCAGGCGGTGCGCAGGGTGCTTTTTTATGGGTGAGTTCGCTCACTTCTTTTTTCACCTTGCCTATGGCGGATTCCACGGTTTTTTCCGCTTTTTTCGCCGCCTTTTTTACGATCTTCTCCGCTGCTTTTTTCATCTTGTGGCCGGTTTCTTCCATCGTATGTCCCGACCGGGCCAAGGCCATGCCCACCTTTTTTCCTGCTTCGGTCAATGTGGATTTGTCTTTCCGTGCTGCCATGATGTTGTGCCTCCCGTAACTCGGTGTTGTCTGCTGGAACAATCCTGTATTCAGTCTAGTGATCCTGCCCGGCTTGTCAAGAAGGTTGCAATATTGCGCGATTTTTTATAGGGTAGTCCGGTTTGTTGGGAAGCAAGAAGTCGGATAAGCGAGACGGAGTCGAGACTCCGAAAGGCGGAAGAATATGCGGACAATTCGAGTGGGCCTGGGCGACAGGGCTTATGATATCTTGATCGAAAACGGCATCTTGGCGTCAATCGGCGCGGATCTCAAGCAGCGCTCCATCGCCAAGCGGTATGTGGTCGTGGCGGATTCCCATGTCGCGGAACTTCTGGGCGGCAAGCTCATGGCCTCCCTGGCGGCGGCAGGTGTTTCCGCGGAGATCATCACCTTTCCCCGGGGCGAGGCAAGCAAGCATCTGGCCACGGTTGCCGAGCTGGCCAGCAAACTCGCCCAGCTCGGGCTGGACCGGAAAGACGCGCTCATCGCCCTGGGGGGTGGGGTGACCGGAGATATCACCGGCTTTCTTGCCGCCATCTACATGCGGGGCATCCCTTTTATCCAGATTCCCACCACGCTTCTGGCCCAGGTGGACAGCTCGGTGGGAGGCAAGACCGGGGTTGATATCCCGGAGGGCAAGAATCTGGTCGGCGCTTTCTATCAGCCCCGCTGCGTGTACATCGACAGCAGTGTTCTTCTCTCGCTGCCTTCGTCCGAGCTGCTGAACGGGCTGGCCGAGGTGATCAAGTACGGCGTGATCCATGACGCCGGGTTCTTCCGGTATCTTGCCGAGAAGCGGCAGGCCATCCTGGCCAGGGATCTGGCAGTGCTCGAAGAGGTGATCGGTCGCTGTTGCGAGATCAAGGGGACCGTGGTGGCGGCGGACGAGCGCGAGGCCGATTTGCGGCGTATTTTGAATTTCGGTCATACCCTGGGGCATGCGGTGGAGGCCGCTTCCAACTATACCATGGCCCACGGTCTGGCGGTTGGGTTGGGGATGGTGGCGGCTTGCCGATTGGCGGTGGGCAAGGGGATTTTTCCCCAGGATCAGGCTGACTCTGTGTGCAGGCTTATCGCCGACTATGGTCTGCCAACGGAGATTCCTTCGGAATTCTCCCCGTCGCAGGTCAAGTCCTTTCTGAAAACAGACAAGAAAACCGTTGGTGGCCGGCCATTTTTTGTCCTGCCCACGGAGATCGGCAAGGTTGTGATCACCGATGCGGTGAGCGAGGAGCTGATTGATGAAATATTAGGAGCAAGGTGAAAGGGAAAAGGAGAAAGGCGAAAGGAAAAAGTATCACCTCTTCCTTGTACCTTGTACCTTTTACCTTTCACCTTCTTTTCATACAGCGCAACGGAAGCCGATGGTGTTTGTCCAGTATTTCCCCCGTTCGATCTGCCGCCATGCCGCGGTTACGGTTCCGCCGGTTATCCAGGAGCCGCCCTTGAGGATGTAGATTTTCTCCGCTGAGCGACCCGGCCGCGCGTCTGCCTGTCCGGCATGGACGGTGGAGGTCCATTCGGCAACGTTTCCCAGCAGATCATGGATGCCAAAGGGGCTCATGCCCTTGCGCCCGAAATGCTCGACCGGGGTTGTCCCGCCGAGGCAGGCTGCCTCGAAATTGCCAAGATCGGCCTGCCAGGTATCGCCCCAGGGAAAAAGCCGTCCGCTTGCGCCGCGGGCCGCTGCTTCCCATTCTTCCTCGGTGGGGAGACGTTTTCCAGCCCAGGCGGCAAAGGCCATGGCATCGTCATGGCTGACCTGCACCACCGGGTGGTTGTGTTTCCCTTCCAGGCTGCTGCTCGGTCCGTCCGGATGGCGCCAGTTTGCCCCGCTCACATGCCTGGCCAGGGTGCCCCTGGTCAGGCTGAAGATCTCCCTGCCGGTCTCCGGGTCTGTCCGGTTGATGCAGCGGCCTTCGAAGACAATGCCGTAGCCCGCTTCCTCCGCGTCGGTCGAGTATCCTGTTTCCCGGACAAACATGTCGAAGAGGTCATTGGTCACGGGTGATTGGCCAAGATAAAAATCGTGGAGCATGACCTTGCGCAGGGGTTGTTCCAACCCTTTGGGGCTGGCGCTGCCCACCAGATAGACACTGGCCGGGATTTTGATGAATTTCGGCATGAAACGCTCCAGGATCTGATTGATAAACTCCTCCTGGGTTTCCCGGAGCAAGTCTCCCTGGTTCACCGCCTCCTCCGCTTCGATGTATTTTGAGAGAACCTCCAAGGGGGTAGGCTGATGGGGCTTTTCCGCCAAGGGTGCGGCTGATTCTTCAACCTCCTCCAGCTGGTCTTCCTCGAGGATTTCCACCTCTTCATCCAGCAGCTCGGTTTGCTCAACCGCTTCGCCTGCAACCTCTTCGACGGCGTCCTGGTCGAGCACCTTGAACTCTTCGGCGAGCGCTTCTTCCGCAAGGCCGCCTTGTTCCGGTCCCACCCCTTCGGCCACGGAAACCTCTTCCTCGAGCACCTCCTCCAGCTGGTCTTCCTCGAGGATTTCCACCTCTTCATCCAGCAGCTCGGTTTGCTCAACCGCTTCGCCAGCAACCTCTTCGACGGCATCCTCGTCAAGCACCTCGAACTCTTCGGCGAGCGCTTCTTCCGCAAGATCGCCCTGTTCCGATCCCAACCCCTCGGCCACGGGAGCCTCTTCCTCGAGCACCTCCTCCAGCTGGCCTTCCTCGAGGATTTCCACTTCTTCATCCAGCAGCTCGGTTTGCTCAACCGCTTCGCCTGCAACCTCTTCGACGGCGTCCTCGTCAAGCACCTCGAACTCTTCGGCGAGCGCTTCTTCCGCAAGATCGCCCTGTTCCGATCCCAACCCCTCGGCCACGGGAGCCTCTTCCTCGAGCACCTCCTCCAGCTGGCCTTCCTCGAGGATTTCCACTTCTTCATCCAGCAGCTCGGTTTGCTCAACCGCTTCGCCTGCAACCTCTTCGACGGCGTCCTCGTCAAGCACCTCGAACTCTTCGGCGAGCGCTTCTTCCGCAAGATCGCCCTGTTCCGATCCCAACCCCTCGGCCACGGGAGCCTCTTCCTCGAGCACCTCCTCAAGTTGGTCTTCCTCGAGGATTTCCACTTCTTCTTCCAGGAGTTCGGTTGCCTCGGAACCCGCGCCCGCTATTTCTTCGATCTCGCCCTCGTCGAGAACCTCTACCTCCTCGCTCTCCTCAATAACCTCAAGTTCATCTCCATCAAGGAGTTCAATGGTTTCAACAGAGGCATCCTCTTCGGTTTTTTCCTCTGCGTTCGGAATGCTGACTCCCTCGGGCGCCGCAGTCTCGGCCGTGCTTTTTTCCGGTTCGGCTTCAGGTTCAAGACCGGCTATCTTCCGTAGTCTATTTTGCGTTTCCTCGAACTCCGCCAGCAGATCCTTGACCTCCTGGACGTTCTGATCCTTGATGTTTTCGGAAAAGAACTTTTTAAAGGCCGCGAACATGTCGTGGAGAAGATGCGGGGAGTTCGGCGACAGCCCCATCTGTTTGAGGAGGTCGTCCTTGCGCTCTTCGGAAACAATAAAGACATTGTCCCGGCCCAGGATGATGCCGGCCTGATTCTTTCCTGCCTTGTCGAGGTCCTTGAGGGATTTGTTGAGCGAGGACTTGAGGGAGCTGAAGTTTTTCTTTTTGGCCTTGAGCTCCTCCCCCTGACAAGGCCCCCAGATTTTCAGGACGATCTCGTCGGTGGGGATGCTGGTGATGGACTGCACGGAATGATCGTCAACGAAATACGACCGGATAACCCCGGCCAGTTCCGCCTTGAGGGTTCCCTCTTTTAATTCCAGATTGTCGAGGGTTTCATCGATGCCTTGGAGGGTGATCAGCGAAGGCATGGGGGCTCCCGGGGGTGATGGTTGGCGGGCAATTGCTTTAAATCGTAAAAAAAGCCCGCAAAAAACACGGTATTCCGTCACTCCGGCGAAGGCCGGAATCCAGCATGCTTGGATGGCCGGGAATAGGCTGGACCCCGGCCTTCGCCGGGGTGACGACTTCTTCTGCTGTTCATCATAATTGATTGTATAAAGTCGTTGCAGATTATATGCTATTTTTCGTGAAGGAAAGGGATTTCCTCCACTGTTTTTTTGGGGTCAAGAACCTGTTGTCGCTGGAAAACCCGAAGGGAGAGTTGCATGGCAAAGTCCGTAGTTATTGTCGAGGCCGCGGCCAAGGCAAAAGCATTGGAAGAGCAGCTTGGCGGAGAAGTGGAGACCATTCTGGTGCAGGCGGCTCCGGCAAAGGCGTCCTATCTCTCTCCCAAGGACCATCTGCGGCGGGAAAGGCCGCATTTTGATTTTGTCGCCGAACCCAAGGAGAAGATGTTTCTGGACCGGCTCCTGGCCTGCCAGGGAAGGGAAATATATCTCGCCCTTGACGGCGACTGGCGCGGGGAGTTTTGGGCCTGGCTGATCAGCGGCTACTGGAACACGGTGGCCCCCGGCAGCAAACAGCCTAAAAGGCTTGGTTTGACCGGCCTTGCCGGAGAGGCGCTGCGGGAATCCTTCCGGCGGGTGGAACCGGTCAGCGACGAGAAGGGGCCGGCGTCCTACGTCAAGATGCTGTTCGAGTCCTATCTGTCCCGGCATCTGCAACGCCTTTTGGGGAGTCGTTCCGGGCCCAATGGCCTGCCGCTGACCTATCCGAGTCTCACCGTTCTTTTTCTGCTGGCGGAGCGGGAGACGGAGATTCGCATGTACACCCCCATCGCCAAATGGAAGGTGAAGGTCAAGATCAGCAGCGAGGCGGGGGAGTGTGCCCTGAGTCTGGATGAGGCCTACGGCATCACGGATGACGGTTTTTTGCGCAATGAAAAAGAGGTGCATGCCGCCATCAACCTGTTCAACAAGGAGTCGTTCCAGGTCCGCGAGGTGGCGGGTTCGCCCCTCGCGGTTGCTCCTCCGGAGCCGTATCGTCTCATGGAGCTGCTGCGGGACGGGGTTGCGCAGGGAGGGCTGTCGCCGTTGGCGGCGATGACCGCGATCCGCAACCTGTACTATGGGGTGCATGTGGATGGCCGCTGCCTGGGGCTGGTCACCGCCTTTCTGCCTCCGGACATGGAGCAGGAAGCCTTTGGGCTCTTGTTTGGCAAGATCAGGGAGCAGGCTGGGAAAAGACTGGGAGCAGCCTGCCTGGGGCCGGAAATCCGTCCGGAAAACACCCGGGGGCTGATCCTGCCCACCGAGCCTGCGCTTGATCCGGAAGCGCTTTCGGGTAAATTGGGTCCGGCGGAGGACAAGATCTATCGGCTGGTCTGGGCCAGGGCTCTGGCAAGCCAGATGAAAGAGGCCAAAGGGGAGCTTCTTGCCGTGACGGTTGCGGCCGGGGAAGACTGCCTTTTTCAGGGCAGCGCCAAGGTTGTGACCGACAAGGGATTTCTCGCCATCTATCCCGGCTGCCAGGAGCATGAGCTTTTGGCGCCTCCATCCCCCCTGGCCGGTGCGCAACCGGGGCAAACGCTGCGCTGCGTGCAGATCATCCCGGAGAAAAATACCGGAATTCCTCCTGAGTATTACAGCTTTGACGGTCTGGCCGCGGATCTCGCCGATCTTTCGCTGGAGATCGACCCGATGACCGTGGCCATGCTCCAGCAGATGCTTGACAGCAATTATCTCCGCATGATGCCGGACGGCTCTTTTAGGTGCGCGGAGAATACCGGCAAGCTTATCAGCGTTATGAACCGAGCTTTCCCGACCATGAAGGGAGTTCATTTTTCCGCCTATCTGGCGCAGACCATCACCGAGGCGGCGAGCGGGAGAAAACCGTTGGCCGTGGCCTTGCAGCAGTTTGATCAGACCATGATGATGCGGGGCGAGGTGCTGGTGAAGATGGCGGTGCCGGTTGCCACCCAGAAACGGGGAATCAGCTCGCGGAGCGTTATCCGGCTGCCGGAAGAAGAGGTGGGCGGCAGGGGAAAGGATTCGCGGGAAGAGGCGCCCCCTGTTCAGGCGGAAAAGGCGCTGGTGTCCGCGCCCGAGCCTGCGGAGGCGGTTGCGCTTGAACAGCCGCCGGTGGAGCAGGGTCCGGAAGAGGTTGTTGCTCCGGTGGCGCAGGCGGAAGAGGGTGGTGGTGCAAGCGGCGCAGCAGCAGAGACCGCCGCGAGCCAGGGGGAAGAGGCTCGCCCCGCCGAGGAAGAGGGGCAGGAGCCCATCGTGCTGGAGGAGCCTGCGGCGGAGCAGGGTGTTTCTCCGGAGCTTGCCGCAGCCACGGAAAAGATGTTTGCCGAGGCAGAGGCTTCCATGGATGAGTCGGCGGCAGCGGCTGCACCGGCGGATGTTCCTCCTGCCGCCGGACCGGCGGCGCCGGCAGCGGCCGAGCCCGGGAAACCGTGCCCTGACTGCGGCCGGCCGTTGTTGTTGAAGGAGGATCGTTTCGGCAAGTACTGGTATTGTTCCGGACATCCCGAATGCAGGCATTCCGAGTCCTATGAAAAAGACGGCGGGCCGGGACTGCTCTGTCCGGTGTGCCGGACCGGCACCGTGGTGACCAAGCATACGCCCACCGGCAAGATTTTTTATGTCTGTCCCGAGCAGGATTGTGAATTCATGGCCTGGTCCAAGCCCCACGCCATCGCCTGCCAGGTATGCGATTCGCCGTTTCTGGTGGAGAAAAAGACCCTTGACGGCAGGCTCTCCCTGCGATGCCCCAGGGCCGGCTGTACCTTTTCCCGGCCCCTGTCCGGGGGAGGAGGCGCGGGACAGGAGCCTGTTGCCGGTGCGCCGTTGAAGAAAAAAGTGCTGGTGCGCCGTGTTGCTCCGGGAAGCGGTGGGAGCGGCGGAGCAACAAGAAAGGTTCGGATTGTCAGGAGGAAGACATGAGACGTGGCGGCTATCCGCTTAAAGCTGTCAGCTTGCAGCTCCAGTCTTACTGTAGGATCGTCTCCATGTAGGCCAGGATCTCTTCGGCCAGGGGTGGGTTGTCAAGCAGCAGGGAAAACTCGTGGTTGTGCTTGAGGGCAGACTGGGTGAGGTTGTGGCTGCCCACCAGACAGTAGCGGCGGTCGATGACCGCCAGCTTGGCATGGCTGGTCCGTCCTGGGGAGTCGAAAAATACCGCGACCCCGCCTTTTCGCAGGGCTTGGGCAGTTTCCTGGTTTGCCTGGTTGAGCGTTGGGTCATGGCTGGAATATTCCAGGATAACCCGCACCTCCACCCCCCGTTGTCTGGCAGCCACCAGGGTCCTGACGAGTGCTGCCGGCCGGTTGTCGCCGGCCGGAGTTGTTTTGAAAAGAAACATGGCGAGATCGATACGCTGGGTAGCGTTGTTGATCAGCGTGGTCAGGGTGTCGTGGTAAGCCGCATCGGCCAGGGCATGGACTGCGCCGGGTTGGCCGGGAACTTTGGCTTTCGCCTGGGCGTTGGGGCCCGTGGCCAGCAGGCAGAACAGGAGGATGACCGCCAAGGGGATCGGTCCGGCGGTCATCCTTCTCCGTTGGGTATCCGGGGAACTCAGTTGGGCCACCAGGCCACGCCCATCCGGCGGATGAGGTTGAAGCCGCCGCCCAGCACCAGATTGTTGGTCAACCCCACATGATCGAGGATGATCTGGATCTCGGAAGAACGGGTGCCTGCGTCGCAGATGATGAGCATGGTCTTGTTCTTGGGCAACTCCTGATACCGGTCCCGGATCTCGATGTAGGGGACGGAGAGCCATTTGTCCTTGCTGTATTTCTCGACAAAGACCCCGGCCTCGTTGGGGTGGCGGAGATCAAGGGCCACCCAGTCCGGTCGGCTGGAAAAATCGTCCATCCAGTCCAGAAACTCCCTGGTGCTCACATACCGCAGCCGCCCGGCACACAGGTTGTCGGCCACATTGGCCGTGGCGTTCAGGGCGTCGAGGGCCGTGGCAAAGGGCGGGGCGTAGGCCATTTCCAGCTGGCTGATGTCGTCGATGGTGCCGCCAAGGCCGATGATCCCTGCGGCGGCGTCTATCCGGGCCAGCACTGCGTCGCTCATGGGTCCGAAGCCTTGGCAGCCGAGAACCTTGCGGGTCTTGGTGTCAAAGATGATCCGGAGCGGGATCACGGTCTGGCTGGGGAAGAAGTGGGCCCGGTCGGACTGGGCCGTGGTCACGGCGGCGGCGGCAAACCCCTCGGCTAGCGCCGCGTCCAGGGAGAGGCCGGTGGCGGCGATGCTGCGCTCGAAGGCCTTCATGGTGAAGCTGCCGATCCACCCCTTGTACTTGGTGGGGATGCCGGCGATGTTGTCGCCGACGATCCTGCCTTCCTTGTTGGCCAGGGAGCCCATGGGGGCGATGCCCCCCTTGCCGGTGATGCTGTTTTTCACCTCGATGCAATCCCCGGCCGCATAGATGTTCGGGTCCGAGGTTTGCAGCCGTTCGTTGACCACGATGTTGCCCATGGGCGAGACGAGCAGTCCGGCAGCCTGGGCTAGTTCGCTTCTCGCCCTTACCCCGACGGCCATCACGACCAGATCCGCCTCCAGGGTCCGTTTGGGGGTGACCACCCGGCAGACCTTGCCGTCTTTCCCCTCGATGGCCGAGGCGCCTTCGGAGATGAACACCGTCACCCCGCTTTCCCGAAGATGCGTTTCCAGCATGCGGGCGAAATCCCAGTCAACCAAGCGGGGGAGAACCTGGGGCATGAATTCCAGAATGGTGGTTTCGATTCCCCACAGATCGGTGAAGGCCTCGGCCATCTCGATGCCGATGGCGCCGCCGCCGATGACCACCGCCCGGCTTACCTCGCCTCGGGCGATCCGTTCCTTGATGGCAATGGCCTTGTGCAGGTCGCTGATGGTGAATACCCCGTCAAGCTCCGCGCCGGGAATGGGCAGGACATTGGGGCGGGCGCCGGTGGTTATGACCAGATTGTCGTAGGGGATGGATTCCTGGGTGCCGGAGGTGACATCCTCGACAAGCACCAGTTTCTGCCGGCGGTCGATGGACAAGGCAAGGGTGTTGGTCCTGGCCGTGACCCCCTTGGCTTTGAGAAAAAAGGATTCGTCCCGGGTCATGTGGAAGCTGGTGTTGCGCAGCTCCTTTTCATCGGAGACATCGCCGGAAACATAATAGGGGATGCCGCAGCCTCCGTAGGAGATCAGGCTGTCCTGGTCGATGATGGTCACCTCTGCGTCGGGCAGGAGGCGTTTCACCCGGCAGGCGGATTTTGGTCCGGCGGCAACCCCGCCGATGATCACGATTTTTTTTCCCATGGTCGTTTCCTTCATTATCATTAACAGGTTGATCAAGCTGTCTGGTTTCCCGAAGAATGGCGTACCCTATCGCGAAAGAATCGGGCTGTCAAACGTTTCGGAGTGGCATCTCAATATTTTATTATCTTCTTAAATTACCGCTTGACAGAGTCGGTTCGGGCTTTGTATTTTTGAGTATATGCACAAAACTTTTCGTCCGCCCCTATAAAAAATACAGAGCAAGGAGAACAGAGGAATGAAGCGGGACAATCTTTTTGCAACGGAAACCGGCAAGAGCAACACGCAGTTTGTCAAGGATTTCGGCTCAGTGGTCAAGAAGTACGGCTTTATCATCCACAACGAAGAAAAAATGGCCATGGCCCATTCCTTTGGCAAGCATGGCGCCGAGGTTGCCGAGGGGTTTGACCTGCACATGATTCAGATCTGCAAGCCGGAGAAGGCGGCGAAAAGCCTTTCCGCCAACCCCGAGCGGGCGGTGCTGATGCCCAAGTTCATCATGACCTTCACGCAAAACGGCAAAACCCAGATCCGTTTTTTGAGCTACAGCGCCGACAACATCAGGGCCGTCATCGATGATGAACAGTTCCCTGCATCCCTGGCCGAGACCTACAAGAAAATAATTGAGATGATTGAAGAAGCGAAATAGACTCGGCTGTCGTCGGCAAAGGGGATGTTCGGGCACAATCAGAAGGGGAATTTGTTATGTGGAATTTTTTGATCAAGATCAACAAGCGGCTGGTGGTGGTGATCCCGGCCATGATGGCGGCGGGCTACCTGTTCGGTCTCGGCGTCGCCCCGGCATCCCTGGGCTTTCTCAAGGGATTGATCCTGCCCTTTACCTTTCTCATGGTCTACCCCATGATGGTGACCCTGAACATCAAGGCGCTGCAGGAAGGGATCAAGAACGTCGGGTTGCAGTTTTCCGCCCAGTGCATCAACTTTGCCGTCGTTCCCTTTGTCGCCTATGGCCTGGGGCTGCTTTTCTTCCGGGATCAGCCTTACATGGCCCTGGGGCTGCTCCTTGCCTCCCTGCTGCCCACCAGCGGCATGACCATCTCCTGGACCGGCTTTGCCAAGGGCAATCTGGCCGCGGCCGTCAACATGACCGTCATCGGCCTCACCCTGGGCTCGCTGGCCACTCCGTTCTATGTGCAGGGGCTCATGGGCGCCAAGGTGGATGTTGATCTGATGCTGGTGGTCAAGCAGATCATGATCATTGTCTTTCTGCCCATGTTTCTCGGCTATTGCACCCGGCAGGCCTTTCTGAGGAAATATGGACCGCAGGAATTCAAAAAGACCTGGGCGCCCCGTTTCCCCTCCCTGTCCACGGTGGGGGTGCTGGGCATCGTCTTTGTGGCCATTGCCCTGAAAGCCAGGGGGATCTCCGAGAACCCGGCCATTTTAAGCGGCATCCTGGCGCCGCTGCTCATCATGTATGGGTTGAATTTCGGCCTGAGCACCGTGATCGGCAGGATGTTTTTCAAGCGCGGCGACGCCATCGCCCTGGTGTACGGCACGGTGATGCGGAATCTTTCCATTGCCCTGGCCATCGCCATCAATGCCTTCGGCGCCAAGGGCGCGGATGCCGCGCTGGTTATCGCGGTCTCCTATATCATCCAAGTCCAGTCCGCGGCCTGGTATGTGAAGTTCACCGACAGGATATTCGGGCCAGCGCCCGCTACGGAATAACAGAGCGTACAAAAAAACAAACCCGTTGTGAAACGGAAGGAGAAATATCATGGGCAAGAAAAGGATAGCTGTGCCGTCAAACAACCCCGGCGGACTTGAAGGCGGACGTTCCGAGCACTTCGGGCATTGTGACCTGTTCACCCTGGTCGATGTGGAAAACGGCAAGGTTGTCGGGGTGAATACCGTTGCCAGTGTCGCGCATGGCGCGGGCGGTTGCATGGAGCCGGTGGCCATGCTCAAGGAGCACGGCGTGCAGACCATTGTCGTGGCGGGGATGGGGGCGAGGCCGCTGCAGGGCTTTGCCCAGGTCGGCATCGAGGTCTACTTTGCCGCCCGGCATGCCTTTGAAACGGTGGCCGAGGCTGTGTCCGGCATGCTTGAAAACAAGTTGATCCTGATGGAGCCCACCCAGGCCTGCCAAGGACACGGCAACTGTCACGGGCAGGGGCACTGAGTTCACTCCTCTGTTTCCGTCTGAAGCACGGGGCTGTCCTCCATAATGAGGGCGGCCCCCTCCACCAGCGCCTGGGCTACCTTGCGCCGGGCCGCGGTCAGGATTCTCTGCACCGTTCCCCTGGATATTCCCATGTGTCGGCCGGCCTGCTCCTGGGTCAATCCCTGTAAGTCGCAAAGCCGCAAGGCTTCCACCTCATCCTGAAGCAGCGGGATGTGCTGCAATTCCGCCAAGGGGATGCGGGCGGGCTTGAAGGCCTTGCCGCAGAGCCTCCCTTGGCAATGGCGTATTTTTTTTGGTCTCGGCACAGGAGCTTCCTTGAAGGTAAAGGCTGTCGTGATAAAATTTCAGGCGTTGTCCGAAGAACAAGAACGGCTCCTCAACAGTGGCTTTACTGTACAGGAAAAAAAGGGGGAGATAAACCCCTTCGTGTGATTGTCGAGTCATGGGAGAAGATACGGACAAAAGAAGATATTGACGTCGTTGCGCCGCATCCGGAAATCAGCCCGGCAAGGCCCGTGTGTCGAGGGAAAAGAACGGACAGGCGCGGAGATGAAAACACCGGGGAAAACACATCATTTTTTATTGACAAAGAGTGCGGCACTGGCTATGGTCCTCTGACTGAATGAATCACTGTTCACAATTTGTCTGTAGTTACAATCGCCCCCTGCCTCGAAAGCCCTCTCTAGTGCTGCGAGTGGGAACTAACGGTGCGGGGCGAACTGTTTATTTATTGGAAACCTATATTAAATTACCTTAGTAAGGGAGGAATCGACAATGCCGAAGCATGATACGCCTTTGTTGGACGAGCTCGAAAAAGGCCCGTGGCCGAGTTTCGTCACTGACCTGAAGCGTCAGGCTGAGAAAAAACCCGAATGTTTTGACATTCTGGGTCAGCTTGAGCTGTCTTTCAAGGACAAGATTACTCACTGGAAACACGGCGGCATCGTCGGTGTTTTCGGTTACGGCGGCGGTATTGTCGGCCGTTACTCGGACGTGCCGGACAAGTTCCCCGGCGTGGCCCACTTCCACACCGTACGTCTGAACCAGCCTTCCAGTAAGTTCTACAGCAGCGCGAAGCTTCGCGACATCTGTAATCTCTGGGAGAAATACGGTTCCGGTATGACCAACATGCACGGCTCCACCGGCGACTTGGTTCTGCTCGGCACCACCACCCCGAATCTGGAGCCCCTGTTCTACGAACTGACCCATGATCTGAACCAGGATCTCGGCGGTTCCGGCTCCAACCTGCGTACCCCGGAGTGCTGCTTGGGCCGGGCTCGTTGCGAGTGGGGTTGCTACGACACCCAGGATCTCTGCCACACCCTGACCATGCATTACCAGGACGAAATCCATCGTCCGGCTTTCCCCTACAAGTTCAAATTCAAGTTCTCCGGTTGCCCCAACGACTGCGTTGCCGCCATCGCCCGTTCCGACTTTGCTGTTATCGGCACCTGGCGCGACGACATCCGCATCGATCAGGCTGCGGTTAAGGGTTACATCAGCGGTGAGTTCATTCCCAATGCCGGCGCTCACTCCGACAAGGATTGGGGCAAGTTCGACATCAAGAAAGAGGTTCTTGATCTCTGTCCCACCGAATGCATGTGGATGGAAGGCGACACCCTCAAGATCGACAACTCCGAGTGCACCCGCTGCATGCATTGCATCAACGTAATGCCCCGCGCGCTGCGCCCCGGCAAACAGCAGGGCGCGACCATCTGCGTCGGCGCCAAGGCCCCGATTCTTGACGGCGCCCAGTTCGCCACCATGACCATCCCCTTCATCGAAGTCAAAAAGAACGAGGACGGCGAGTACGCCGAAGTCGTCGAGGTTATCGAGAAGATCTGGGATTGGTGGATGGAAGTCGGCAAAAACCGCGAGCGCGTTGGTGAGACCATCATGCGTATCGGTCTGCCCACCTTCTTGAAGGTCATGGAAGTTACGCCTCTGCCGCAGCACGTGAAAGAGCCCCGCTCCAACCCCTATGTGTTCTGGCAGGAAGACGAGGTTGAAGGTGGTTTTGAACGTGATGTTAAGGAATTCCGCAAACGCAACGCCCAGTAATGTGCGTGGCTGCTGCTGATACAACATTGAACTTATTTGACTTTATAATATAAGGAGGAATTATCATGGGTTACGATCCAGAGAATCCGATGGCCGACAGAATCACAGACATCGGTCCGCCACATTTTGAGGAGTTTTTTCCGCCGGTTGTCAAAAAGAACTACGGCAAATGGCTGTACCACGAGATCATTCAGCCCGGTGTTTTGATGCACAAGGGCGAGAGCGGCGACGAGTGCTACACCGTTCGTGTCGGCGCAGCCCGTCTTATCAGTATCGAACTGATCCGCGAGATCTGCGACGTTGCCGATAAGCATTGCGATGGCTACGTTCGTTGGACCACCCGGAACAACGTTGAGTTCATGGTCGACTCCAAGGCCAAGGTTCAGCCCCTGCTGGACGACCTGAAGGGCCGTGGCAACCGTTTCCCCGTTGGCGGCACCGGCGCTTCCGTCAGCAACTGCGTGCATACCCAGGGCTGGATCCACTGCCATACCCCGGCTACCGACGCTTCCGGCGTTGTTAAGGCGGTTATGGACGAGTTGTTCGACTACTTCGTCAGCCACAAGCTGCCGGCCCAGGTTCGTGTTGCTCTGGCCTGCTGCCTGAACATGTGCGGCGCGGTTCATGCTTCCGATATCGCCATCCTCGGCGTGCATCGTAAACCGCC
>JAJZPC010000063.1 GCA_021811385.1 Deltaproteobacteria bacterium | reverse complement strand
AATGACACACTCAAGGTCATCTCGCTGGAAAGCATGATGGAGAACCGGGATGATCCCATCATCTGGCGCGGTCCCCTCAAGAATCAGGCGATTCGCCAGTTTATCGCCGATGTGAATTGGGGTGAGCTGGATTATCTGGTCATCGACGCGCCTCCGGGCACCGGGGACGAGCCCATGACCGTGGCCCACACCATCAAGGACGCCAAGGCCCTGGTCGTGACCACCCCACAGAATATCGCCCTGGCCGATGTGCGCAAGTCCATCAATTTCTGCAAGCATGTGTCCATGAAGATCCTCGGCATTGTCGAGAACATGAGCGGCTTTATCTGCCCCCACTGCGACAAGACGGTGGATATCTTCAAGACCGGCGGCGGCGAGCAGCTGGCCACGGAATTTTCCGTGCCTTTCCTGGGCCGGATCCCCGTGGACCCCAGGGTGGTTATCGCCGGGGACGACGGCAAGCCCTATCTCTCTTCCGGGGCCACGAGCCCGGCTGTGCAGGCGTTTGAATCGTTTCTGGCCAAGGTCGAGAAGGAGCTGCCCATCAACACGGCGGCTGCTTCCATTCCCATGGCCAAGGCTGCGTCGAGCTGCGGCTGCGGCGGCGGGCCCTGCAACCCCAATACCTGCGATTGTTGAGGGCGCCGGAGATGATCGTCAAACAGCTGACCGTGGGCTCCATGGCCGTATGCTGCTATGTGGTGGGCTGCGAGGAGACCAAGAAGTGCGGCATCATTGATCCCGGCGGCAACGAGGAGAAGATTCTCGCCTTCTGCCGGAATGAAGGGCTCAGTGTCGAGGCGATTCTCTGCACCCACGGCCATCCGGATCATGTTTGCGGCAACGGGCTGATTCAGAAGGCCACCGGCGCGCCCATCGTCATGCATGCGGCGGATGCCGAGTTTTTTGCCAGGCCGGAGGTTATCGACTATTTCTCCATGCTCGGGTTGCCTCCTTCGCCGCCGGTGGACAGGTGTGTCACCGATGGCGAGGAGATCGTCATCGGAAACCTCACTCTCACGGTTCTCCATACCCCCGGGCATACTCCGGGCGGGATCTGTCTCTATGCCGCGC
Source organism: Deltaproteobacteria bacterium (assembly GCA_021811385.1). Classification (GTDB taxonomy): domain Bacteria; phylum Desulfobacterota; class Desulfobulbia; order Desulfobulbales; family Desulfurivibrionaceae; genus Thiovibrio. The sequence continues at coordinate 13,962 of JAJZPC010000063.1, read as the reverse complement.
CCCATCTGTTCACCGGCGATACCCTGTTTGTCGAGGGGGTGGGGCGCACCGATTTTCCCGGCGGCGACACCAAGCAGATGCTTGCCTCCATCAACACGAAGATCCTGACCCTGCCCGCCGAAACCGTGGTCTGGCCGGGGCACGGCTATGGCGGGGCTCGTTCCACCGTGGGCGATGAGGCCCGTAACAACCCGTATCTCAAAGGGAACTGGTAACAGATGCGGGAGATCGTCCTCGGCACGGCCGGCCATGTGGACCACGGCAAGACCAGTCTGGTCAGGGCCCTTACCGGCATTGACACCGACCGGCTGAAAGAAGAGAAGAAGCGGGGCATCACCATCGAGCTCGGCTTTGCCTTTCTCGATCTGCCCTGCGGCCACCGCCTCGGCATCATCGATGTGCCCGGCCACGAACGGTTTGTAAAAAACATGGTGGCCGGCGCCACCGGCATCGATCTCTTGGCCTTTGTCATCGCGGCGGACGAAGGGATCATGCCCCAGACCCGGGAGCATTTCGAGATCTGCCGTCTGCTCGGGGTGAAGCGGGGGTTGGTGATCCTCACCAAGAAGGACATGGTGGATGCCGAGTGGCTCACGCTGGTGCAGGAGGATGTGCGCCAGTTCCTGGCCGGCAGCTTTCTTGAAGGCGCGCCCATGGTCGCGGTTTCCTCCACCACCGGCGAGGGGCTGGACCAGGTCCGGGCAGTGCTGGATACCCTGGTGCGGACCAGCGAGTTTTCCGAGGCCCATGGCCCATTCCGCTTGCCTGTGGACCGGGTCTTCAGCATGAAGGGGTTCGGGGTGGTGGTCACCGGCACCTCCATCTCTGGTCGCATCGGGGTGGGCGAGGATATCACCGTCTATCCCCAGGGTCATACCGCCAAGATCCGCGGCATCCAGGTGCATGGCCAGGATGTGGAGCTGGTCGAGGCGGGCAAGCGCACCGCCATCAACATCCAGGGGCTGGACACCGAGATGATCAGCCGGGGCAACATGCTTGCCACCCCGGGCACCCTGGCGCCCTCCTATCTGCTGGACGCTGATTTTTTCTATCTCTCCTCCTGCGCCAAACCCCTCAAAAATCGAAGCCGGGTGCGAGTACATATCGGCACCGCCGAAATCATGGGCCGCATCGTGCTGCTGGAGGATGAGGAGCTTGCCCCAGGCAGCCGGGCCAACGTGCAGATCCTGCTGGAGGAGCCCTTCGGCGCCTGGCCCGGAGACCGCTATGTGGTGCGGAGCTATTCGCCCGTGGCCACCATCGGCGGCGGCGGGATATGGAACGGGTCTCCGCCCAAGCGGCGGCGCTTCAAGGAGGCGAACAGCGAGATCTTTGCCCTGTATCAGGAGGGTTCGATTGAGGATATCTCGCTCCTTCACCTCCGGGAGGCCGGGGTCGCCGGGCTCACCTTTGAATCGCTCTGCGTGAAGATGGGCCAGTTCGGCAAGCGTTTTAGAAAGCTGCTGGATACCCCCATCTCCAGCCGCAAGATCATCATGGTGGATTCCGAGCGGCAGCGCATGGTCGCGGCGGAAACCTTCGAGGGTATGGGTGCGTCGCTTACCAAGATCCTGGCTGATTTTCACCGGGACAATTCGATGAAGCCGGGGCTCTCCAAGGAGGAGCTGCGTTCCCGGCTGCATGGCGACATGGATCAGCGTTTTTTTCAGCTGCTGCTCAATACCCTGGTCAAACAAGGGACGATTGTTGTCGATGAATCCGTGGTCAGACTGGCCGGCCACCAGGTTTCTCTGAAAGCTGATGCCCAGAGCATCCGCGCGGAAATGGAAGCCTTTTACACCGAGGCAGGGTTGACCCCGCCCACCGTGCGGGAGGTGCAGGAGCGATTTGCCAAGTATCCCGCCCCCCTGGTCCGGGAGGTGCTGGAACTGCTGGTCCGCGAGCAGGTTCTGGTCAAGATCAGCGAGGATCTCTATTTTCAGGGGAGAGCCCTGGCAAACCTGCAGGAACAGCTGGTGGTCTTTATCCGCAAGGAAGGGGAGATCGACGCGCCCCGCTTTAAGAATCTCACCGGTTTGACCAGGAAATTTTCCATCCCCCTGTTGGAGTATTTTGATAAAATCAAGGTGACCATCCGGGTTGGCGATAAGCGTTTGCTGCGGGAGCGGCAGCCATCACCATGATAACCGGCAACACAAGCGGCCTGAAAACCGCCCAGCTGAAAGGGCTCGAGCGCATTGCCGGGCGGCGGGTTTCCCCGGATCTGGTCGTCAGCCCGGAGTTGGCCAAGGAGTTGTGCGCGGTTGCCTTCGAATTGGGGCGGCAGGTTGGCGTCTTGCTCAGCCGCTCCGGGCAGGTCGAGGCGGTCATGGTCGGGGATCACAAGACCATCATGATTCCGGCCTTGAAGCAGTTTAAGGCCTCGGGCGGGCGGCTCAAGGGACTGCGTTGCGTGCACACCCATCTTGCGGGCGAGGATCTCAGCGAAGATGACCTGATGGACCTGCTCTTTCTGCGGCTCGACATGATGACCGTGGTCAAGATGGAGCAGGGGAATGCGACCCGGCTTTATTCCGCCCATCTGGCGCCCCAACCTGTGCAGGGCCGCAACTGGATTTTGCTGCCACCGGAGATTCCCGGCCGGCAGGGCCACTTCCGGGAATTCATCGCCGGGCTCGAGGATGAGTTTGCCAGGGCGAGACCGGTGCGGGAGATCGATGCGGGCAGGGATCGGGCGATTCTGGTCAGCGTGACCCCGCTGTCCAAGGCCAGGGCCCAGGAGTCCATGGACGAGCTTGTCGAGTTGGCGCGCTCCGCCGAGGTGATTGTTCTCGACACCGTGGTGCAGCGCAGGGAAAAGATCAACCCCCGCTTGATCCTCGGCAAGGGCAAGCTCGGCGAGATCATGCTGACCGCGCTGAAACTCAATGCCAATCTGCTGATCTTCGACCAGGAGCTGAACCCTTCCCAGGTGCGGTCCATAACCGACCACACCGAGCAGCGGGTCATCGACCGGACTCAGTTGATCCTCGACATCTTTGCCCGCCGGGCCTTGAGCCGGGAAGGCAAGCTGCAGATCGAGATGGCCCAGCTCAAATACATGCTGCCCAGGCTGACCACCCGGGATGACGCTCTGTCCCGGCTCACCGGCGGCATCGGCGGCCGCGGCCCCGGCGAGACCCGCCTTGAGGTGGATCGCCGCCGCATCAACGACCGGCTGAGCAAGCTGGCCAAGAAACTGAAGGAGGTCAGCCGGGAGAGGGAGCAGCGCAGGAGTCGGCGGCGTAAAAAGGACTTGCCGGTTCTCTCCCTGGTCGGCTATACCAATGCCGGCAAGTCAACCCTGCTTAATACCCTGACCAAGAGCGCCATCGTCGCGGAGGACAAGCTGTTCGCCACCCTGGACCCGACCAGCCGGAGGCTCCGTTTTCCCGAGGATGTGGAAGTCATCATCACGGACACGGTGGGCTTTATCCGCCATCTCCCGGAGGAACTGCTCAAGGCATTCAAGGCGACCCTGGAGGAGCTGCACGAAGCGGACGTACTGGTGCATGTGATCGATGTCAGCAATCCGCGTTGCAGTGATCATATCCAGGTGGTGGAGGAGCTGCTCCGGGAGCTTGAGCTGGATGATCTGCCTTGCCTCAAGGTTTTTAACAAGATCGATCTGGTGGCGCCGGAGGTTGTTGCCGAGCAGCTGCGGCTGCACGAGGCGGTTGCCTTGAGCGCCCGTGATGCCGCAACCTTTGGTTCGTTTCTGGACAGGGCCAGGAGTCTGGTCCTGAAAAAATGGCAGAAAAGGGGGGAACATGCACAATCCGAGATTCAGGAAATATCCCCCGACACTCCAGCCTCTTTATTGATATAATCGATTATGCGCACACTCTTTTGCAGCCGGAAATTTCGCGGTTTTTTTTCTTTTTTGCTCGGGTTGGCCATTTTTTGGGGCGGCGGGCAGCCGGCGCTTGCCCAGAACGCGACCATCGAGGAGTTGATCGTCACCAATTCCAGTACGGATCTGCTTTTGTTTCTCACGGTCAACAATGCCTTTACCAAGCAGATGGAGGAGGGGATCAAGAACGGCATCCCGGTGACCTTCAATTTTTATGTGAAGCTGGAACGCAAACGCACATGGATGAATCAGGAGCTTGTCTCCCTGAGATTTGACCATACCCTGAGCTATGACACCCTGAAAGAGGAGTACAGCATAGTCCGTTCGGAGATGGCCGGGCAGCCGTTTCGCACCAAATCCCTGGCCGAGGCGAAAAAAGCCATGGCCCAGCTCAATGGTCCTCCGATCTCGCCGCTGAAAGCGCTGCTGCCGGAGGCGGGGTATCTGCTGCGGGTAAAAGCCAAGCTTGCGGAAAAAACCCTGCCCCTCTATTTCCACTATGTGATTCCCTTTTGGAGCCTCTGGGATTTTGAAACCGAGTGGTACACCGTGGAGTTCAGGTATTAGGAGCCGTTATAGAATGAAAGCTGAAGGTCAGACTATTCCGTTACGGCTCCTTATGCCGTTTTTGCAAATCAGAAGGCAAGATTATCTTGCGACGACGGCTTAGCATGGAGGCAGCCCAGGAGGAGGTTCTCAGGCAAGACCGGCTGCGCCGCAAAAAACGCATCCGCCTGATCATCCTTGCCTGTCTCGTTCTCATCCCCCTGCTGACCTATTTTGAAACCAGGATCGTGCAGCTTGGGGCCATTCCCTTTCCGGTCAGCGGCAATGTCCTGATCTTCGTGCTCATCAACTTCAACGTCCTTCTGTTGCTGTTGATGGTTTTTCTGGTACTCCGCAATCTGGCGCAGCTTGTCTTTGAGCGCCGCCGCCGTTTCCTTGGGACAAAGCTTCGCTCCAAACTGGTGATCGCCTTTGTTTCCATGTCTTTTTTCCCGACGGGCCTGCTTTTCTTCATCGCCTTGCAGTTTGTCTCCACCAGCATGGATTACTGGTTCAATATCAACGTCGCCCAGTCCCTGGAAGAATCGATCTCCATCGCCAAGAATATTTACCAGGAGGCGCAAGACCAGGCCGACCGTCAAGCACGCCTTATCGCGGAACGGGTGGAGGCGAAACGGTACGGTGATCTTGGGGGGGGAGATATGACCCCCGTGCTGCAAGAGATCATCAAAACCCATGGCCTGGCGGGAATCGAGGTGATCTCCGGGCAAAGGGAGGTGTTGGGCCGAGCCTACCGTCCGGCGATCGCCGGTGAGGGGGTGCCGGAAATTCCGCTCAGCATGATCCGTAATGCCCTGGCAGGCAATCAGGAGCAGGCAACCATCCAGCCGGTGGCTGCGGGAGAGCTGGTGCGCGGGGTAAGCGCGGTAAGGATCGGCGGCGATGGGCGTCAAGAGGCGCTGGTGGTTTCCTTGCTTATTCCCCAGGAAAAGGTGCGGCGGATGCAGACCATCTCCGCCGGATATGAGGGCTACAAGCAGTTGATGATTCTCAAGGCCCCGATCAAAACCACCCTGTTGGTCATGCTGCTGATCGTCACCCTGTTGATCGTTTTTTGCGCGATCTGGTTCGCTTTTTATGTGGCGGGCGGCCTTACCGGGCCCATCGGCAGGCTGGCCGAGGCGACGCGGCGGGTGGCCGAAGGGGAGCTGGACTTCGTGCTGGAAAAGACCTCGGGCGACGAGATGGGAACCCTGGTCGATTCCTTCAACCGGATGACCAGCGACCTTTCCGCCAGCAAAAGGCAGCTCGAAGAGGCAAATGGTGCTTTGCGCCAAGGCAATCTTGATGCAGAGACCAGGCGGCGCTACATGGAGATTGTTCTACAGAACGTGGCGGCCGGGGTTATCTCCCTGGACGAGCAGGGAAGGATCACCACGATCAACCGGTTTGCCGAGGAATTGCTTCGCATTGATCGCAGGGGGTTTGAGGGCAAGGAATATCACGCGGTTCTCAGGCCGGAGCACCGGGCTATTCTGGAAGGTTTTCTTGCCGAGCTGTCCCGTAGCGGCAAGCCTTCCCTGGAAAGGCCGCTACGCCTCACGGTGGGTGATGACACCTTCTCGTTGCGGGTGAATGTGACCCGGCTGGAAGATGAAAACAATCAGCCCCTTGGCGTGGTTCTGGTGTTTGACAACCTCACCGAGCTGGAAAAGGCGCAGCGGATGGCCGCCTGGCGTGAGGTGGCGCGGCGGATCGCCCATGAGGTGAAAAATCCCCTCACCCCGATCCAGCTTTCCGCCCAGCGGCTCCGCAAAAGGTATCTTGACCGGCTGGACGGCGACCAGGAGGTGTTTGACGTCTGCACCAAAACCATTGTCAACCAGGTTGACGAGCTGAAAAAACTGGTCAGTGAATTTTCCAATTTCGCCCGGATGCCTGCGGTGCATAAGGCCGTGGGCAGCCTTGCCGAAATGGCCAATGAGGTTTTCGTCCTCTATCAGGAGGCCCACAAGGACAGGCAGTTTCGGTTGCGGGTGGAGGGGCCGATCCCGCAATTTCCCTTTGACGTTAAGCAGATGAAACGGGTGCTCATCAACCTGCTCAACAATGCCGTGGCCGCCACCGCCACCGCCGGGGTGATCGAGATTATTCTCGCCTGCGAGGAAGAGCGCAACGTGGTCACCCTTGAGGTGCGCGACAATGGCTCCGGGGTCAGCGATGAGGACAAGCTCCGTCTCTTTGAACCGTATTTTTCAAGGAAAAAGAGTGGGACCGGGTTGGGCCTGGCCATCGCCAGCACCGTGGTGGCGGACCACCACGGTTATATCCGGGTCAAGGATAATGAACCCCGGGGAACCCGTTTCATTATCGAGCTCCCCCTGGGAAACGGCTAGAAAATCGTGTTATCCGCCAGGCAGGGCATGGTATATTGAAGACTGGCGGGCAAATTTCAGTGAAACGGCGATGGCAAAAACAATCCTTATAATTGATGATGAAGCGAGTATCCGCGAGTCTCTGTCCGGCATCCTGGCGGACGAGGGGTTCCAGACGCTTTCCGCCGAGGATGGGCAGCAGGGGCTTTCCCTGCTGGAGGATGAGCCGGTTGATCTGGTTCTGCTCGACATCTGGATGCCGGGGCTGGACGGTATGGAGGTGCTCAAGCGCATCAAGGAATCCCAGGCCGATTTGCCGGTGATCATGATCTCCGGCCATGGCACCATCGAAACCGCGGTGCAGGCCACCAAGATGGGGGCCTACGATTTCATCGAAAAACCGCCATGTTACGACAAGATCATCCTCTCCATCAACAACGCCCTGGATCTTGCCCGGCTCAAAAAAGAGAATCTGATTCTGCGCCAGCAGAGCCAACGCGCCACGCAACTCACCGGCAACTCCCCGGCCATGGTGGCGCTGAGGCAGTTGGTGGAGCGGGTGGCTCCCACCGAGGCGTGGGTTTTGATCCGGGGGGAGCATGGCACCGGCAAGGAGCTGGTGGCGCAGAGTATCCACCGGCTGTCCAAGAGCGCGGCCAAGCCGATGATCGAGTTGAACTGCGCCGCCATTCCGGAAGAGCTGATCGAGTCCGAGCTGTTCGGCCATGAGAAGGGCTCGTTCACCGGGGCCACCACCAGCCGGAGGGGGAAGTTCGATCTGGCCGACGGCACCACGCTCTTTCTGGACGAAATCGGCGATATGAGCCTCAAAACCCAGGCCAAGGTGCTGCGCATTCTTCAGGAGCGCAAGTTTGAGCGGGTGGGCGGCTCGAAAACCATCCAGGTCGAGGTTCGGGTGCTTGCCGCCACCAACAAGGATCTTGAGCAGGAGATCGAAAACGGCGCCTTCCGGGCGGATCTTTTTTACCGGCTCAACGTGGTGCCCATTCTGGTGCCGCCCCTGCGGGAACGTTGTGAGGATATTCCCCTGTTGGTCGCCGATTTTGTGGCGGACAACGCGAAAAAAGGGTTGGGGGAAAAGAAGTTCACCCCGGACGCTCTCCAGGCCATGATGCACCACGGCTGGCCGGGCAATGTTCGAGAACTGCGCAACTTTGTGGAGCGGGTTATGATCATGTGCCCGGCGGAAACGGTTGACGAGGCAGAGGTTGTGCGGCTGCTCGGTATTGCTCCGGCGGATGCTTCGTCGTCGTCCGGCGGGCTGGACGCACTCTACCACACCCTGAGCTACAAAGAGGCGAAAAAGATCTTCGAGCGGGATTTTCTCAAGGCCCGTCTTGCCGGCAATGAGGGAAATATTTCCCAGACCGCGGAACAAATAGGGCTGGAACGGAGTCATCTGCACAGGAAGATGAAATCTCTGTCCCTGGATGAAGAGTAGCCCCCGAACCCTGAGAGGATTGCCATGAGCGAATACAACACCAGTCTTCCGGACCAGAAGGAGCTGGAAAAGGAAATAGGGGAGTATCTCAGCAAAAAATACGGGCAGAAAGTGAAGATCATCTCCAGCGGTCTGCTTCCCATGCCCCAGAGCGAGGAAGGCGAGGGCGGGCAGCCGGGCGCAAGCGGTCCGGCGGATTTCCGTTTCGACACCACCCCGGAAGAGCTCATTGCCTATCTCGACGAATATGTGGTGAAACAGGACGAGGCCAAGGCCATTCTCGCCACCAAGATCTGCACCCATTTCAACCGGATCAGTTACGCCCTGGCCAATCCCCGCAAGGCAAGGCGCAACATGGGGCAGATCAAGAGCAACGTTCTGCTCATGGGGCCGACCGGCGTGGGCAAAACCTTTCTCATCAAGCTCATCGCCCGCCATCTCGGGGTACCCTTCATCAAAGGTGATGCCACCAAGTTCAGTGAAACAGGCTATGTGGGCGGGGACGTGGAGGATCTGGTCCGCGATCTGGTCCGGCAGGCGGACGGGGACATTGAGCGTGCCCAGTTCGGCATTATCTATCTGGACGAGATCGACAAGATCGCCGCCAGTCCTTTCCGGATCGGGGCCGATGTCTCCCGCACCGGGGTGCAGCGCGCCCTGCTCAAGCCCATGGAGGAAACCGAGGTCGAGCTCAAGGTTGCCCACGATCCGGTTTCACAGATCGAGGCCATCGAGCAGTACCGGGCCACGGGCAAGCGGGAGCGGCGCGTGGTCAATACCAAGAATATCCTTTTCATCATGAGCGGCGCTTTTGCCGGGCTTGAGGATATCATCAAGAAGCGAGTACAGCAGCAATCCATGGGCTTTGAAAGCTCGGTGACCTCGGTGAAAACAGCGGGCCGTTTTCTTAAGCAGGTCAAGGCCGAGGATCTTGTTGAGTTTGGTTTTGAAAGCGAGTTTGTCGGGCGTCTGCCGGTCATCGCCGTGCTCGATGAGCTGAGCGAGGATGATTTTTACGAGATTCTGGCCAATCCCAACAGCTCCATTGTGGTTGCCAAGAAGCAGGATTTCCGGGTCTACGGCGTCAATCTGCAGTTTGAAGACGGGGCGTTGCGTGAAGTTGCCAAGCTGGCCAAGCGGGAACGGACCGGAGCCCGTGGACTCGTTAGTGTCATGGAGAAGATCCTGCTCCACTACGAGAAAAAGTTGCCTTCCACCAACATCCGTCATCTTGTGGTGGATGTGGAGATGGTGCGTTCGCCCGCTGTCGTGCTGGAAAGGCTTTTGGCGGATGGAGGGGTGCAGGCGGAGCATCGGACCCGTTTCGAGGCGTTGCAGGCGGCGGAGTTTGAGCGGTTGACCACCTTTATTCTCAAGCGGATAGGGAATTATCTTGAAGACCATCAGGTGCTCACCACTCCCAAGCGATTGCAGCTCATGGCCAAGGAGAGTCAGGATCAGGATGTGGACCCCCGCGAGGTGTGTGATGGGTTCATCCGGCTGATTCAGGCCATCCACGGCTCCGAGGCGGAAATCAGTGAAAAATGCGGGATCAAGGTCCGTTTCAGCGAAGAGGCTGTTGACCGGCTCTTGACCCGGGAGCCGCGGACCCTTGAGGCCATTCACGCCTCGTGCGCCCAGATTCTTCAAGCCATGGAGTACGGCTTGCGGCTCATGGGCCAGAAAAAAGGGATTGCGCAGGTGATTGTTCCCGCGGAGGGGGTTGATATGCCGGAGAGGTATATAAATTCTCTGGTGGGGGAAACCTTTAAAGTCGAATAAGAGCTGGTGGAAGATTTTCGCCGGCAGAACAAAGGAGAGAGGAGACCATGATTTTTCCTGAATACCGGGCCCGCAGGCTCAGACAGAATGAAACCTTCCGGGCGCTTATCCGGGAAACCAGCATTTCTCCGGCCAATCTTGTTTACCCGCTTTTTGTCATGCCCGGCAAAGGGATCAAGGAAGAGGTGTCGTCCATGCCCGGGGTGTTCCGGATGTCCGTGGACCAGTTGGCCAAGGAAGCCAAGGAATGCATGGGGCTGGGGGTGAACTCGGTCATCCTCTTCGGTCTGCCCGATAAGAAGGATTCGAAGGGTTCCGGCGCCCATGCCAAGGACGGCATCATCCAGCGGGCCATCAAGGAATTGAAGAACACGGCGCCGAAGCTGACGGTGTGCACCGATGTCTGCCTGTGCGAATACACCAGCCACGGCCACTGCGGCATCATCATCGACGAGGTGGTGGATAACGACGCCACCCTGGAGGTGCTTGCCAGGGTCGCTCTTTCCCATGCCCAGGCCGGGGCAGACATGGTGGCGCCCTCGGACATGATGGACGGCCGGGTTGCCGAGATCCGGGGGATTCTGGACGAGAATAATTTCCACATGCTGCCGATCATGTCCTATGCCGTGAAATACGCCTCCGCCTTTTACGGCCCTTTCCGGGATGCGGCGGAATGCGCGCCCCAGCATGGCGATCGCAAGGCGTATCAGATGGACCCGGCAAATATCCGCGAGGCGTTGCGGGAGGCGACCCTGGATGTGGAAGAGGGCGCGGATATCCTGATGGTCAAGCCGGCCATGGCCTATCTGGATGTGATCAGCCGGTTGCGGGACGAGTTCGACCTGCCCATCGCCGCCTACCATGTGAGCGGAGAGTACGCCATGATCAAGGCCGCCGCGGCCAATGGCTGGATCGACGGGGAAAAGGTCATGCATGAGAGTCTGCTCTCCATCCGGCGGGCAGGCGCTGATATCATCATCACCTACTTTGCCAAGGAGATGGCCCGGTTGCTCAACGGGTAGGCGAAGGGGATTTTGGAAGGGGTGTTTCCCCTTCCAAAATCCCTTGTTAGCAGGGGGCAGGGCGATTTGTCGGCGGTCTACTGTGTAACCGTGATGTCGCGGCCCAGCTTTTCCAAGGTCTTGCGGCCTATTCCCTTTACCTTGACCAGATCTTTTGTTGAGTGGAACGGACCATTTTTTTGCCGGTATTCGACAATGGCCTGCGCCTTGACCGGACCAATGCCTTGCAGGCTGGTGAGTTCCTGTGTCGTGGCACTGTTGATATCCAAGGCGGCAAAGGCGACAGCGGTCCAGCACAACCACCCGCACAGCGTTGCAAGAAGAACCTTCAGCATCTGTTTTCTCCCCCCAAATAGCGAATACCAAGCCATGGCCCGAATGGCTGCTCCGTAAGGGCGTTCAGGTATTGCCCAGCTTTTTCGTGTGCCGATAAGGCTATTTGAATGTTAGGCGGGTGTCAAGTGCAAACTCTGCCAGGAAAGATTCGAGACCGTCGGAAGCGCGGGAAGGCGACTTTCTTGGCCGGAGTTGAGGGGGAGGGAGCGAGGTGTTTACTCGGCGGCAGGGGAAGCGGGGCCAATGGTCGGCAGGGGGGTAAGCAGGTAGTCGGTCCTTACATTGCCAAGGCTTGCGAAGATGGTGGCCTTGAGGGCGGGATCCTGTTCGTACATGGGGGTGAGCCAGGTCCGGATTTTTTCTCTGCGGGAGTCGGCGGCAAGGGGACAGGGGTTGGCCACGGGGGTGATGCCCAGGCTTTGCCCCAGCTCGACGATGCGTTTTTTTTCCACCATGGCCAGGGGGCGGATAAGGGCGAGCTTGCCGCCGAACAGCTCCTGCCTTGGCGCCATGGCGCTGAGGTTTCCCCCGTAGAACAGATTGAGGAAGAACGTCTCGATGATATCCTCCTGGTGGTGGCCGAAGGCGAGTTTATTGCAGTGGTGTTCTTCCGCCAGGGAGAAAAGCCGGTTGCGGCGCTGACGGGCGCAATGATAGCAGCCGCTCTTGCCGTTTTCCGCGATGAGCGCCTTGTGGCCGAAGTCGGTCCGCTCGAGCAGCATGGGCAGGTCGATGCGGCGGAGCTGCTCCTGGACCAGATCGTACTCCGCGCCGCCGAATCCCATGTCGAGATGCACCGCCAGCAGCTCATAGCGGATCGGCGCCTTGCGGCGCCATTCCTTGAGGAGCCAGGAGAGCACCAGGCTGTCGATGCCTCCGGATACCGCGATCATCACCCGGTCGCCATCGGCCAGCATCTGGTAGAGATGCATGGCCCGGCCGACAAGGTGATTGAGCTGTTTGGGAATGGCGGGCACGGGAAGAATTAACGTTATATCGTTTAAGATCCAGAGGTTATTTTGCCGCGGATTCCGGTTTTTTCAGGTAGGGGCAGTCGGAGATCTTTTGTTGGATGCCGTCGCGGGCAAGTTCCTCGGCGCTGAGCCACTTGACGCCCCGCTTCGCTTTTTTGAAGAACTGGAACATGTCGGCAAGCAGGTGTTGCTGCGTTTCGTTGAACATCCCGGAACAAATGGTCTGTCCGGTTTCCGCATGGATGAGCTTGTAGTCAAAGGCGACAGAGGCCGGGCTGACAATGGAATACTCGGTTCCCTCGCGTTCGGTAAAACGGTGCAGGGTGCAGAGGAGGACGGCATCGGCTTTTTGGGTCCGGCAGATAGTGACGGCCGCGGTTGTCCGGCAGCGGATCATGTCTTTGTCCAGGGCGTCGCGCTGTCCCGCGGTAAGCAGGGCGATATCCTCCCTGCCGGAAAAATATTCCGCCAGCAAGGTGTCCACGAGTTTCTGGCCCTTTTCAAGCTGCTGCGTCTCCTTGGGCGAACGGCTGCTTTGGCCGTCAGTGTCGAGTTCCACCGGGAGCACAATGATTGTTTTAACCGGGAGCAACTCTTCGGGTTGGACCTTGGCGGTTGTGCGTGCACAGCCGGAAAACAGGGCGAGCATGGCCAGGCCGGCAAGAAAAGCAGTGTATGATTTGCAGAATGTCACGATGGTTTCTCCAGTGTGAAAAAATTATAAGGATCCTTTGGAGGAGACAGGGCCCTGGGCGCGAGGGTCCAAGGTTGTTGCCTCGTCGAGGGCTCTGCCGAGAGCCTTGAAGATTGCTTCGAGAATATGGTGGGTGTTCTCGCCGTGGGCCATTTCAACATGGAGGGTCAGGCCTCCATGCTGGGCAAAGGCGCGGAGAAACTCCTTGGCCAGCTGGGTGTCGAAGTCGCCGACCTTTTGTTCAAGAAAGGCAACGCCGTAATGGAGATACGGCCTGTTGGAGCAATCAAGCGTCACCCGGACCAGAGTCTCGTCCATGGGCAGGGCGCTGAAACCGTAGCGTCGGATGCCGCCGAAATCCCGCAAGGATTTTTTCAGAGCCTGTCCAAGGCAGATGCCCAGATCCTCAACCGTGTGGTGTGCGTCTACCTCGGTATCTCCGGAGGCGCGGACGACAAGATCAAAAAAGCCATGTACGGCAAAGAGGGTGAGCATGTGATCCAAAAAAGGCACGCCCGAAACGCAGTTGATTTGACCTGTGCCGTCAAGGGCGAAGGTGAGGGCGATGTCGGTTTCCTTGGTCTTGCGATGCACTTCGCTTTGCCGGGCTCTCTGTGCTGCCATGGGCTGCTCCTGCAATTATCTGGCTGTGTGTCGTGGGCCAGGATTATCATAAAGAAAACATGCGGTAAAAATACAAAGATGTTTGTTTATACCAAGATCAGGCGGATTCAGGCAATAGGAAACCCCATAAACTCAGGGAAAAAGATTGTAATAACAAAATATTATAGACCTTTCTGCCGCTAAGGTCGGCGTGGGGGCCAGGAGGGCAAATTTATCCGCGACGTACAGGTTTTTTGTTGACAACCCCTTCCCACATTGTTATACATCTGGCGTTTTTCACATACTGAAAATGAGCGGGAATAACTCAGTGGTAGAGTGCAACCTTGCCAAGGT
>JAJZPC010000062.1 GCA_021811385.1 Deltaproteobacteria bacterium | reverse complement strand
TCAATCGATTTCGCAAGCTGATACCGCGATATGAGAAAACAGATCTCTCGTACGTTGCGCTGAACAGCCTGGCGGCTGCGATGATCGTTTTAAACAAAATCATGATTATTTATAGATAAGCTCTTAATTCCGACCAAAACATTCTACTGACAAGCCGCAGATGTTTGCGCTAAGTCGGCAGGAAAACCCTCCTATCCATTTCCAAAATTTTCATCCCCCCTATACAGCCTGAAGCTCCGAGGTGCATTTCGGACAACGCATCGCCTTGACCGGAATGCTAGAGCAGTAGTGGGGGCAGTCTTGCGCGTCCCTTGGCTTCACGTTAGCCTCCGCCAGCTAGGACAGAGGCTTGCCGTCGTGGGTTAGGCTCAGACGGCCACTCGCCGAAAATTGCAGAGCAATGGTGTCGTAATGGCGGTTCTCGGAAAACAGGGAACTGTATTTTGCAATAACGGCATTGATTTCTGCCTGGGTTGTGGCTGCGGCATATTCCTGCTGGAATGGGCTGGCTTTTTTTATCTCGACCCAATGCGAGGTGAGAGCGTGAACGGTGCTCAGCTCTCTTGCCATGGTCGGATTGTTCGCAAGCGCCTGTTTGAGCTCAGAAGCATACGCATAATCCGAGGGCAGTTGAATTTTCCCTTCGTTGTCGTAGGTGATTCTCGAAGGCGCGGAAGGAATGTTGTTCTGCTCCAGGAATTGCGGGAAGGTCGCCGAGATATGACTGGTCAGCGCGTCGATATTTTTTTGAGTCGGAAGCAGCAGCGGAGGAAGCGACTGCAATGAAGCTGCTGCCCCGTTCGCATTTGTATCGGGCGAGAAGTAGGCGTCTATGTCCAGGCTCATGGAGCCTTGATCGGTGTCAAAAATGGCTGTGGCGTTCTGCCCCAACGTCGCGGCAAAATTGGATTGGGCGGCAAAAAGGTTTCGTGCGGCCTTGGAAATGCCGACCGTGTCGGCAGAATTTGCCGTCGAAGCGGCAGAACCTGCCGTGGCGTTGGCAAATTCTTGCTTTTGGTGCGACGAGACATTCAGGCACGAATAGGCGGCATAGGCGCTGGCTGATTGGATTTTCACGAGACACCTCAAAAACGGAGTTAATTCGATGCGGAAGTTATGTATACTTATTAGCAAACCGCATGCCACAATTTTGGGGGCACGCCAAGGCATCAAAAGGGCGAACAAGCGGGTCAATCCGACCGCCGGGAGCAGCGATCTCTGATCAAGCTCAGTGGTGGCGGCAGGTTGTCAGTGGTGTTGGGCACGCATTCGGCACGGAGGGAATATGGCCGCGAATTGTGGAGTATGCGGAAAAGCAATCGTGCTAAACGGTAAGGCTGCGCACAGAAATATTACCTGCGAAATTTGTGACGATTGTGCCGCCCAGGTATCCGGGACGTCCGGCAGTAACGTGCTTCTTGAGTCTATCGACGCGCCGGTTCTGTTGATGCAGGGAAATCCAAGGCAGGTTGTTACCGCGAACAAAAAGGCTCTTGCGTTGTTCGGGAAGAAGTTGCAAGAAGTCGAAAACCACAGAGGTGGCCAAGTGTTCGACTGTGTTCATTCGTTCACCGAAGCAGGGTGCGGAAAGGACGTGAACTGCGAAGGCTGCAAAATCAAGGGCGCGATCGTCGATACGTTTATCACGGCCAATCCACACCATGGCGTTTCGACCGAACTGTCGATCAAAAAGGCCAACGGCACAAAGACCTGCGTTGTGCAGGTGTCAACCGAGAAGCTTGGTGACTTCGCGCTGGTAAGAGTTGAGCGCTATGATGCAGAGGCCTGATCCGGCGCTACAGGGACGTTAACCGTTTATTCCGATGCTTTTTCAACTACGTTCATACACAAGTGCTGACAGAGATGCCGTGAATGCCGTGGCGCTGTCGGCGTTTGCGCAGTACAGCCGCATGTATGACGATTGGGCCGCATTCAGTGAAAAAATCGGAAACATGGCCGCACTGGCGGAATCCGGTGAAATCATCGTTGCCGAGGCTGGCGGTGAGATTCATGGTGCGGTTGCCTATCTCGGCCCTGGCAGGCCGAAATCCTCTTTTTTTAATCCGGAGTGGCCGGTGATGCGAATGCTGGTCGTGCGTCCTTCTTCGCGTGGGTTCGGGATAGGACGCCGGCTCGCGGATGAGTGCATTCAGTTTGCCATTCGCGACAACGCGAGGGTATTCGCGCTGCACACCACAAAAATCATGTCCGTTGCGCTCGGCATGTATGAGCGGATGGGATTCGTATTTCATCGCGAAGCACCTGCAATCCATGGCGTTCCGTATGGGATCTATGTCAAGGATCTGCCGCCCGCCTGATATCGCTCCCTAATCTTGATGTTGCCTTTATGCCGCTTGGAGCTCCGAGGTGCAGTGCGGGCAACGCATCGCCTTGACCGGAATGGTGGAGCAGCAGCGGGGGCATTCCTTGGTCGCGGGTTCGGCGGCAACCGCTTCCTCTGTCTTCTTGAGGCGATTCACCTGTTTGATCAGCATGAAGATCGCGAAGGCCACGATGGTGAAATCCAGGATGGTGTTGATGAACACGCCGTATTTGAGGGTGACCGCCTCGGCGGTGTCGGTCTTCTCCCGGAGGGTGAGGGCCAGATGGGCGAAATCGACATTGCCCATGATCAACCCGATGGGCGGCATGATGACGTCCTGGACCAGGGAGCTGACAATCTTGCCGAAGGCGCTGCCGATGATGATGCCGACCGCCATGTCGATAACATTGCCGCGTACGGCAAACTCTTTGAATTCCTTGAGTATTTCCATTTGTTCCTCCTTGGGTTTCGGGTGCGCTGTATGCGGCCTGGGGTCAGGGATTGGCTGTCTCGATGTGACAGGGGCAGCGGAAGCGGAAGGTGGTGCCATTTTCCGGCGTGGAGGTGAAGCTGACCCGCCCTTTCAGGTAGCGTTCGCCCAGCAGTTTGATGCTGTAAGTGCCCAAGCCCCGACCGGTCCCTTTGGTGGAGAAGGAGCGCTGGAAGATTTGCAGCTGGACGGTTTCGGGCATGCAGCCCTGGTTGTGGACCCAGAACTCCAGGTCGCTTCCGGCCTGCTCGCAGCCGATGCGGACCACACCCTCCGGAGGGGAGGCCTCGACACCATTCTTGGTCATGTTGGTCAGGATGCGGTGCAGGAGGCGCGGATCGGTGAAAAACTCCGTTGCCACGGCATCGGCGCCGATTTCCACCCTGCAGGTTTGGTTGTTCCCGCCATTGTTGTAAAAGGCCGCCACCTCCTCAAGCAGGGCAAGGCTTTCGCAGGGTGCGGCCTGCACGTGCAGGTCGTTGTTCTCCGCCGCAGCCAGGGCGGATTGCGCCTCGACCTCGTCGGCCAGCCGATGCGCATAGCGGTGGAGGACGTTCTTGAACTGCTGCTCTTTTTTTGCATCCAGCTTTTTATCGCAGAGAGTCCGGCTCAAGCCCACCATGCCGGTGGCGATATTGGCCACATCGTGGAAAAAGATGCGCTCCAGGGCCCGCCGCCTTTTTTCATGGGAGATATCGGTGAGAAAGAAGAGGTAGAGGCTGTCGTTTCCGCCGGGGAAGGGAGCGGTCTGCACCCGGAAATCAAAGGATTTGCCGCTGCCCTCCTGCCTGATCCGGCATTCCTGGGGGGTATCGTTTGCCGGCCGGTGCAGGAGGGGCGTGGCTTTGTTTGCCCCGCAGGTGGAGCAGAAAACGGTGGTGCCGCAGCCCAAAACGCTTTGCACGGCATGCTCGCAGGCCAGGGCGTCCCCCGGTTTTTTCCCCAGCACCTCGGCAAGGGAGGTTGCGTCAAGGAAGTGCAGAAATGCCTGATTGGCGAAGACGATCTGCCGGGCATGGTTGAGAACCAGAACAAAGCCGGGGAACGCATCCAGAACCTCCCGTAACTGACGGTTGCTGCTGATCGCTTTGCTCTGGTTTTCGATCTCAACCTGAGAGCAGCGCTGTTGCTCGGATGCGTCGGAAGGGCAGAGGTGTTCGTTCATATCCGGAGAAAGGTGTTTAATCGGTTGGGGTTTGTCTGCGAAGGAATTTTGTCGGGGTGGTGCATTATTGTATGCTGGTAATCGTATCCTTGCATATTATAGGTACTGCCCGGTTCTGCAACACTAAAAAGGGGGCGGATTTATTTTACCCTCACACCCCCCGCTTCGTCTCCGGCCAGAGCAGGGTATGGAGTTGGAGCTGGATTCGGGCCGGGAGTCCGTCGTCCATGAGCCACTGGGCCAGCTGGGCGGGCGCAAGGCGGCCGATCACCGGGGAGAGGATCAGTTTGGCCTTTTCTGCCAACCGGTGTTCGTGGATCATCCCCTTGGCCCAATCGTAGTCGGTGCGGGAGCTGACCACGAACTTGATTTCGTCATGGGGCGCGAGCAGGTCGAGGTTGCTAAGATCCATCTTTTCGGCCATGCCGCTGTCCGGGCATTTGAGATCGATGATCTTGACCACCTCTTTCGGCACCCGCGCAATGGAGAGGCTGCCGTTGGTTTCCAAAAGCACGGTGCGGCCCGCGGCGAGCAGACTGGCCATGAGCGGGTAGACCCCAACTTGCAATAGGGGTTCGCCGCCGGTGATCTCGATCAGGGCGTTGGGGTACCGCGTTGCCTCGTTCAGCAGGGCGCCGAGCGGGGTGGAGGTGGCGGGTTCCTCGTAGGTGTACTTGGCGTCGCAGTAGGAGCAGCGCAGGTTGCAGCCGGAGAGCCGGAAGAAAAGGCAGGGGTAGCCCGCATGGGAAGACTCCCCCTGGATGCTGTAGAAAATCTCGGAAAGCTGAAGGGTCGGCTCATCCCTCACGGTAGGTCACGCAGCAGTTCTCCGTTTCGCAGACCGTGACGCTGTAAGGCCGGTAGCGCTCGGTGGTGAGGGTTTCCCTGAGGCGGTCGAAGATATAGGCGGCGATGTTTTCGGAAGAGGGGTTTTTCTTCTGAAAGGCCGGGAGTTCGTTGAGATTCTGGTGGTCCAGCTCCTCCATGATCACGTTCACCGCCTTTTTCAGGTTCTTGAAGTCGATGCCCATGCCCAGTTCGTCAAGCTCGGTGGCGCGCACCGTCACCTCCACCTTCCAGTTGTGGCCGTGGGGACGCTCGCAGTTGCCGGGATAGTCGCGCAGATGGTGGCCCGAGGAAAAATGGGTGCGGGTAAAGATATCGTACATTGGAAAACCTCTTGAGGTATGGGAAAAGTTCGTTTGTAAAAGTTTGCGGTCCGGGTACAATGTCCACTTGAAATGTGGGTGTTTTTTTACTATGTAATGGTGGCGTCATAAAAAGTCGTTACACCGGTGAAAACCGGTGTCCAGCCTTTCCGCAGCTATCCGAAAACACTGGATTCCGGCTTTCGCCGGAATGACGGGCTTTTTACGATTTCAACAAAACATATCTATTCCCCCAGGGGAAGTCAACCGGTTCATGATCGCCGGGAACATTTAGGAGCCGTTGCGAAATACTTGTATTTTAAGGCTTGCTCGTTACGGCTCCTTATGCCGATTACGGCAGGCGAATGTACACGTTATTTTATTACAACGGCTTGCCGACAGGTACGGACATCCGTTTCGCCTGGACGGGCAAGGAGACAGAACAATGGCTTTGATCGCGCCCTTTCGCGCCCTTCGATACAATCCGGCCAAGATCCAGCATCTGGAAGAAGTGGTCACCCCGCCCTATGACGTGATCGACCTTCAGGCCCAGGCCGCCTTTGCCGCCAAGAATCCCTACAACATGATCCACCTGGATCTGAGCAAGAATTTCAGCGCCGACCAGTTGACCGAGGCGAGGTACCGCCAGGCCAAGGAGACCTTTGCCAAGTGGCAGCAGGAAGGGGTGCTGGTTCGGGACAACGAGCCCACCATCTATCTGTATCACACCGAGTATTCCCTGCCTTCCGGCAAGCGGTTGACCCGCAAGGGCTTGCTCTGCCTGGTGCAGCTGGCCGAGTTTGCCGAGGGGATCGTCAAGCCCCACGAGAAGACCTTTTCCGGCGTCACCTCCGACCGGCTCAGCCTGCTGGACACCTGCCATGCCCAGTTCAGTCCGATCTTTTCCTTGTACCCCGATGGTCAGGGGCAGGTCATGGCCCTGCTGGAAGGTGGTCGCTCCGCCGAGCCGTTGGCCGGCGCCACGGATCACGACGGCTGCATCCATACCATCTGGGGGGTGACCGATCCGGCGATCCTTGCCCAGGTCCGCGCGTTGTTTACGGAAAAATCCCTCTACATCGCCGACGGCCACCACCGCTACACCACCGCGCTCCAGTTCCGCGCCCTGATGCGGGAGCGGCTGGGCGAGGTTCCATCCAACAGCCCCTACAACCATACGATGATGTATCTCTGCGGCATGGAAGATCCTGGCTTGTCCGTGCTTCCCACCCACCGGCTGGTGCGGATGCCCGAGGGTGTCGCCCTGGACGGGCTGATGGCCAGGCTTGCGCGGAGCTTTATCATCGAGGAGGTTGTTGACGGCGCCCGCGAGACGTTGATGACCGAGGTTCTCTCCCGCATGGCGGAAAACTCCGGCGCGGCCACGATGTTCGGTCTGTACCATCCCCAGGAGGATCGCTGTCTGCTTCTGACCCTGCGCGACGGCGTGATCGACGAGGCATTGGGCGGTAAGCAGCCCGCGGCTCTGCGCGAGCTGGACGTGGTTATCCTCTCCGACCTCATCATTGAAGGGCTGCTCCAGCTTAGTCATGACCGGTGTGTGAAGGAAAGCCTGGTGGATTATTACAGCGATTCGGATACCGCCCTGGATGTCGCGATCAAGGAGGGCGAGAGCAGCACCGGCCGCAGCCCGCTGCTCTTTTTGATGAACCCGACCCTGGTGTCCCAGGTGAAACGGGTGGCGGACGAGGGGCTGGTCATGCCGCACAAGTCCACCTACTTTTACCCCAAGCTGCTCACCGGGTTGCTGCTCAATAAGATCGTGCCCGAAGAAAAAATTCCATAAGCGGCCACATGGCACCGCATCTGCTTTGTCATCGGCCTGCCCGCATACCTGATGTATCGCGGGCAGACCTCTTTCGCGCATCTACGGCACCCTGTGACCGCTTATTTCCGGATGACATTTTCCCGAGGGCTTGTTTCGTGATCAGTTACAAGATTCCCTCCTGATCTCAAGCCGGATGGCCATTGCCGAGGAGCTCACCGAAGAGAGTCTGTTTGGTGGCAAGCTGCGTTGCCTGCAGCCTCGGCAGGGCTACCGGTTTTCCGTGGATGCCGTTCTCCTGGCCCATTTCCTCGCTCCGGAACCCGAGGCCCGGATTTTAGACCTCGGCGCCGGATGCGGGGTTATTTCCCTGATCCTCTCCCACCGCTATCCCACCGCCAATCTTGTCGCTCTTGAGGTACAGCCGCGTCTGGCCGGGATCATCCGCCGGAACGTGGCCGGCAATGGTCTTGCAAACCGGGTTACGGTTATCGAAGGCGACTGCCGCCGCATTGCTGACCTGTTGCCCCCGAGCAGCTTTGATTGGGTGGCGGCAAATCCTCCCTACTACCCGACCACCAGCGGTCGCCATCATCCGGAAACCGAACGGGCAAAGGGGCGGCACGAGATCCTTGGCGGGATTGGCGGGATGGCTCAGGCCGCCGCCTTTGCCCTGAGGTCCGGAGGGAGGGCATCATTTGTTTATCCCGCCGGTCGAGTCGAGATCCTGCTTTCTGTCTTGCGGGAAAACGGGCTTGCGCCGAAACGGTTGCAGGGGGTGCATCCCTATCCCGAAGCAAAGGCCGGATTGGTGCTGGTGGAGGCGGTGAAGGACGGGGGCGAGGGGTTGGCGGTGCTGCCGCCGTTTTTCATTTGTCAGGAGAGGGGTGGGGCATACACGTCGGAGATGGCGGCCATGTATGCGGGGTGAATTTGCTGCCACAGTAATGCCGGCTTGAAATGATGTTGTCTTTTTTTGTCGTTCCGGCGGAGGCCGGAGGTAAGCGAGCGGAGCGAGACTCCGATCCAGTCTTTTTAGACAGGTGCAGGAAGGCTGGACCCCGGCCTTCGCCGGGGTGACGACTTGTTGGAATCCATCTTTTGTCGGTGACTCGTAACAACTGCCCTTCGACAGGCTCAGGGCGAACGGACATCGTCTTGATCTATTGATATTCCGTTCGTGCTGAGCCTGTCGAAGCACCTGCTTGAAGAAAATCCCGAGTTGTTGAGAGACCAGCTCTTGTCGGAGAGATCCTTCTGATTAGTTGCCTGCGCTCAACTCCGCCAGATGGGTCCGGGCAAACTCGATGCTTGGGTCCAGATCAAGGGCCAGCTCGAAGTAGCGGGTCGCCTCCTCGCTGTTGCCGAGCCTGCGGTGGTTGACCCCCAGGTTGGCGTAGTCGATGGCCGAGGCCGGGTTCAGCTCCACGGCCCGGTGGAAATGGGCGATGGCCGTCTTGTACTCATCCCGCTTGAAATGGCAGAAACCCAGCAGGTTGTGGATGTCCGGCCTTTCCTCGTCGTATCCCATCCCCTTTCGCAGGGCGGCAATGGCCCGGTCGTACTCGCCCAGATCCTTCAGGCAGTCGCCCAGGTGGGAATAGATATAGGGGATGTCCTCTTCTTCCGGTTGCAGGGTCAGAGCCCGCTCCAGATGGGCTATTGCCGAGGCGAGGTCGCCCTGCCCCTGCATGTTCTTGCCCAGATAATATTCCAGAAAATAGGCGTCCGGCAGGTATTGCTGCATCTTGAGGAGCTGGACGAGCTGTTCGTCCGCATCGCAAATCCGCTCGGTCACCAGTTTTGCGGCGAACAGCCCCACGTTGTTGATCCGGGAGCGCTCGCGGAAATGGCAACCGGGGATGATGGTGTAGATCGCCGGAACCTGGAGCTTCTCGTGCATGGTGTTGACCACCAGCACCTCAAGGCCTGAGCGGGACAGGGCGGCCAGGCAGCGGTCGATCTCGACCCGCATGTTGTTGTCGCTGAGCTGAGGCATGTCGTGGATGGAGATGGTGGTTTCCGTCTCGGTGAGGTAGCGCACCTCGTCCATGGACAGGGGCTTGGGCAAGCCGCTGGCCACGTAGTTGGCCTGGGAGTTGAAATCGCCGGCCAGCTGGGCCACCTCGGTGATCGCCCGGATCAGGGCCTTTTCCGGGTCCGGGGTGGTGCCTGCGGTATAGACGATCTCGCTGCCGGCCGGAAAGGTGGAGCGGTCGATGGCCAGGGCCGCCACGGTGGGGATGCCGGTGTCCAGGGTGAAGTCGTTGAGGTAGAGCTCGATGTTGTTTTTGTTGAATTTGTCGATGAGCTCGCGGGCCACCGGGTCGGTGACGCTTGCGGGGTCGATGGCCGGGGTGGGGAGGTGGTGGTGGTTGACCAGGGAGCAGACATGCCGCTCCACCAGTTCGCTGATTCCCTGGAGGATCGCCTCTTCGTAAGTGTTGCCCGCGGACGGCCCGTTGAATTCGTTGATCGCGTAAAACCAGCTGAAAGGGACCAGCAGCACCTCGCCGCTGTTGAGATTTGTGGCCCAGGTCCACTGGATGGGGATATCCTCGATGAGCCGCTCCAGGGTGGCGATGTCGGTGTGTTCGTCATGCACCGAGAGCAGGAGGCGCACCAGGGGCAGAAGCGGCTGGCCGGATTTCTTGAGGTTGGCGTAGGTGTCGGTGATGAAGTTCGCTTCGTCCTGCTTGAAGGAAAAGAAGCTGAACCGCTCGGCCAGCTCCATGCAGGCGCTGGCCTGGGATTGCTCCGGCGAGCTGCCCTTGCCCATCTGCTTCTTGTTGCCGATCACCGCCCTGGCATCCTTGCCGCAGACGCTGAAATAGACCGGGATGTCGAGCCTGCCATTGTCGATGCGGCGCACCTCCTGGAGGATGTCCAGCTTCACCTCGGCCAGCCGGGCCTTGAAGCGGTTCACCGTTTCGATGGGGCTGCAGACCTTGTCCTGGTCGATGGTATAGTGTTTGAAGCAGTCGGCGGGCCGAATGGGGGCGTCGTTCATGGGGGTACCTGTGTCTAAGGTCGTAAAAACAAGATAATATGCCGCGTCGGACGATGGGATTATTCCCGACCGGCGAGTCGTTGTCAAGGGGAAGACTGTACCACAATGTGGGATATTTTTTTTGCGGCTAGAAAAAGAGGACAAGAAGCCAGATCAGCGCCACGTTGGCCAGGGCGAGGAACACGGCGGCCGAGCCCATGTCCTTGGCGCGGCCGGACAGGGGATGGTGTTCGGTGCCGGACCGGTCCACCACCGCTTCGATGGCGCTGTTGAGGATCTCGACGATCAGCACCAGAAAAAGGGAGCCGAGGAGCAGCCCTTTTTCAACGCCGGTCTCGCCAAGCCAGAGTCCGAGGGGGGCCAGGACGAGGCAGAGTGCGAGTTCCTGCTGAAAGGCTTTTTCGTGCTTCAGGGTGGCGGCGAGTCCTGCCATGGACCAGCCGAAGGCGTTGCGGAGGCGGGTGAGGCCCGCGCCACTTTTCTTGTCCATGCGCTGTTCTCCTCGGTATTGCGGTCAATGCCGGTGGCGGCGGTCTTGGGGATTCTCTTGCCGGAGGCCGCAAAAACTGTCACAATATAGCAGGGATATTGAAAAAGTCCATCCCCGGCTTTTCTGTTCTCGTATAGCTGGAGAAAGACCACAAAGGAGCACGGCCATGGCTGATTGTGAGATTTTCAAGGAAGTGGAGGATTTTTACCGGATCATTCCCCTGAAGATGCTGCGCCGCACCCCGGGTGTTTTTTTCGACAACGTGCCCATGGGGTGTCTGCCCCGCATCGACGCCATCGACCGGGTGTTGCACGAAAAGAGCGCGGTTTCCCCCGGCCCGGTGGGCGAGGTGGCCCGTCCCTGGTACATGCATCCCCATCAGGACGACAACCTCATCGTCCTCCATGGCACGCGGCAGGTGGACATCTACATCCAGGCGCATGGCATGGAGAGCTTCACCGTCACCCCCAGCCGGATTCTCCAGGACGGCAAGGTGCTGCTCGACGAGCCCGCCATGCTGGTTTGGCCCCGGTACGTGTTCCACCGCATCGTCAGCGGCCCGGAAGGTTCGGCCTCGCTCAATTTCGCCGTGCATTACGAGGGGCTCGACATGCGGACCAACTTCAATATCTACGATCTGGATACGGCGAACGGCGCCTATCGGGTGATCCGCGAGGGATTCCGGGATCAGGGGAAATAATTTCCATAAGGTAAACCCCCGGCTTTGCCGGGGGACTCAGGCAGGTTTGACCTTTTCGGCGATCGTGTTTCAGGCTTTCACCATGACCGGAGTACTTTTTATATCCCCCCTTTAACAAAGGGGGGGAGGGGGGATTTGCTTTTCGGACGGGACTGTACGATTCCGGTGTTTTAAATCCCCCTCAGTCCCCCTTTGTTAAAGGGGGAGGCGAAGAATGCGGCCGCCTTGGGCGGCTCACGGTTTTGTCGGCGCTTTCGCCGTTAACACTGCTGAGGCGCTCACCCAATAAGCCACCGGCTTTGCCGGTGGTAGCTGACTCGGCTCGTACACGAACAAGGAGAAAATCATGGCTGCGCCAACAGTGGATCAGGATCTGTGCATCGGTTGCGGGGTATGTGTGGAGTTGTGCCCGGCGGTGTTCGAGCTGCGGGACGACAAATCATGGGTGATCGGCCCGGACCAGTGCCATACCTGCGATTGCGAAGACGCCGTGGCCTCATGCCCGGTCAGCGCCATCGAAATCCGGTAACTGCCCCGAGCACCACATCTGCGTCGCAGTCTCACTGCGTTCGCTTAGCTGTCATCGGCCTGTTCGTGTGCAATAGCACACTTCGCAGACCTCTTTGTCGGCACTTCTGCCGACAATTGACACGCGCATCTGCGGCACTTCGGGACAGTTACCTTTCTTGATTTTTTTGTCTTTCTTGTCCACGGACCTTACTGATCCAAGATCTCCCGCACCTTTTGCAACAGCTTCGTGGGTGAAAGGGGCTTGGCCAGCAGGGGGATGGTGTCTCCCATAGTGGCCTTTTCGCGGAGCATGTCCGGTGCGTAGCCGCTCATGAAAATCGTTTTTATCCCCGGCCGGATTTTGCTGATCGCCTCATAGGCTTCCTGGCCGTTTTTTTTCGGCATGATGATGTCGAAGAGAAGCAGCTGGATGGAGGTCTGGTTTTCCTCGAATTTCCGCACCGCCTCCTCACCGTCAACCGCCTCGATCACCGTGTAGCCGAAGCGGGTAAGCGCCGTTCCGGCAAGGATCCGCAGGGAGGCATCGTCCTCGGCCACCAGGATTGTCTCCGTGCCGCGGACCGGGGTTTCTTCCTCCTCCGCCCTGGGCGCTTCCCGCGCTTCTGAGACAATCAACGGCAGGTAAATTCGGAAGGTGGCGCCCCTGCCGGGTTCACTGTACACATTGATGTACCCCTCGTGTTGCTTGATGATCCCGTAGACCACGGCCAGTCCTAGTCCGGTGCCCTTGCCCACTCCCTTGGTGGTGAAGAACGGCTCGAAAATCCGGCCGCGGGTTTCTTCATCCATGCCGGAGCCGCTGTCGGCGACAGTGAGCAGCGCAAAGGGGCCTGGCTTGCCAAAGCCATGGACCGCGATGAAATCCCGGTCCAGGATCGTCTGTTCCGCCGTGATGCTGAGGGCGCCGCCCCTGGGCATGGCGTCCCGGGCGTTGGTGGCGAAGTTCATCAGCACCTGTTCCAGCTGGTAGCTGTCGGCAAGAACGGTGAGCGGCTGGTCCGGGAGCCGGGTTTCGCAGACGATGTCTTCGCCGATCACCCGAACGATGAATTTCTCCACCCTTTTGATAGTCTCGGTCAGGTCCACGGGTTTGCGTTCGCTGATCTGTTTCCGGCTGAACAGGAGGAGATCCTTGGTGAGGCGGGCGGCCCGGTCGGCGCCTTCCAGCATGTTTTCGATGTTCAGGCGCTGGGGATCATCCGGGGCCATGGACATGAGGGCCAGCTGGCCGTAACCGATGATGGCCATGAGGATGTTGTTGAAGTCGTGGGCCACGCCCCCGGCCAGGGTGCCGATGGATTCCATCTTCATGGCATGGCGTATCTGTTTTTCCAGATTGCGGTGTTCGGTGATGTCCAGGCAGGAGCCGATGAAACCGGCGAAGGCGCCGGAGGCGTCGTAACGGGGATGGCCCTGGTCGAGGAGCCAGCGGTATTCGTTGTCGTGCCGGCGCAACCGGTATTCCATGGCAAAGGGCTGCCGGGCCTCGAAGGCTTCGGCATAGATCTTCAGGCAATGCGCCAGGTCATCGGGATGCACCCCGTCGGCCCAGCCGTTGCCCAGCTCTTTTTCCAGGCTGCGGCCGGTGAAGGCCAACCAGGGTTCGTTGAACCAGGTGCAGCCCTTGTCGAGGCCGGACATCCAGATCAGGGAGGGTGAGGTGCTGGCCACGGTGGCGAAGAGTTGTTGCGACTCGCGCAGGGCCGCCTCGGTCTGGCGGCGGCCCTCTTCCTGTTCGGAAAACTCCAGGGCAAAGGAGATGTCGCGGGCCAGTTCGTCAAGCAATTGGACTTCGTTCGTATTGAAGAAATGGGGCTCATCGGCGTAGAAGCTGATGGCCCCCCGGATCGTCCCGAAGACGACAAGGGGGAAGGCCGCGGAGGAACGGTAGCCGCGCCGTAGCGCCTCGGCCCGCCAAGGGGCCATGCGCGCGTCATGTTCGATATCGTTCGCCACGCTGTAGTGGCCCTCCCTGATGGCCGATCCCGTCGGTCCTTGATCAAAGGGGGCGTTTCCCAAAGTGATGCAGAGCTTGGCGAGGTAGCCGTCATCCATCCCGGCGCTTGCCGTCGGGAAGACACTTCCCGAGGCCTTGTCAAGCAGGCCGATCCAGGCCAGGCGAAAGCCGCCATCCTCCACGGCAATGCGGCAGGCCGTCTGAAACAGCTCTTGCGGGTCGCGAACCCGGATGATGGTCTGATTGATGTTGCTCAACACCGCATAGACGCGGTTCAGGTTCTTGATCGCTGCCGCGGTTTCAAGCCGTTCCCGGAAGAAGGCCACCCGCTGGTGTTGCCAAAGAAAGGCCATGATCGCGCCGACCCCGATGAGCAGGATTACCACAAATCCGCCCATGATCCAGAGATGTTCCCTCAGCGGCGCGTAGGCCTCCGAGATATCCATCTTGCTCACCAGGGACCAGGGAGAATCCGGGATGGGGCGCACATCGGCGATCACCGGCACGCCCCGGTAATCCCGGCCTTTCGCGACCCCGATCCGGCCCAGGGCCGCCCAGGTGGCGGGAAGATCGGTCCGGCTTAAAGGGAGGCGCAGGGCCAGGGCGGTATTTTTTTGAAATCTGAGCTCGTTTAAAAAGACCACCTCCTGTCCCTCCCGGCGGACCAGCAGGGTTTCCGCTGTTTGGCTGGGGATGGGCCAGCGCTGGAGGAAGGGATAGAGATACTTCTCCGGATCGATGCGCAGGGAGAGGATTCCCAATGGCCGGTTGCCGTCCTGCCGGTCGAGGATGGGGATGATGAGGGCAAGGTGGACGCGTTGGTCGTTGTCGCTCCGGTAAAAATCGGAAAATGCCGGCCGGCCGGATTGCAGGACCTCGGGCAGCATTTTCAGCTCGCCTGCGCTGGCCTGGCCCAGATTCCCCGGTGTTGACAGGCTGGTTGCCCCGTCGGCGTCGAGCAGGCGGACCTGGTCATACTGATAGTGCGCCCGGAGTTTGTTCAGCCATTCCTGAAGCTCTTGGGTATCGGCCTGATTCTCGGGATGTTCCAGGTAGCGGCGAACAAGGGCGGCAAAGGGGGCATTGCCGGTGAGGAGATTGGCATCCTCTTTCCGTTCCTTGCGGTACTGCTGGAGTTCGTTCACCTTCAGCTCGGCGATGGCTGAAAGCTGGCGCGCCACCCCGGCGCTGTGGTTCTCCTCATGGCTCCGGTAGGTGAGGAATCCGGTAATAACGATGCTCGCCGCCAGAAAGAAAAAAATCAGGATGAAGGTATATATGACGCGGGGGGGGGATTCGGCTTGCAGACGGGCCAGCCAGGCAGACGGCAGGGTAAGGGCGAGCAGGCTGCTCCCCAGAAACATGAAGGCCATGCTGGTCAGGGCTGCGGGCGGAATGTAGGAACTGCCGTAGAGCAGGGGCGCCCCATACACATAGGCCAGAACGAAGACAAAACCGCTCCCGGCCAGGAGGGCGGCGAGCAGTCCCGCCACCGTGGCAAGCCGGGGCCGGCTTGCCGACGAGGCGAGAAACGAAAGGGACGCAAGCAGAAAGCAGATCGCCGTGGCCGGGGACATATGGCCGATGGGGGGTTCTCCGGCGGGATGAATGATGGCTATGCCGGGATGTTCCGCCTC
>JAJZPC010000061.1 GCA_021811385.1 Deltaproteobacteria bacterium | reverse complement strand
GCCTTGGCAAAACCCTTCGTCGCCAACACCCGCGTGATCGCCGAGGTCAGCGTCGTCTTGCCGTGGTCGATGTGACCGATCGTGCCAATATTCACATGCGGCTTCTTGCGTTCAAATTTCTCTTTTGCCATCGCTCAACCTCATTTTCTCGTTTGCTCTGTGCCTTATATCAATCCCCGGACACGCTGAATGATCTTCTCGGCGATATGGTCCGGCACTCTTTCGTACTGCAAAAACTGCATGGTGAAACTCGCCCGGCCCTGGGTCGCGGACCGCAGATCCGTGGAGTAGCCGAACATCTCGGCCAGCGGCACGTGCGCCCTGACGATCTGCAGGCCGCCTTCCCGGCTGCCGGTGCCCATGATCTTGGCCCGGCGGCTGTTGCAGTCGGCGATCACCTCCCCGAGAAAGGCATCGGGCACGGTGACCTCCAGGCTCATCACCGGCTCCAGCAGCACCGGTTTCGCGTCCAGGGCGGCCTGGCGGAACGCCATGTTGGCGGCCACGCCGAAGGCCTGCTCGGTGGACTCCTCTTCATGGTAGGAGCCGCCCACCAGGATCACCCGGATATCGGCCACCGGGAACCCGAGCAACGGCCCCGATGAGAGGCTGTCGCGCACCGTTTTCTCGATGGCCGGCACAATCGCGGCCGGAATCACCTCGGCTGCGATGCGGCTTTCAAAGAGAACGCCCTTGCCGGTTTCCAGCGGCTCCACCGCCAGGACCACATGGCCGTATTGGCTCCTGCCGCCCGCCGTGGGCATTTCAAACTTGCCTTCGCCCTGCGCCTTAGCGCTGATGGTCTCTTTATAGGCCACCTGCGGCTTGCCGACGTTGGCACCGACCTTGAACTCCCGCACCAGCCGATCGACAATGATCTCGAGGTGCAGTTCGCCCATGCCGGCGATGATGGTCTGGCCGGTATCAGGGTCGATCTTCACCCGGAAGGAGGGATCCTCCAGGGCGATCTTGGCCAAACTTTCAGCGAGCTTACCCTCGTCGGCCTTCCCCTTGGGCTCGATGGCCACGCCGATTACCGGCTCGGGGAACTCCATCGTTTCGAGCCGCAGATCATCTCCCAGCTCGCAGAGGGTGTCGCCGGTGGTGGAAAACTTGAGTCCGACCACCGCCCCGATGTCGCCTGCATGCAACTCGCCGATCTCTTCGCGCTTGTTGGCATGCATGTGCATGATCCGGCCGATCTTTTCCTGCTTGCGCTTGACCGGGTTGAAGACCTTGCTGCCGACTTTGAGCACCCCGGAGTAGACCCGCACAAAGGCAAGGTTGTCCACAAAGGGGTCCGAGGCCAGCTTGAAGGCCAGGGCGCACAATTTTTCCTTGTCGCTCGCCTTCCGCTGCTCGGGCTCGCCGTCCGCCTTCACCCCTTCCACCGGGGGAACATCGAGCGGCGACGGCAAGAAGTCAACAACTGCGTCCAGCAGTGGCTGCACTCCTTTGTTCTTGAAGGAGCTGCCACAAAGTACCGGCACCAATTGCAGCTTGAGAGTTGCAGTCCTGATTGCCTGATTCAATTCCTCAGCGGAGAGCGGTTGCTCTTCGAGGAATTTCTCCATGACCCGGTCATCGAAGTCGGCCAACTTCTCGACAAGGGCCGTGCGTGCGGCCGCAGACTCTTCTTTGAATTCCGCCGGGATCGGTTCTTCGAGAACCTCAGCTCCCTGCGATTTCTCGTCGAAGCGCACCAGCTTCTCGCGAACGAGATCGATGATGCCTCCGAACGATTCTTCACTGCCGACCGGAATCTGGATGGGCAGCGGCACCGTGTGCAACCGCTCGGCCATCATCTCGACACAGCGCCGGAAATCGGCGCCAACCCGGTCCATCTTATTGACGTAGGCGATGCGGGGCACATGGTACTTGTCCGCCTGCCGCCAGACCGTCTCCGATTGGGGCTCGACGCCGCCAACCGCACAAAAAATCGCTATCGCGCCATCAAGGACCCGCAGGCACCGTTCCACCTCGATGGTGAAATCCACATGCCCAGGGGTGTCGATGATGTTGATCTTGTGGTCGTGCCACTCGCAGGTCGTGGCAGCCGCGGTGATGGTGATGCCCCGCTCCTGCTCCTGCTCCATCCAGTCCATGATGGCGTTGCCGTCATGGACCTCGCCCATCCTATGTGACCGGCCCGTGTAATAAAGGATGCGTTCCGTCGTGGTGGTCTTGCCCGCATCGATATGGGCCATTATGCCTATGTTGCGCAGGCGCGCCAAATTCCCGCTGGCTGTCACAGTCGCCACTTCCCTTCGGCATCAATTTCCGTCTGGCGCCGAATCAGCGACCATGCACCACCCGCCATGCCCTGCCGACAAGGAGTGCGGTATTTACACCGCCGTCACCCTTTTGTCAACAAAGGAAATCGAAGCCGTTCGGCTTAAATCTCCTACCACCGATAATGGGCAAACGCCTTGTTGGCGTCGGCCATGCGGTGCGTATCCTCGCGCTTCTTGACCGCAGCGCCGCGATTGCTGAAGGCATCCTGCAACTCGCCGGCCAGCTTCTCGGCCATGGTCTTGCCGGAACGCTGCTTAGCGTAGCTCACCAACCAGCGGATCGCCAAGGCGTTGCGGCGCTCGGGCCGCACCTCGATCGGCACCTGGTAGGTGGCTCCACCGACCCGGCGGGATTTTACCTCCACCTTGGGGCGCACCTTGTCCATGGCCTGCTCGAAGATCTCCATGGGGGCAGCTTCCTTGACCCGGTTTTCCAGCAACTCCATGGCATCATAGAAAATGGAACGGGCGGTATTCTTCTTGCCGTCTTCCATCAGACCATTGATAAACTTGGAAACCAGCACGCTGCTAAAACGCGGATCGGCATCAACCGGCCGCCTTGCTACAAGTCTTTTTCTAGGCATCTCGCTTACTCCCTTTCAAACCGACCAACAGCGCCTTACTTGGGCCGCTTTGCCCCGTACTTGGAGCGTCCCTGCTTCCGATTGGCCACCCCGAGGGTATCAAGGGTACCGCGGATGATATGATACCGCACACCAGGAAGGTCTTTGACACGGCCGCCGCGGATGAGCACTACCGAGTGCTCCTGGAGGTTGTGGCCGATACCGGGGATGTAAGAAGTGACCTCGATCCCGTTGGTGAGGCGTACCCTGGCAACCTTCCGCAACGCGGAGTTCGGCTTCTTCGGGGTCGTGGTATAGACACGCACGCATACACCGCGCTTCTGCGGACACGCCTTCATTGCCGGCGTGTTGGTCTTCTTGACCTTCTGCTTCCTGCCGTGCCGGACCAATTGGTTAATGGTGGGCATTGAGTCTAACTCCTGCTCATTATCAGTTTATCGCGTTCCATCCTTCCTGGCCGCAAGCCAACTGCGCTATCCGGGAAAACGGCATATATACTCGAAGCCTTACCGCTTGTCAAACAAATCTTTACGCTTTACGAGACCAACCGCCCGGCGGGGCTTGGTCATGCACCAGCCCCCGCCGCAATCCCTTATACCGTCAAAGCAAAACACCACCATCGGCGGCGGCACGCCTTGCCCGCCAGCCGCTAGC
Source organism: Deltaproteobacteria bacterium (assembly GCA_021811385.1). Taxonomy (GTDB): domain Bacteria; phylum Desulfobacterota; class Desulfobulbia; order Desulfobulbales; family Desulfurivibrionaceae; genus Thiovibrio. The sequence continues at coordinate 12,157 of JAJZPC010000061.1, read as the reverse complement.
AACCGCCATCACCCCTCTTCCTCGATGGTGTAGCGTTCGAGCCCGGTGCCGGCCGGGATGAGCCGGCCCATGATGACGTTTTCCTTGAGACCGTTCAGAAGATCGATCTTGCCGGCCATGGCGGCGTTGGTCAATACCTTGGTGGTCTCCTGGAAAGAAGCGGCCGAGATGAAGCTGTCGGTCGAGAGCGAGGCCTTGGTCACGCCAAGCAGGATCGGTTCGGCCGTGGCCGGCCGCCCTCCCTCCTGCAGCAGCTTCTCGTTCTCCTCGCTGAAACGCCACCACTCTACATGCTCGCCGAGCATGAAGGTGGAATCGCCGACATTGGTGATCTGGACGCGGCGCAGCATCTGGCGCACGATCACCTCGATGTGCTTGTCGTTGATCTTGACGCCCTGGAGACGGTACACCTCCTGGATCTCGTTCACCAGGAACTTGGCCAGCTCCTTGACGCCCATGACCCGCAGAATGTCGTTGGGGTCCGGCGAGCCGTCCATCAGGGCCTCGCCGGCCTTGACGTAGTCGCCCTCGTGCACGGTGACGTGCTTGCCCTTGGGAATCAGGTACTCCTTGGCCTCGCCGATCTCCGGGGTGACGATGACCCGCTTTTTGCCCTTCAGATCCTTGCCGAAGCTGATCTGGCCGTCGATCTCACTGATGACCGCATACTCCTTGGGCTTGCGTACCTCGAAGAGCTCGGCGACCCGGGGCAGACCACCGGTGATGTCCTTGGTCTTGGTGGTCTCGCGCGGAATCTTGCCCAGCACCGTACCCGGCTCGACCTCATCCCCTTCCTTGACCGTGATGATGGTGCCCACCGGCAGCGAATAGCGGGAGGGCGAACCGGTCTTCGGCAACTTGGCCGTCTTGCCGGCATCGTCCTTCAGGGTGATGCGCGGGTTGTGCTGGCCGGTGCGGGACTGGACGATGACATAGCTCGCCTTGCCGGTCACGTTGTCCACGCGTTCCTGCATGGTGACACCCTCGATGATGTCGCCGAACTTGATCTTGCCGCCGATCTCGCTGACGATCGGAATGGTGTAAGGGTCCCAGTTGGCGAGCAGGGTATCGGCCTCGACCTCGACCCCGTCCTGTACGTAAATCTGGGCGCCGTAGTTGATCGGATAACGTTCGAGCTCCCGGCCCTTGGGGCCGAAGATGGAGACCTCGCCGTTGCGGTTCATGACAACGAACCGGCCGGCGGCGTTACGTACCGTATGGAGGTTCTGGTATTTCACCTTGCCGCCGTGGCGGGTCCGGACCTCGGCCTGTTCAACGGCGCGGCTCGCGGTACCACCGATGTGGAAGGTCCGCATGGTGAGCTGGGTACCCGGCTCACCGATGGACTGCGCCGCGATGATGCCGACGGCTTCACCCATGTTGACCATGTGGCCGCGGCCCAGGTCGCGGCCGTAGCAGGAGCCGCACACCCCGCGCTGCGCCTTGCAGGTAAGCACCGAACGGATCAGCACCCGGTCGATGCCGGCCTCGTCGATCCGCTTCACCTTCTCTTCGGTGATCTCCTCGTTGGCATTGACCAGCACCTCGCCGGTGAAGGGGTCCACCACGTCCTCCAGGGCCACGCGGCCGAGGATACGATCGCCCACCCGCTGGATCACCTCGCCGCCTTCCATCAGCGGCTCCATCATGATACCGCCCAGGGTGCCACAGTCGCGCTCGATGATGGTGGCATCCTGGGCCACGTCCACCAGGCGCCGGGTGAGATAGCCGGAGTTGGCGGTCTTGAGCGCGGTGTCGGCCAGACCCTTGCGGGCGCCATGGGTGGAGATGAAGTATTCGAGGACGTTCAACCCCTCGCGGAAGTTCGCCTTGATCGGGGTCTCGATGATGGCGCCGGAAGGCTTGGCCATCAAACCGCGCATACCGGCGAGCTGCTTGATCTGGTCGCGGCTGCCACGGGCGCCGGAGTCGGCCATGATGAAGATCGGATTGAAGCTCGGATGCTCGGAGAGTTTATTCGATTTATCGCGGAGATACTGAACGCTCATCTCCTTCATCATCTCGTTGGCCACGTCGTCGGTGGCGCGGGACCAGATATCCACCACCTTGTTGTATTTCTCGCCGTCGGTGATGAGGCCGGCCTCGTACTGCTTCTCGACCTCGATTACCGCCTTTTCCGCCTTTTCCAGGGTGGCTTCCTTGCCCACCGGAATCATCATATCGCTGATGCCGATGGAGATCGCCGCCCGGGTCGAATTCTCGTAACCCAGGTCCTTCAGGCGGTCGGCCAGGATGACCGTGGCCTTGGTGCCGGCGTGACGGTAGGTATGATCGATGAGCTTGGCGAGCTGCTTCTTGCCCAGAGTCTGGTTGACCATGGAGAAGGGTATCGTTTCGGGAAGCAGGTCGCCGACCAGCACCCGACCAACGGTGGTCTCCACCATGGTGCCGTCCATACGCACCTTGATCTTGGCCTGCAGATGCACCGCGCCCTGATCGTACGCAATGCGCACTTCGGCCGGCGAGCTGAAGGTCTTGCCCTCGCCAGCCACGTACAGGCGCTCGCGGGTCATGTAGTAGAGACCGAGCACGATGTCCTGGGAAGGAATGATGATCGGTTCGCCGTGGGCCGGGGAGAGGATGTTGTTGGTGGACATCATCAACACCCGGGCCTCCATCTGGGCCTCGACGGTGAGCGGCACATGCACGGCCATCTGGTCGCCGTCGAAGTCGGCGTTAAAGGCGGTACAGACCAGCGGGTGCAACTGGATCGCCTTGCCTTCCACCAGCAGCGGCTCAAAGGCCTGCATGCCGAGACGGTGCAGAGTGGGGGCGCGGTTCAGGATCACCGGATACTCGCGCACCACGTCGTCGAGGACGTCCCACACCTCCTTGGTACCCTTTTCCACCATCTTGCGGGCACTCTTGATGGTGGTGACATAGCCCATGCTCTCCAGCTTGTTGTAGATAAAGGGCTTGAAGAGTTCGAGGGCCATCTTCTTCGGCAGGCCGCACTGGTGCAGCCTCAAATGCGGGCCCACCACGATAACGGTACGGCCGGAGTAGTCGACGCGTTTGCCGAGCAGGTTCTGACGGAAGCGGCCCTGCTTGCCTTTCAGCATGTCGGAGAGGGATTTCAACGGCCGCTTGTTGGGACCGGTAATGACCTTGCCGCGACGGCCGTTGTCGAAAAGCACGTCCACCGCCTCCTGGAGCATCCGCTTCTCGTTGCGGATGATGATCTCCGGAGCGTCGAGCTCCAGCAGTCGTTTCAGCCGGTTGTTGCGATTGATCACCCGGCGATAGAGGTCATTGAGGTCGGAGGTGGCGAACCGGCCACCTTCGAGCGGCACCAGCGGCCGCAGATCGGGCGGCAGCACCGGAATCACTTCCAGGATCATCCAGTCCGGCCTGTTGCCGGAATCGCGGAAGGCCTCGGACACATTGAGCCGTTTGGCCAGCTTCTTGCGTTTGGCCTCGGAGCCGGTCTGCCGCATCTCCTCGCGCAGGGTCCTGGAGAGGGCATCGAGGTCCAGCGACTGGAGCATCTCCTTGATCGCCGCGGCGCCGATGCCGACCCGGAACTTGTCGGGGAACTCCTCACGGGCCTGGCGGTAGTTTTCCTCGGTCAAGAGGCTGCCCACCGGGATCGAGGCCTCCTTCGAATCGATCACCACGTAGGAGTCGAAATAGAGCACCTTTTCGAGTTCCTTCAAGGTCATGTCGAGCAGGTTGCCGATCTTGCTGGGCAGGCTTTTCAGGAACCAGATATGGGCCACCGGCGCGGCCAGTTCGATGTGGCCGAGCCGCTCGCGGCGCACCTTGGACTGGATGACCTCGACCCCGCATTTTTCGCAGACCACGCCGCGGTGTTTCATGCGCTTGTACTTGCCGCAGTTGCACTCGTAGTCCTTGACCGGGCCGAAGATCTTGGCGCAGAAAAGGCCGTCACGCTCCGGCTTGAAGGTCCGGTAGTTGATGGTTTCGGGCTTCTTCACCTCGCCGTGCGACCAATCGCGGATCTTTTCCGGCGAGGCGATGGAGATGCGTACCGCCCGGAATTTCACAGGTGACTTGGGTTTGCTAAAAAAGCTGAACAGTTCTTCCACGGCAACTCCCTTTTCCAAAATGGGTCCTTAACCTGCCTGTTGCACCAGCACGACTCGGTTTCGGGTTATTGCTTGTCCTTGGGTTGCTCTTCCAGGAGTTCCATGTCGAGGCAGAGCCCCTGCAGTTCCTTGATGAGAACATGGAACGATTCCGGCAGGCCCGCCTCGAGGAAGTTGTTCCCCTTGACGATCCGCTCGTACATGCGGGTACGGCCGCCGACATCGTCCGACTTGACGGTGAGGAATTCCTGCAAGGTATAGGCGGCGCCATAGGCCTCCATTGCCCACACCTCCATCTCGCCCAAACGCTGGCCACCGAACTGGGCCTTGCCGCCCAACGGCTGCTGGGTAACCAACGAGTACGGGCCGGTGGAACGGGCATGGATCTTGTCGTCGACCAGGTGATGGAGCTTCAGCATGTACATGGCGCCGACCGTAACCATGTTATCGAACTTCTCGCCGGTCAGGCCGTCATAGAGAGTGGCCTGGCCGACTTCCTCAAGCCCGGCCTCGACCAGCATCTTGCGGATCTCATCCTCGTGGGCGCCGTCGAAGACCGGGGTGGCCATATGGATGCCATTGCCCATGCGGCCGGCCAGATCGAGCAACTCGTCGTTGGAGAGATCGGCGATCAGCTGCTCATATTCCGCCTTGCTGTAAATCGCCTGCAGCTTCTTTTTCACCGCGGCGATATCCCGCGACTCGGCAAAACGCTGAATCTGGGCGCCCAACTTCTTGGCCGCGAAGCCGAGATGGGTTTCGAGCACCTGACCCACGTTCATACGGGAAGGAACGCCCAGCGGGTTCAGGACGATGTCCACCGGGGTGCCGTCCTCGAAGTAGGGCATATCCTCTTCCGGCTGGATGCGGGAAACAACACCCTTGTTGCCGTGGCGGCCGGCCATCTTGTCGCCCACCGACAGCTTGCGCTTGGTGGCAACATAGACCTTGACCATGCGGATGACGCCGGGGGGCAGATCATCACCCTTTTTGAGCCGGGCGATCCGGGCCTCGTAACGCTCCCGTACCTCCTTGACCTGGTTGTCATACCGTTCGAAGAGGAGGTTCACCTCGCCTTCGAGCTTCTTCTTGTCGCCGTAATCGAGCTTCTTGACCTCCGAGGGCGAAAGCTTGTCAACCACCTCTTGGGTCAGCTTCTTCCCCTTGGCCAGCAGGACTTCGCCCTTCCTGCCCTTGACCGGGCTCTTGACGGTCTGGCCGTCGAGCAGGTCAGCGAGGCTGTTGCGCACGCCCTTCTTGAGGCAGGCCAGTTCATCGTCCAGGTCGCGCTCCAGGCTCCTGATCTCGGCCTCCTCGATGGAGAGCGCCCGTTCGTCCTTCTCGACGCCCTTCCTTGAGAAGACCTTGGCGTCGATGACAAACCCTTCGACGCCGGGCGGCACTCGCAGCGAGGTATCCTTCACGTCGCCGGCCTTCTCGCCGAAGATGGCGCGCAACAGCTTCTCTTCCGGGGAAAGCTGGGTCTCGCCCTTGGGGGTGACTTTGCCCACCAGGATGTCGCCGGCGGCCACCTCGGCGCCGATGCGGACAATGCCGGACTCGTCGAGGTTGCGGAGCGCCTCCTCGCTGACGTTGGGGATGTCGCGGGTGATCTCCTCCTTGCCGAGCTTGGTGTCGCGGGCCACGGTCTCGAACACCTCGATGTGCAAGGAGGTGTAGGTGTCCCTTTTGAGCAGCCGTTCGCTGACCAGAATCGAGTCCTCGAAGTTGTAGCCGCGCCACGGCATGAAGGCGATGGTGACGTTCTTGCCGAGCGCCAGTTCGCCCTGGTCGCAGGCCGGGCCGTCGGCGAGGATTTCGCCCTTCTTGACCCTTTTTCCCGGCTCCACCAAGGGACGCTGGGTAAAACAGGTGCTCTGGTTCGATTTCTTGTATTTCTCCAGGCGGTAGATGCCGATGCCGGTGGAGAAACCATCGGTGCCCGGCTCGTCGTAGCGGACCACGACCCGGTTGGCATCCACTTCTTCTACCACGCCGTCGCCGCCGGCCAGCAGGCAGACGCCGGAATCGCGCGCCACGATGCCTTCGAGGCCGGTACCCACCAGCGGCGCCTCGGCCCGCAACAGCGGTACCCCCTGGCGCTGCATGTTGGAACCCATCAAAGCGCGGTTGGCGTCGTCATTCTCCAGGAACGGCACCATGGAGGCCGCCACACTCACCAGCTGATTGGGCGAGACATCCATATGGGTCACCGCGTCGGCCGAGGTGATCATGACCTCGCCCTCCTTCCGGGCGATGAGGGTATCGACCGCGATCCTGCCCTTCTTGTCGAGTTCGGTCCGCGCCGGGGCGATGATCTGATCCTTCTCGTCCAGAGCGGACATGTAGAGGATCTCGTCGGTGGCCTTGCGCTCCTCGACCTTGCGGTACGGAGTCTCGATGAAGCCGAACTCGTTGATCCGCGCATAGGCGGCCAGCGAGACAATGAGGCCGATGTTCGGACCTTCCGGGGTCTCGACCGGACAGATCCGGCCGTAGTGGGTCGGGTGGACGTCACGCACCTCGAAGCCGGCGCGCTCGCGGGAAAGACCGCCCGGTCCAAGCGCGGAAAGGCGGCGCTTGTGGGTCACCTCGGAGAGCGGGTTGGTCTGGTCCATGAACTGCGACAGCTGGCTGGTGCCGAAGAATTCCTTGATCGCCGCGGTGATCGGTTTCGGGTTGATCAGGTCATGCGGCATCAGGGTCTCAACTTCCTGGAGGCTCATGCGTTCCTTGATCGCCCGCTCCATGCGGACCAGGCCCATGCGGTACTGGTTCTCCACCAGTTCGCCCACGGTGCGCACCCGCCGGTTGCCGAGATGGTCGATGTCGTCGATCGGCCCCTGGGCGTCTTTCAGCCGCACCAGATACCGCACCGCCAGCATGATGTCCTCCTTGGTCAGGGTGCGGATGCTGATGTCGGTGTTGAGACCCAGCTTGGCGTTGATCTTGAAACGGCCCACCACGGAAAGGTCATAGGTCTCCGGGCTGAAGAAGAGGTTGGCGAAGAAACCGGTGGCCACCTCCATGGTCGGCGGGCTACTCGGCCGCAGCCGGCGGTAGATCTCGATCAAGGCCTCGTCGGTGGTGTTCACCCGATCAAGCGCCAGGGTCTTGCGGAAGGAGTCGGTGACCTTGATGCCGTCGATGAAGATGACGGAAAACTCCTTGACCTTGGCATTGACGATGTCGTCGAGCATGCTCTCGGTCAGCTCGACGTTACCGGGGATGATCACCTCGCCGGTCTTGGGATCGACGATGGCGGCGGCGGTGTATTTGCCGACCAGATCGGACGCCTCGATGTCGAGCGCGTCGATACCGGCCTCGACGATCTTCTGGGCCAGGGCCTTGCCGATCTTGCGGCCCTTCTTGGCGATTACCTCGCCGGATTTGGCGTCAACCAGGTCATGGGGCGCCTTCTGGCCCACCATGGTCTCGGGGGTGAAGGCCTTCTTGAATTTCTTGCGGGAAACCGTCACCCGCTCCACGTCGTGGAAGTACTGGAGCAGCTCGTCGCCGCTGTAGCCCAGTGCCTTCAAAAGCGTGGTGACCGGGAACTTGCGGCGCCGGTCGATCCGCACGTAGAGAACGTCCTTGGCGTCGAACTCCAGGTCGATCCAGGAGCCGCGCACCGGGATGATCCGGGCCGAATAGAGGAGCTTGCCGCCGGAATGGGTCTTGCCGCCGTCGTGGCTGTAAAAGAGGCCCGGCGACCGCTGCAACTGGCTGACGATGACGCGCTCGGTGCCGTTCACCACAAAGACGCCGGCCTTGGTCATCAGCGGAATGCTGCCGAGATAGACCGCCTGTTCCTTGATGTCGCGGATGGACTGGGCGCCGCTCTCCTGGTCCACGTCGTAGGTCACCAGCCGCACGGTGATCTTGACCGGCACCTCGTAGGTCATGCCGCGCTGAATGCACTCGTCCACCGTGTACTTGGGCTCGCCGAAGGTATAGCGGACGAACTCCAGCGAACAGGTGTTGTTGAAATCCTTGATCGGGAAAATGTTCTTGAAAATCCCCTGCAGGCCGACATCTTCCCGCTGGTCCGCATCCACGTCCATCTGGAGAAACTTCTCGAAGGACAACCGCTGCATCTCGATAAGATGCGGTTTTTCGACAATGGTCTTGGTCTTGGCGAAGCTCTTGCGGATTCGTCTGATCATCTGCATGCAGCAATACCCTCGTTAACGGTAGCGGATGGATAAGTGGCCCTGTCCGGGCGCGAAAGGAGCGCGAAACTGCCGGCAACCGAATTGGCCAACCTGACCTCTCCTCACGAAAACGCAACAACGCTACGGAGGAAATTCCTCCGTAGCGTTCCTGCCTTATATAAGGACCTCCCCGGCAAACACCGGGAGGTTGCAGTTCCCCAAAAGGCCGTCTGGCCTTGAACTGCTGGCAACTCCCCGTTGGGGGAAAACTACTTGATCTCGACAGAACCGCCGGCTGCCTCGATCTTCTTCTTGATCTCCTCGGCCTCGGCCTTGGAAACGCCTTCCTTCAAAGTGTTCGGTGCGCCTTCCACCAGATCCTTGGCCTCCTTCAGGCCGAGGGAGGTCAGGGCGCGAACTTCCTTGATGACGTTGATCTTGGTGTTGCCGCCCGAGGTCAGGATCACATTGAACTCGGTCTGGACTTCGGCCGCCGGGGCAGCCTCACCACCAGCCGGGGCCGCGGCAACGGCTACCGGCGCAGCGGCGGAAACGCCGAACTTCTCTTCCAGTTCCTTGATCAGGTTGGAGAGTTCGAGCACGCTCATATTGGAAATGAATTCAACAACATCGTCTTTGGTTACCGCCATGGTACTACCTCCTCACAAAAGTGTGGTTACTCGTCTGGTTAATTGGTTTCCTTGCTGTCCTTGATCGCCTGCAACAGGTAGACCGCCTTCTGCGGCACACCGTTCAGGACGCGGACAAAGCTGGTGGGTACCGCCAGCATCAGGCCGAGCAACTGCGCGCGCAGCTCATTGATGCCAGGCAGCTTGGACAGCGCTGTCAGTTCGTCCGACGTGAGCACCTTGCCATCGAGGATGGCGCTCTTGATCGACAACGCGGGGTGATCCTTCATGAACTTGACCAGCACTTTGGCCGGAGCAACAGGATCCGCATCGGTGAGCGCCAACGCCGTGTTCCCCTGCAGATGCGATTCGAACGCCGCAAAGCCGGTGCCCTGGATTGCCCGCTTGATCAGCGTGTTCTTGGCAACCCGGACCTCAGCCTTGTTGGTGCGGAGTTCGCGACGCAGCGTCTGCAGGTTATGCACCGTCAGACCACGATAGTCGGCAATCACCGCGAGCTTCGCCGAGGCGAGTTTCTCGCTCAGTTCCTGCACTATCGCTGCCTTTTCGTCACGTTCCAATGTCCTCAACCTCCTTCTTACCGTTAATGTTCCACCTCATCGGTGTCAAAAAGCAGCCGAGGCCGATACGGACAGACGAGCAACCCACGGACCACAGAGGTCGTGGAGTGTGCCTTGATCATTGCCGCAGCAATGAATCTCATCGTCTCGGCAGGCCAGCGCGAAACCTCCGCGCCGATTAAACCCATGGTACCCGCTGTCTTCGACGGCTGAACTGCTCAACCAAACGGGGCGCCTTCCGGAAAGGCCCCCCAAAACTGCCCCGAGAGGCAGGTTATACGCCCTTGATCATGCCGCGCACTTCCACCGGGTCGAGCTTGAAGCCGGGTCCCATGGTGGTGGAGACGCTGATGCTGCGCAGATACACGCCTTTGCTGGAAGAGGGCTTGAGGTGCATGATCTTCTCGATAAAGGCGAGGATGTTCTCCTTGAGCTTCGAGGTGCCGAAGGAAGCGCGGCCCACCATGGCGTGCAACACGCCGGCCTTGTCGACCTTGAAGTCGATCTTGCCGGACTTGGTGTCCCGCACCACCTTGGCCACATCAAAGGTAACCGTGCCGAGCTTGGCGTTCGGCATCAGGTTACGGGGCCCAAGGATCTTGCCGATCTTGCCCACGGTGCCCATCATGTCGGGGGTGGCGATGGTCTTGTCGAACTCCAGCCAGCCGCCCTGAATCTTGGTGACGTATTCGTCGCTGCCGGCGTAATCGGCGCCGGCGTCCAGCGCCTCCTGCACCTTCTCGCCCTTGGCAAAGACCAGTACCCGCACGGCCTTACCGGTGCCGTTGGGCAGCACCATGCTGCTGCGGATCATCTGGTCGGCATGCCGGGGATCAACGCCCAGCCGCATGGCAATGTCCACCGACTCGTCGAACTTGGCATATTTTCCCTTAAGGGCCAGATCCAGCGCCTCATCCAGGGTATACAGCTTGGTCACGTCGCGCTGGGCAGCGCTGTTGGTATATTTCTTTCCTCTCTGTGCCATGGTCGTACTCCATGCTCCTCGCTCTAGGTTAGTCCGATTCCGATCGCGTCTTAGTCAACTACGGTGATGCCGCAGCTGCGGGCCGTGCCTTCGATGATGCGCATGGCCTGCTCCACGTCGTAGCAGTTGAGGTCGGGCATCTTCTTTTCCGCGATCTCCCGCACCTTGTCCCGGGTGATCTTGGCAACGCGATCGCGCTTCGGATGGCTGGAGCCTTTGGAGAGGCCGAGGGCCTTGAACAGCAGGGTCGACGCCGGCGGCGTCTTGGTCACGAAGGTGAACGACTTGTCACTGTACACGGTGATGACCACCGGAATGATGGTGTCGCCTTCGTTCTGGGTCTTGGCGTTGAACGCCTTGCAGAACTCCATGATGTTGACGCCGCGCTGACCGAGCGCCGGGCCAACCGGCGGCGAAGGATTGGCCTTGCCTGCCGGGATCTGCAGCTTGATGTAACCATCGATCTTCTTAGCCATTACACTGCTCCAAATGTATAAATGTGGGTCTCAGCGCTCCCGCGCGGGGGCGGAAGCTCCCCTGTAACAACCTCTGATTATCCCCTGGTGACCTGGATGAACTCCAGTTCCACCGGGGTCTCGCGGCCAAAAATGGAGACCATGACGCGCACCCGGCCCTTGTCCGGATAGACCGCATCGACGATACCCTGGAAGTTGGCGAACGGACCGTCAATAACCCGCACCGTATCGCCCTCCTCGTAGGAGACCTTGGGCTTGGGCTTCAAGGCGCCGTCCTTGATCCGGCCGATGATCTTCATGGCATCGTCGTCGGAGAGCGGCTCCGGGTGGAGATCGTTGCCGACAAAGGCGGTCACCTTGGGGGTGTCGCGCACCGTGTGCCACGTCTCCTCGTTGAGATCGACGTTCACCAGGATGTAGCCGGGAAAGAACTTGCGGGAAGAGGTCTTCTTGGCGCCCTTGACCATCTCCACCACCTGCTCGGTCGGCACCAGCACCTCGCCAAAGAGTTCTTCCTGGCCGGCGTTCTTGATGCGCTCCAGGAGACTGGCCTTCACCTGCTCCTCGAATCCCGAATAGGTATGTACGATATACCAGCGTCGTGCCATGTGATTACCGTAAAATCAGTCCGATGAGCTTGCCAAGGACTAGATCCACCGCGCCCAGATACAGCGACACCAGCATCACCAGCACCACCACCACCACGGTGGAGAGCATCGTCTGCTTCTTGGCAGGCCATACAATCTTGCCGAACTCCGCCTTGACCTCGGCGGTGAATTCGTTGATCCGACTCAACTGGAAGGAGGGTTGCTTCTCCCCATCCTCCGCGCCCTGTTTTTTGGTGCGTTCTTCCTTTGTCATCCGATGCAACCGGCAGCGTCCATAGACGATTTTCCCGCGTTCTCCCAAAAGTGAACTTCGCCCCGAAGGGGGGCGAAGCACGCAATCACGCTAAATTGGCAGGCCAGGAGGGACTCGAACCCCCAGCCCTCGGATTTGGAGTCCGATGCTCTACCATTAGAGCTACTGGCCTACACGCTCACTTTGTTTCCTTATGCGGGGTATGGCTCCGGCAGAAGGGGCAGAACTTTTTGAACTCCAGCTTGTTCGGCGTCTTCCGCTTGTTTTTGGTGGTCGTATAGTTACGACGCTTACAGGTCTCACACCCCAGGGTCACGATATCACGCATGTTGCAACTCCTGCGTCTTAGGCAATGATTTTATTGACAACGCCGGCACCGACCGTGCGGCCACCTTCGCGGA
>JAJZPC010000060.1 GCA_021811385.1 Deltaproteobacteria bacterium | reverse complement strand
CTCGTCAGAAATCTCCCATGTTTTAATGCGTGCCATGCCATGCCTCCGTCGTCTTGGTTATCTTTGACGGATTATCAAGGATTCACGGCAAATTGGCAAGAAAATTATTTATAGATAAGCTCTTAATGTCCCAAAGGGCTGACGGGCTGTGCAACGCCTTCCGAAAAATTCCTGTAACACCTGAATATTAACATACAAGGGCTAGGGTGAGGGAGAACTAGCCATGAGCCCGGCAGGTTGCGACTTCACCCACCCCCAACCCCTCCCGTCAGGTAAGCGTAGACTCCGAGGGAGGGGAGCTTTTTTCACCGGACTGCATGATTTAACGCTTGAGTTAGGAATGAAGTTACACCTCAAAGGCTTGGTGTGGCTCCGGAATCTCCACCTGGGCAAAGCCGAGCTCCTGCCGCAGGCTCTCGGCAAAAGCAGTGGCCACCTCCTCCTCGCCGTGCACCACAAAGGTGCGGGCCGGTTTCTTCCGCATGGCCCCTGCCCAGGCCAGCAACCCATCCCGATCGGCATGGCCGCTGAAACCGGTGAGGGTTTCCACCTTGGCCTTGAGCGGAAATTCCTCGCCGAAGATCTTTACCGTTTCCTGCCCCTCGACAATCCTGCGGCCCAGGGTATTGGGCGCCTGCCAGCCGGTGACCAGAATGGTGTTTTTCTTGTCGCTGATGCGCTTGCGCAGGTGATGCAGGATGCGCCCACCCTCCATCATGCCGCTGGCGCTGATAATGATGGCCGGCTCCCGTAAAAAATTCAGCTCCTTGGAATCCTCCACGGTCTGGGTGTAGCGCAGGGTGTCAAAGCCAAAGGGGTTGCTGTGGTTGTCCTTCAATAAAAATTCCCGGATCTCGCTGTCATAGGTTTCCGGGTGCAGCCGGAAGATGTCCGTGACCCGGGTGGCCAGCGGGCTGTCCACATAGATGGGCAACTTGGGGATATCACGCTTCAAAAACAATCTGTGCAAGGCATAGACCAGCTGCTGGGTCCGCCCCACGGCAAAGGCGGGAATCAAGAGCGTCCCGCCCCGCTGGTAGGTCTCATTGACAATCCGCTCCAATTCCTTTTCCGACTCCGGGTACGGCGGATGCTGACGGTTGCCGTAAGTGCTCTCCATGATGAGGATATCCGCGCCCTCGCTCAACACGGCCGGGTCGTTGATGATCGGGATCCCGCTCCGCCCGATATCCCCGCTAAAAACAAGACGAAGATCGCGATTCTTCTCCCGGTCATGGATGTCGAGAATCACGTTGGCACTGCCCATCATATGCCCCGCATCCACCAGGGTCAGATGCACGCCGGGCAAGATCTCCCGCTTGCGGTTATAGCTGATCCCGACGAACTGGTCCATGGACGCAACCACGTCCTCCTTGGTGTAGAGGGGCTCGAATTCCTTTTGCTTATTCTTTTTGCGGAACTTGTTGACGAACTCCACATCCTGCTCCTGAATGTGCGCCGCATCCATGAGCATCACCGCACAGAGGTCGCGGGTGGCCGAGGTGCAGATGATGTCTCCGCTGAACCCTTTCTTGACCAGACAGGGGATATTGCCGGAATGGTCGATATGGGCATGGGAAAGAATCAGGCAGTCAAGATCCTTGCCCGCGCAAAACCCGGTGCGGTTGAGCTCGAAGGCCTCCTTCCGCTTGCCCTGGAACAACCCGCAATCAAGAAGGATGCGCTTGCCGTTCACCTCAAGCAGATGCTGCGAACCGGTAACGGTTTTCGCCGCGCCGTGGAAGGTAATTTTCATGGTGGTGCTCCCGTGTTGGTTGATGTGCTTTGATTTCAGCATACAAAACCGGCGGGGGAAACAGAAGAAAAGATTTGGCGGGAATGGCTCTGGCGAGGCCCAGGCGGCGAACCATTCCGCCCGTCACCCGATCATGGTTTTTCCCAGCCCGCCTGAAACAAAGATAATTCTTGAATTGCTCCATGGTGTCAGGTAGACAAAGAATACTTGGCTTATAATATTTTCGGTCTGGCATGCGGTGCGGCTGAGCAACAGCCCACTTAATCAGACATCTTGGTTCTGCGGCCTCGTGCGGATTTACCGGTTGACAATAAAACGTGAATGATATATTCACTTGACATCAGTAAACCCAAAGGTTAACTTTTATGTGTGGCAACCAACTTAAACTTCTCCTGTCTGGCGATAAATTCAAGATTTATGGTTTTGTTGTCAATGGCACCTGCGAAGCGGAAAATTTCCTCAACGAGCTGTCGGACAAAGAAAAAACTAAGATCACCCCCCTTTTGCATTACACGGCAAATAACGGTTTGTTAAGGAACGAACAGAAGTTCAAAAGCATTGGCGACGATATTTTTGAATTTAAGGGCTTTCAATCACGGCTGCTCTGCTTCTTTGACAAAGGTGGGATAATCATCCTTTCCCATGGATGTATCAAAAAAAGAAATAAACTTGATCCTTCCGAGATCAAAAAAGCCCGGAAGAGAAAAGACAACTATTTTAGCAAGGGTGGAAAAAATGACTTCGCTTGAGAGCTATATTGAGCAAAACCAATATAATATCGATTACCAGACGGAACTTTCGGTTATTGATCTCAATGAGAAAATTATTGCCAAAATGGAAGAATTGAAAATCAATCGGGTAGAACTTGCCAATCGTCTTGGAGTTTCTAAGGCGTTTGTCACCAAACTGTTGAATGGTAATCCCAACATGACCATTAAGACCATTATTTCCATTGCCCTTGCACTTGATTGTCAGCTCTATCAGGACATTTATCCACAAGGTTTCAAGGTTACCCGCAGGCCTTTATATATTCATGCGAACAAAGGTTATGAAGCATTTGTTCCCGTCACCGACGAGGTGCTAGATGCAAGCGCAGCTTAATCTTGATGATTATTACATTGATGAATTTTCTTTAGTCGTAAACCGGGATCATGTTTCCAAGGAGATCCACTGCGGTACCATTGATCTGGATTTCGATATCAATCGCAATTCCGACCGACCACTTGATTTCATGATTTGCTTGAGAGTCGACATAAATTCCAGCGAAGAAGATTTCCAAAAGTGTGAGTATCGAATCCATCTTGACCTGACTGGGTTTTTCAGCTTCGAAGAGGGAACCACAGAAGATACAATCAAAAAAATGATTGCGCCAAACGGACTTTCCATGCTGTACGGTGTGGCGCGTGGGCTGGTGGCTAACGCAACAGCGATGAGTTGGCATGGCAAGTTTGTGGTCCCTTCTTTGAATTTGATCGAGATCATTAGACGGAAAGGCGAAGCCGCGTCCAAGAAAGAAAAACCGGCGCGGAAAATAAAGAAAAAACAATCTTGAAACACCCCAAAAAAAACCGCCGTCAGTTCATCGGGTAGGTGAATTCACCATGGAACTATTGTCACGGGCAAAATGGGGGCTGAGCCCGATATTTCTATTTTCCTGACTCTGCGCAGGTAACCACCAATAAAAAAGGCCATGCCCGATCGGAGCAGATTTCCCCTCTGCTCCAGCCAGCCATGGCCTGATTGCTTCTTTTGTTACGGGCTACCCGAAACTCAGCCTTCCTCCACGCACACCCGGCAACGCCCGGTCTTTTTTGCCTGGTAGAGCACTTCATCGGCCCGCTGCAGCCACTCGTCCTTGCTCATTTCCGGGCTCCACTGGACAAGGCCGATGCTCACCCCCAGCCTGCTGCCGTCCGCAGCATTCAGCTCAAGCTTGTCGACGGCGCTGCACAGCCGCTCGGCCAGCAGCCGTGCCGGCTCAAGGGCGGTATCCGGCAAGACCAACACAAACTCATCGCCGCCCATGCGCACCAGAAGATCGCTGTTGCGCACCATTCCGGTCAAGGTCTTGGCCACCATCTGCAAGGCGTTGTCCCCGGCGGCATGCCCCAGGGTGTCATTGATCTGTTTGAAATGGTCCAAATCCATGCTGGCCACGGTTATGGGCCGGCCATGGCGACGGGCGGTTTCCAGCATGGAGCCGATGCGCTCTTCAAAAACCCTGCGGTTGTCAAGGCCGGTGAGCATGTCCCGACGCGCCTGGGCAAAGAGATCTTCATACATAAGGGCGCGTTGCAGGGGCTCTCCCAAAATCTCCAACGCATCACGGAGAATCTTGGCCTCCTCCGCTTCAATGCTCGAACCCCGGCGCAGCAACATCAGGCAGCCCTGGTTGGACGCGAAGGACATCTGCCACTGCTGCACGAAGAATGGACCCCACTCGCAGCAGGTGTCATTCAGCTGACAATCTATCTTTTCGAATACCTCTTCCGCGGTCTGCATGGCAAGGCGCCGGTCCGGACCGTGACAGGAGCAGATAATGTGCACCCGGCTCCGGTCAAGGCTGCGGTAGGCAATCAGGTCATGTTCAACCAGGGGGGTCAGCCACACGGAAAAAGCCTCGACCATGCCCTGCAGGTCGGTGGCCCCGGCCAGTCTGGCGTGCAGCTCGTTGACCTGTTTCAACCATTCCGATTGGCGGCGGTAGCGGTCGAGCTCCACCATCAGATGATCCAGGTTGATCGGCCCTGTTGATTCCCTATCGGAGAGAGAGATTGCGGCATTCATTGCAACGGCTCCTTTCATTAAAAATGATTGTTACCTGGAGACAATGCCATATTCATGCCAAACCACGGAAGATCACCACGCAAAAAGCCTTACCTAGCAAGGGAATAGCCAAAAAATAAAACACATCATGCCGAAATTAAAAGAAAAAATAATATTTACCGCAAATAGACCCGGCGTATTCCCGCACCCCCTCCCTCCGGCATAAAGGGAAAAATTTTCCCGCCCCAGATGTCAGCCTGCTGACACCCGGGAAACTCTTTCGCCATTCCGGCAACACCGCTGCGCACGCAAAACAATCGTTTCCTTGCATCCACGAAAGAAGCGGATATCATGAAAAAAACCATCCGCCCGCCAATTCAGAAAGAGACGCTTCCGCAGCCATGACTCACCCAGCCGACCGCCGCATCATCCACCTCGACATGGATGCCTTTTACGCCTCGGTTGAGATTCTCGACAATCCCGCCCTCCGGGGGTTGCCCGTGGTGGTGGGCGGCGACAGCAATCGCGGGGTGGTTTGCGCCGCCTCCTATGAAGCGCGGAAATTCGGGGTCCATTCGGCCCTGCCCTTGCTCACCGCCAGAAAGCTCTGCCCGCAGGGGGTGTTTCTCCCGGTCCGCATGGCGCGGTATCAGGAGGTTTCCCGCCGGATCATGGAGATCTTCCAGCGCTTCACCCCGCTGGTGGAACCCCTCTCCCTGGACGAGGCGTTTCTGGATGTCACGGCCAGCCGGCAGCTGATGGGCACGGCGGAGGATATCGCCATACGGATCCGGGCGCTGGTCCGGGAAACCATGGGCCTGACCGTCTCGGCCGGGGTCGGCTCTTCAAAATTGGTGGCCAAGATCGCCTCGGATCTCAACAAACCCGATGGCCTGACCATTGTGCCCCCCGGCGAGGAAGAATCCTTTCTCGCCCCCTTGCCCATCGGCCGGTTGTGGGGAGTGGGCCATACCACCAGGGAGGCCCTGGCCCTGATCGGGGTAAAAACCATCGGCGACCTGCGGTGCATCCCCCTCGCCATCCTTACCGCCAAGTTCGGCAAGGCAGGCCTCTTGCTGCACGAATCCGCCCTGGGCATCGATCTCCGTCCGGTTGAACCGAGGCAGGAGGCCAAGTCCATCGGCCATGAGGAGACCTTTGCGGAGGATCTGCGCGACAAAAAAAGGATCCACCAGGAACTGCTGGCCCTGTGCCTCAAGGTGGGCAAACGAACGCGGGACAAAGGCCTGGTTGGCAGAACCGTGACCATCAAGGTCAAATACCGGGATTTCGTGCAGGTGACCCGCTCGCTCACCCTGGCCGAGCCGGTGGCCGACGACAGATCACTCTACCTGACGGGATGCCGGCTGCTGGCCAAAACCGAGATCACCCTGCGCCCCATCCGCTTGCTGGGGATATCGCTTTCCAACCTGATCCCGGCCGAGGCGTCGGGCCAGTTGTCCCTGTTCGGCCAGAGCCGGACCAGGCTGACGGATTGCCGCCTCTACAAGGCGATCGACACCATCAGCGACCGCTATGGCAGCGGCAGCATCGTGCCGGCTGCCTTGGTGGAAAAAAGGGAGGAAGAACCGTAAGGAGAGCGTGCGATACTTGCGGGCATCACCCGAGGGAAAACAAGGGGCACGGAGGCCCCTTGTGTCGGCGTTTTTTCATGCCTTATCCGCGACCCAACCGCAAAAAAGATAGGCCTGAAAAAACTTATGGATATTTTTGAACCCGGCCTCCCGCAACAAGCTGTTCATCCTGTCTTCGGTGATGAACCGGATGTCTCGGACGATGTGCGCGAAGTCTTTTTCAACCTCTTCGGCATCCTCCCCCAGACGAAGCTGCCTTGCCTTCCAGGTTGCGAGAAACACCTCGAACTCCCTGGAGGTGTTGTCTCCGACCAAATCAATGATGATGAACTTCCCCCCTGGTTTCAACCGGGAGGATATTTCCCGCAGGTATTCCTCCTTTGCCCCGTTGTCGGGGATGAACTGCATGACAAGGATCGAGGTGGCGGCATCAAACGGCAGCTCGTTGCGCAGATCCTTAACCCAGCCCAGATGCAACCGGACCCGGTCATATAAATTCAGATCCTCGACATGGATCCTGGCAACGGCGAGCATCTTTTCCGTCGGGTCCACCCCGGTAATCCGCCAGGAGGGGTTTGCCTGGGCACACGAAACAGCTTCCTGGCCTGTGCCGGCCCCGGCGACAAGGATCTCTGCCTGTGAAGGGAAATGGCTATGGAGGAGGCTCAGGGAAAGATCATGCATCGCCTCGTAACCAGGCACAATTCTCCTGATTTTCGCATCATAGACGTTTGCACGTTTTGCATCGAAATGTTCCGTGGCATCAAAATCACGATTGTTCTCCGCCATGTCAACTCCCCCCAAGATGATTTGAGTTCCCCTCAATACCTCAAGCCGACCCGATCCCGCACCAGATCCAGGGTGACGATCGCCTTTTCCCTGGCCTTGCCCGCGCCGCGATGGAGAATATCCCGCACCTGGCCCGGATCGGCCAGCAACCGCTCCCGTTTCTCCCTGGCCTCGCGGAAATATTCCCAGAGCAGATCGAGCAGTTCCAGCTTGATCTTGCCGTACATGGCCCCGCCGTTCACATAGAGGCCATGCACCTCGGCCAGCCTGTCCGCAGGGGCGAACAGCTTGTAGAGGCTGAAGAGATTGCACTTTTCGGGATCCTTGGGCTCCTCCACCGGGGTGGCGTCGGTGACAATGGCCATGACCTTTTTCTTCAGCTCCTTCTCGGTGGCGAAGATGGGGATGGTGTTGCCGTAGGATTTGGACATCTTCTGCCCGTCCAGGCCGGGGATGGTGGCCAGGTTGTCGTCAATGACCGGCTCGGGCACGACAAAGGTCTCGCCAAAGGTATTGTTGAACTTGATGGCGATATCGCGGGCCACCTCCAGATGCTGCTTCTGGTCCTTGCCCACCGGCACCCGTTCGGCCTGGTAGAGCAGGATGTCGGCGGCCATGAGCACCGGATAGGAAAACAGGCCGTGGCTGGCGGCCAACCCCTTGGCGGTTTTGTCCTTGTAGGAATGGCAGCGCTCCAGCAACCCCATGGGGGTAAGGACGGAAAGAATCCAGGTCAGCTCGGTGACCTCGGGCACATCGGACTGCACCCAGAAGATGCACCGCTCCGGGTCGAGGCCCAGGGCGAGAAAATCCGTGGCCGCCTCCAGGGTGCCGCGCGACAGCCGTTCCCTGTCCTGCACCGAGGTGAGGGCATGGAGATCCACGATAAAAGCGTACAGCTCGCTGGAATCCATGCTTGCGATCATGGAGCGCATCATGCCGAAGTAGTTGCCGATATGGAGCTGGCCAGAGGGCTGGATCCCGGATAAAATTCTCATCGTGTTCTCTCTTGGTGGCGGACAGGCGGAAGATGCACCCCAACCGGGCGCAAAGCCGCCGGATTATCACTGCACCTCGCACTGATACTGTGAGGCAGTGATGTTAAAAAAAAAAGGCAGGGACGTCCATCTTTTTCTGCCCCCGCGTTCTTCGGCTTCCTTTTTTACGATTGACAGCCTCCGCACCCGACGGTACACCTTTGCATGCAGCCCCATATGTTCGGGGCAACGGAGAAACCATGAAAAAACATACCTGTATCCCAGCCATGCTCGCCCTTGTTTTCCTTGCCGGCGGATGCGCCCTGCCCCCTGTGCATGACCCGGCTTCCCGCCCGGACAAAGAGACAGCAACAGGCAAAAGCCCCCAGCCGGAAAAGCCCGCCCAAACGGCTCGCCCGGAAACAAAAGGAAAACGGGTTTCCCTCATCCCCCAGGAAAAGGCTGCGCAAACAGCCAAGGAAACAGCTCCGGACAAGGAGGGAGCCCCGACCCAGGAAGCGCAACCGGCTCCGCCGCAGCCTCCGCCGCCGCCACGGCCCCAGATCTTTACCGATTACAACACCGGCCTGATTTTCACCTACCCGCGCCCCTGGCGTGTGGTCTCCACCCAGGGAGAAGGATCCATCCTTGGCCGCGACGGCCAATCACAACTGACTACCCGTTTTGTCACCCTGACTGCGGACAAGGACAAGGGTTCGCAAAGAGGTTATTTTTATGCCCCCGAAGACAGCCTCACCGGAACGATCGGCAAAACCCTGAAATCCATCCTCGGTATCGCAGACAAACAGGCCGCAGCGGGAAAACCGCCCATCGATGTGCTGCTGACCCAAAAGCATTTCCCCAACCTCGTCATCGAAAAACGCTATCGGGGGAACAATGGCGGGGTGATTGTCCAGAAATGCCGCAACAAGCAGCTTCCGGGGTCGATCCAAGTGTACCACATCTTTATCGACGACAAGGCAGCCTCGTTCAGCCTCGCGGAGGTGAAGAACCGCCAGGTCAAGCTCGAAATGCAGCAGATCGTGCTTTCCACCAAGAAACCATAAAAACTTACGGGCCAGGGGAACGAAAACGGAGCCGAGATGATCAAGCCACGATTTCCCAAACCGTTCAGACACGAACATCCGCCGGTACAAAACGTAAACCAAATCCTTGCAACCCAACTGACCTTCGGACAAAAAGCCTCAGACTGGGTCGCAACGAACTTGGGGAGCTGGTGGTTCATCATTATCCAGACGATAATCCTGGCAATATGGGTTATTGTCAATATTACCGCCTGGTTGCGCCACTGGGATCCCTACCCCTTCATTTTCATGAATTTGGTCCTCTCCTTGCAAGCCGCTTATGCCGCGCCCATCATCATGATGAGCCAGAACCGGCAGGCCAATCGAGACCGGCTGGAAGCGCACAACGATTACCTTGTCAACGAAACGGCAGAACAGGAGGTCCGCGCCATTCTAGAGCACTTGGCGGCGCAGAATGCGGCCCTGCTCGAAATACACCAGTTACTTGCCGAGTTGCGGGAGAAAATGGGCCTCTCGGGGCCGCCCTCTACGCACCCGGAAATTCGCTGAGCAGGACACTGCTCCAACAAAAAAAATCCTCTTTCCCGTTTGGGAAGAGGATTTTTTTGTTGGCACAACCTCAGGGCTACGAATTCAGGTACTGATTGATCCCATCGGCAATGATCTTGAAAATCTCGGTGAACCGCTCTTCGTTGCGTTCCAGCAGGGTGATGCGGAAGCCCTGCAACTCGGTGGCAAACGAGGAAAGCGGCACCACGCAGACGCCGGTGGCCCCCAGCAGGTAATAGACAAACCGCTTGTCATAGGCCACATTGGGGCCGTTTACCAGGCTCTCCACCTGGGTGCGGACCTCCTTGCTGCCGATGGAGAGGGTTTGCCGGCTGTTCAGCCGCCCTTCCTTGAAAACCACGCTCATGTAAAACGCGCCATTGGTCCGGTTTACCAGCACGCCGTCAATATCCTTGAGCGCCTCGTAGGCGATGTTGGAAAACTTCTCGTAACGGCTGATCCTCTCCTGCAGATAGGGGACATACTGCGGGTGGCTGAGAATGGCCGGAATCGCCCGTTGCGGCAGGGTGGTGGAGCAGACCTCCACCATCTTGGCATTGAGGATCGAGGTCACATACTTGGCGAACATGGGATCGCGGTCGGCGTTGTAGACCTCGATCCAGCCGCAGCGGGAGCCGGGCCAGGGCATTTCCTTGGAGATGCCCCGCATGCAGATGGCGGGCACATCCCCGATCACCTCGGCCAGGGGCAGGGTTTTCTGCCCGTTGTAGATGATGGCCTGGTACACCTCGTCGCAGATCACGAACAGGTCGTACTTTCTGGCCAACGCCACCATGCCCCGCAGGATCTCCTCGGGATAGACCGCGCCGGTTGGGTTGTCCGGGTTGATGATCAGGATGCCGGCCACGGCAGGGTTGTACTTGATCCGTTTTTCCAGATCATCGAGATCCGGATACCAGAAATTATTGGGGTTCAGCCAGTAGGTTACCGGCCGGTCTCCTGCGTGGGCCGCTTCCGCCGAGGAATGGGTGGTGTAGCTGGGCGAGGGCACGACCACGCGGGCGGTCGGACGCAAAAAGCCGAAGACCTTGCTGATCGCATCACCCAGGCCGTTGAAAAAGATAATGTCATCGGGGCCGATCTGCGCCCCGCCGCGCTTGTTGGTCCTGGCGGCAAGAAACTCCCTGGTCGCCAGCATCCCCCTGGTCGGACAATAGCCGTAGGTGGCGTCCTCCATGACCAGATCGGAAACGACCTGTTTCATCCATTGGGGAATCTCTTCCCCCTTGGCAATGGGGTCGCCGATATTTTCCCAATACACCTTGGTTCCCAGCTTCTGCAACTTCTCGCCGACATTGACGATGTTGCGGATCTCGTAGGTCAGCTCCCCGGCGCCGCTATGCAGGATATCAGTACGCATGCACGCAATCTCCCTTGAAAAAAGGCTGTATTTAGCATTGTCCGGCTAGAAAATTGCAGATTACAAGAAGGTTCCCTCTCCCCCTGCGGGAGAGGGATAGGGAGAGGGGGAATGTGCCGGCCTTGATGCCGTCAACAACTTCACCCACCCCCCAGCCCCCTCCCGTCAAGGGAGGGGGAGCCTAATGCAAAAAGCCAACCGGGCATTACTGGATTGTTCTCGTTGCGGCCGGCGGGATCTGTAAGCAAATCAGGAGAGTATACTCTGCGGTGTGGCAACACACCTCGCCCAGGCGCAAGGACAAAGGGTATTTATTAACACCAGCCATTATCAGAAGTCAATAAGTCCTTTACCAAGGGTGCGACATTGCCGATAGAGAGT
This sequence comes from Deltaproteobacteria bacterium, assembly GCA_021811385.1. Taxonomy (GTDB): domain Bacteria; phylum Desulfobacterota; class Desulfobulbia; order Desulfobulbales; family Desulfurivibrionaceae; genus Thiovibrio. The sequence continues at coordinate 4,831 of JAJZPC010000060.1, read as the reverse complement.
GTAACAGATGGGCACGGAAGCCCATGATCAGCCCGCACAGGCAGGAGGTATCGGAATGGCAATCATTCGGTTTTCGATTCTCGGCGATGTGGTTCGATTCGGAGCCAGGGAAAGGCAGAAGATCACGAGCAAAGGGTGCAACGAGCCGTACAAGGACCGCTACTGGTGCCCGAAAAAGAAATGGTTCAACACGGAACCGTGCCCATTTCGCTGTCAGCGGGAATGCGAAAACTACCAGGCCATGTGCGGAGTGATTTAACCCACCGCGGAACGGCGATCAGACGGCGATATGAAACCGGGCGGGCGGCCGCATGAGTCCGGCCATGATGGCGGCGGCGGGATTTTGCCCTTTCGGGGGTTGCTCTTGCCCGGAGGGTTCCTCCTTGCCAGGCTGATCCCCGGACACAGCTCCCTTTTCCCCGGTTGCGGAAGGAGACGCCTCTGCCGACCCGGCCTCGAGGATCGCCTTGCCCCCCGCTTTGCCCTTGGTCTGCTCCAGACGGACCATCTGCAACTCCTGGCTGGCCTCGGTAATCACCAGGGAAGCCCTGGCCGCGACCTTCTGGTCCTGGGGGGAGGGATCCGCCGGCGCCAGGGCCGCGGCCCGCACCGTCTGCATCTTGCTGATAGTTGCCTCGGGAGTGGACTCCTTTCCGGTATCGATCCCAACCTCGCCGCCCACGGCATACTGCTTCCCGTCCGGGCCCTTGGCATATTGAAAATTGGCGCCCCCGGTGGCGTAAGATCCGGCGGCGGCCAGATGCGCCATTTCATGGGCCCTGACCTTGGTGTCGACCAACTCAAGCTCCGCAACCTGAAGCCGCTCCGCCTGGGTAAGCGTTTCGCCGTCCGTGCCTTTTGGACCGCTGGCAGCCTGCGGTTTTTCCTTTACAGGCTCGGCGGTCTCCTGGGCCGCATCCTCCTGTACCTTGCCAACCGGGGCGGATTTCATCTCTCCGCCTGCGCCTGAAGGTTCCGCGACCTTTTCTTCTTTTTCCGCAACAGCCACTGCGGGAACAAGAACATCTTTTTTCACCCCGGCCTGTTCGGCATAGGCCTGCGCCGCGCAGGCCGCACAGGTTTTGCACCCGCAGGGCCTGGCCCCCGAAGCAGCGGCCGGACTTGCGGTGGCCATGTTCTTCCAGGGCTGCCCCTGCACGAACACATCCGCCGAACCATTGTCTTGCCTTGCGCTTCCCGCAGTACCGCCGGAAAGAGGAGGCGTATTTTCGCCACCCCTGACCGCGACAGGACTGAAACCTGAAAGAAGAGCGTTGATCCGCATAATCTCCCTCACCGATGGGGTGCCGATTCTCACAAAAAAACCTACCTGTTTCTTTATCGACACCCTGCGCGCAAAACTTGAGCATTTTCTGATTTTTATTGTGATGGGGCATGATGCCTGCCCAACCCGGACCATTGCACAAAAAAAACGGGTTGACCATCCGCGGCCAACCCGTTTTTATCCTGTCTTTCTTACTGCCGGCTGTTCTTTTCAGGTCCGCTCGGCAAGGGGCACAAAGGGCCGCCGTTTGGGGCCCACGTAGATCTGCCTGGGGCGGCTGATCCGCCAGTCGGGATCGTCCCACATCTCCTTCCAATGGGCGATCCAGCCGGGCAGACGGCCAAGGGCGAACATCACCGTGAACATATTGGTGGGGATGCCGATGGCCCGATAGATGATGCCGCTGTAAAAATCCACGTTGGGGTAGAGGTTCCGCTCCACGAAATATTCATCCCGCAAGGCCACCTCTTCCAGCTCCTTGGCGATGTCCAGCAAGGGATCGGAGATGTTCAGGGCAGCCAGCACGTCGTCGCACGCCTTCTTGATGATCCGCGAGCGCGGGTCGTGGGTCTTGTACACCCGATGCCCGAAACCGACCAAGCGGAAGGGATCCGCCGGATCCTTGGCCTTGGCGATATATTTTTTATAGTCCCCGCCTTCGGCGTGGATCTGGGAGAGCATCTCCATCACCGCCTGGTTGGCCCCGCCGTGGAGCGGCCCCCACAGGGCGTTGATTCCGGCGGAGATCGAGGCGTAGAGATTGACCCGGGCGCTGCCCGCCACCCGCACCGTGGCGGTGGAGCAGTTCTGTTCATGGTCGCCGTGCAAAATCAGCAGCTTGTTCAACGCCCGAACCACCGTATCGTTGATCTCGTACGGCTTGACCGGGGAATCGAACATCATGTTCAAAAAGTTGGCGCAGTAGCTCAGATCATGCCGCGGATAGACCAGGGGCTGGCCCATGGATTTCTTGTAGGAAAAGGCCGCGATGGTCCGCACCTTGGAGAGCAGCCGGGCCGCCATCTTGTCGATGTTTTCCAGGGGGTTGTCCAGCATGTCCGGGTAAAAGCTGCACAGGGAGTTGACCATGGAGGAAAGGATGGCCATGGGCGGACTGTTGGGCGGATAGCCGTCGAAGAAACGGATCATATCCTCGTGGACCATGGCGTACTTGCCGAGCATCTGGCTGAACTTGCTCAGTTCCGCCTGGGTGGGCAGGCTGCCGTGATCCAGGAGATAGGCGACCTCGACAAAGGTGCAATGCTCGGCAAGATCCTCGATGGCATAGCCGCGATAGCTGAGAATCCCCTGCTCCCCGTCGAGAAAGGTGATGCTGCTGCAACAGGAGCCGGTATTCATGAAGCCGCTGTCCAGGGTGATGTAGCCGGACTGGGCGCGCAAGGCCCGGATGTCGATGGCCTTTTCCCCCTCGCTGCCGACAAGGATCGGCAGCTGGTAGACCTTGCCGTCGAGCTTCAACTCCGCTGTTTCTTTCCCAACAACCACGTTTCCCATAAGTGCCCTTCGCTGCTCTACCGCTCCCGCACAGGCGGCTCGCCTCTATTTTCCAAAAACCGTAATGAAAGATCGTCTCGAATCGATTAATATACTTGGATACCTTTTTTTTTCAAGTAAGAACCTGGGATCCGGCGCCCGCAAGGAGAGCTGTGGCAATGCAGACAAAAACCGACTTGTACCGACAGCGGCTCAAAAAATTCATCGAGGAGGTCACCCTGTATCCGGTCTCCTGCGAGCGGCTGGCCAAGGGACGCGATGACATTGCCTGGCTTGACGCGGTGCTGGCCGGAGGGGCGAAAATCGTCCAGTTGCGGGACAAGGAGTCCGATGGACTGCGCCTCTGCGAAAAGGCCAAGATCTTCCGCAAAAAAACCCTGGAGGCAGGCGCCCTGTTCATCGTCAATGACCGGGTGGATATCGCCCTGATCAGCGGCGCCGACGGGGTGCATCTCGGCAACAACGACATCCCGGCCCCGGAGGTCCGCGCCCTGGCCCCGGAGCTCATCATCGGCGTTTCCTGCAACACCGAAGAACAGGCCGCCACCGCCGAGAGACGCGGAGCCTCCTACTTCAACATCGGGCCAATTTACGCCACCCAAACCAAGGACGGGCTCTCCGCCTTCCTCGGGCCTGCGGCCATACAAAGATTCAGCGCCCGATGCCCCCTGCCCTTCACGGTCATGGGCGGCATCAAAAAGGAACATATCCCGGAGCTGACCGCCATGGGAGCCAGACGGTTGGCCGTGGTCACGGCCCTGACCCAGGCCGACGACATCGCCGCGGAAACCAGCGGTTGGCTGGCCGCGATCAAGCACCAAACAACACTTGCCTGATGCAAGAGCACAGCAAAGGAAAATCCGTGCCCACCCTTAACCAACGACTCGCCGACATCAAGCTGCTCATGCAATACGGAGTCCCCCCGGACGATCTGGCCAAAGCCACTGCCCTGGTGGAAAAACACGACACGGACAGCGTGGCCCTGAACATCTTCCACGCCTTTTACAGCTACCTGCCCGAGGGATTGGAAGATGCCATCACCGTGCTCCGGTTGCTGGACCGCAGACAGGGAACCTTCCTGATCTGCGCCAGCACCGGGCAAAACGACTATCTCTATCTGGCCGCCAGCGAACAGGCCGAATTCCTGGGCCCCCTTTCCGAGGGCATCTGGGAGGATGAGGTGCTCGCCTTTTTCAATTACGAAAACCGCGAGGCATTTCTCAAGAAATACGCGGATCTCACAACCTTCCCGGTTTACGTGCCCGCCCACCTCCACCCCGATCTCTGCCCGGTTTGCCATGTGGCGGACGGTGAGGTCCACACCCTGGGCTGTCCGGTGGAGATCTGCCCCTGGTGCCACGGACAGCTCACCTCCTGCGGTTGCCGCTTCACCCTGCTCAATCGCGCGGACCTAAAAAGCGAGGCCCAGCTTGAAGAGCTGCTGACCCTGCTTAACAAAAAGGGGCGGCTCCCCTTCTCCGCCGAGGAACACCGGCCCGCCTACCCCCTCACCCCGCTGGATCTGGAATAATCGTTTACTTGTGACGATATTAAGTTCGAACCGGAAACGGACTGAAACATCCCAACTGTAACTGTTCAGCAGTGCCGCAGATGCGCGGAAGAGACCGGCGAAGTGTGCTAGTGCACATGAGCCGGCCGATGACAAAGCAGATGCGGTGCTGCTGGGCAGTTACGTTTATTTGAGGGTTTTCAGGTAGCGATAAAACGGCGAGTCCGGGGAAACCACCAGCCGGGTGTTTTCCCCCATGGTCTGGCGGTAGGCATCCATGGTCTTGGTAAAGGCGTAGAACTCGGGATCCTGATTGTAGGCATCCGCATAGATCCTGGCCGCTTCGCCATCGGCCTTGCCCTTGATCTCCTGGGTCTCGCGGACGGCCAGGGAGCTGACCTCCTTCAACTCCCGATCGAGCTTGCCGAGGATCTCGGATTTCTGCCCCTCGCCGGTGGAGCGCTTTTCCGCCGCGATCCGCTTGCGCTCGGAGATCATCCGCTCATACACCCGCTGTTGCA
>JAJZPC010000059.1 GCA_021811385.1 Deltaproteobacteria bacterium | reverse complement strand
GAATCATTCAGCTGTCATAGATTGTCAATGTAAGTACTAGCTGAGGAGGCTTTTCAATGAGTGAAGCAAGAGTTGGTAAAATTGTTCAGGTCATCGGGCCTGTTGTAGACGTTGAGTTTGAGCCGGATAACCTGCCGGAGATCATGAACGCCCTGCTGGTAAGCAACAAGGGTATCAGCGACGAGGCAAACAACCTGGTCATCGAGGTTTCCCTGCATCTTGGCGACAATGTTGTCCGTTGTGTTGCCATGGACCAGACCGACGGTCTGGTGCGCGGCCAGGATTGCACGGATACCGGCAAGCCCATCGAGATTCCCTGCGGCGCTCCGGCTCTGGGCCGGATCATGAACGTGGTCGGTCGGCCGGTTGATGGCCTCGGTGCCATCGCTTCCGACAAGATGCGCGCCATCCATCGTCCCGCCCCTGCATTCACCGACCAGTCCACCGAGGTGCATGTTCTGGAAACCGGCATCAAGGTTATCGACCTGCTGGTTCCCTTCCCCCGCGGCGGCAAGATGGGTCTGTTCGGCGGCGCCGGTTGCGGCAAGACCGTTATCATGATGGAGATGGTCAACAACATCGCCATGCACCACGGCGGTATCTCCGTATTCTGCGGCGTTGGCGAGCGTACCCGTGAGGGTAACGATCTGTACCACGAGATGAAGGAGTCCGGCGTACTGCCGAAAGCCGCCCTGGTTTACGGCCAGATGACCGAGCCGCCGGGAGCCCGCTCCCGTGTTGCCTTGACCGGCTTGTCCGCAGCGGAGTACTTCCGTGACGAGGAGGGCCAGGACGTGCTCTTCTTCGTTGACAACATCTTCCGGTTCACCCAGGCTGGCGCAGAGGTTTCCGCGCTTCTTGGCCGTATTCCTTCGGCGGTTGGTTATCAGCCCACCCTGGCCACCGACCTCGGTGCGCTCCAGGAGCGGATCACCTCCACCAACAAGGGTTCCATCACCGCAGTACAGTGCGTTTACGTACCGGCCGACGACTTGACCGACCCGGCTCCGGCCACCACCTTTGCCCATCTGGACGGAACCGTTGTTCTTTCCCGTCAGATCGCGGAGCTTGGTATCTACCCGGCGGTTGATCCCCTGGACTCCACCTCCCGTATTCTCGATCCCAATGTCTTGGGTGAGGAGCATTACCTGGTTGCCCGTGGCGTACAGACCAGCCTCCAGAAGTACAAGGATCTGCAGGATATCATCGCGATTCTGGGTATGGACGAGCTCTCCGAAGAGGACCAGACCCTTGTTACCCGCGCCCGGAAGATCCAGCGCTTCCTCTCCCAGCCTTTCACCGTAGCGGAGACCTTCACCGGCATGGCCGGCAAGTACGTCAAGGTTGCCGACACGGTTCGCGGCTTCAAGGAGATCCTGGAAGGCAAACACGACGAGCTGCCCGAGACCGCTTTCTACATGGTAGGCAGCATCGAAGAGGCGGTTGAGAAGGCCAACAAAGAGAAGGCTGCCGCTTAAGGAACTGACTGACTTGCCGGACCAATCCCTACGTGGGGCGGGTTCGGCAAGGACTTGAGGATTACCCATGGCTGAAAAATTAAAGTTGGAAGTGGTAACTCCCAAAGGGGCCGTAGTGAGCAAGGAGGTTGACATCGTCACCGCTCCCGGCTACGGCGGTGAATTTGGTGTTCTCGCCAACCATGCGCCTTTTCTGAGCACGATCAAGGTTGGAGTTCTGACCTACAAGACCGGGGCCCAGGAAGAAACCCTGATGGTGAGTGGCGGTTTTTGCGAAGTGTCCAATAACAAACTGACCTTTCTTGTCGAATCGGCGGAGCGCGGGGCGGATATCGATGTCGATCGCGCCATGCGGGCCAAGGAACGGGCGGAAAAACGTCTGGCCGAAGCGCAGGCCCAGAAGGAAAAACTTGATCGTACCAGGGCCGAGGCTGCCTTGCAGCGGGCTTTGAGCCGGTTGAAGGTTGCCGAGAGGCGCAAACCGTCCTGAGACGAAATGAGATAGCAATAAAAAAGCCGCTCGGCAACGAGCGGCTTTTTTTTGTCCGGCTTCAGGGGAAGAAGCTTAGCTCCTTTCGCTGAGATTCGCCTCAACAACAAAGGTGCCGGCTGGGGTGTCAAAGGGGATGACAATGGTCGGCGCCTTTGAGTAATAGGAGATTTCCACCCCCTTGCCGACAACCATGTTGGGGGTGGCCAGGTCGAACTTGTGATCAAGCTTGGCCAGTTGGGCCTTGGCGCCGCCGCAGATCATATTGGTCAATTCGCCGACAGCGTCAACCACCTCATCGTCGATCTTCGCCTTGGGCTCTTCCATCAGCATGTTGGCGACGATTTTCAGGATGCATTTTTCCGTGAAACTCACGATCATGGAGCCGGTGATCTCCGCGGAGGTCATGCCGATGATGCCGGTAACTTCGCCATAGGAGGTATTACCTTCTTTCAGGCGGGGTTTTTGCGGGGTTACCTGGGTCTGCGCCATGGTTTCCAATACATTTTTGGCGGCAGTCAGGAATGGATTGATGAATTCTGCTTTCATGGAAGTCCGCTCGTTGTGTTTCAGCTGATTGTTGAATGGGGATGCATTCAGCTTGCGGGATATCCCCTGAATTGTCAAGCGCCTTTTGGCTCGTAGGCAGCCAAGGCGGTCGTGATTTTCCGAGCGGGAGGGGCTCTTTCCGTCCGGCAAGTTTTTCGGCGGCCACTTGGCGGCAAAGAGAATTATGCATGAAATGCTTTTCAAAACATATTACCATGGCCGAATAAATTCTAACCTGTCGTTATTACGATAAATATCGGTACTTGTACCGATGGTTTCAATCTTCCGAGTAGGAGGCAGTGATGGAGACAAAAGAGAGAATGGAGATTCCCCGTCAATTTTCTCGGGAATTGCCCGTGGCGGAACGGATCAAGAGCTTTGCCGAGGTGACTTCCGGCTATGAGGCCAAGGGTGCGCAACTTGAGGCGGAGCGGTGCCTGCAATGCAAAAAACCCAAATGCCGGGAGGGGTGCCCGGTTCATAATGATATCCCCGGCTTTATCAAGCTGTTGCGCGAGGGCAAGATCGAAGAGGCGTACTGGCTGGACCGCGAGACCAACTCGCTTCCCGCCATCTGTTCGCGGGTCTGCCCCCATGAATTCCAGTGCGAGGGGCACTGCATCCGGGGGAAAAAGGGAGAGCCGGTGGCCATCGGCATGCTCGAGCGCTACATCGTCGATTGGATGGTGGCCAACAACAAGAATCTGCTCAAGGCCTGCGCCCTGCCCAAGCCGAAAAAGGTGGCCATTGTCGGTTCCGGCCCGGCCGGGATGTCCGTGGCCTATTATCTGGCCCACTTGGGCTATCCCTGCACCATCTTCGAGAGTCTGCCGGTTTCCGGCGGCATGCTGGCGGTGGGCATTCCTGCCTACCGTCTGCCCAGGCCGATCATCGAGGCGGAATTCGATGCCCTGCGTAACTGCGGGGTCACCGTGGTCAACAACGTCACCATCGGCAAGGATAAGAGCCTGCGGGACTTGAAGAACGAGGGGTTCGGCGCGGTCTTTCTCGGGCCTGGGGCGCACGCCAGCCGCAAGCTCGGGGTTGAGGGCGAGGAGCTTGCCGGCGTGCTGCACGGGGTCGATTATCTCCGGCGAGTCAATGTCGGCGAAGAGCTCAATCTCGGCCGCAACGTGGTGGTGGTGGGGGGCGGCAACGTGGCCGTCGACTGCGCCCGCACCGCGCTGCGCACCGGTTCGGATCAGGTCTTCATCCTTTACCGCCGCACCAAGGCGGAGATGCCTGCGGCCCAGGCCGAGATCCACCACCTCGAGGAGGAAGGGGTGCGCATCGAGATGCTGGCCGCGCCGGTGAAGATCCACGGCGAGAACGGCCGGCTCACCAAGATCGAGTGTTTGCGGATGAAGCTCGGGGAGTGCGATGCCTCGGGCCGCTGCCGACCGGAGGTGGTCGAGGGCTCCAACTTCATGATCGAGGCGGACGCCATCATCCCGGCCATCAGCCAGGATGTGGACCCCACCGCCGGCTCCGGCCTCGATTTCACCATGACCCGCTGGGGCACCTATGTGGTGGACGAGGTCACCATGCAGACCTCGGTGGACTGGGTCTTTGCCGCAGGTGACGCGGTGCTGGGGCCGCAGACCGTGGCCAAGGCGGTTTTCCAGGCCAAGGAGGCGGCTGAGTCCATCCACCGTTTTCTGGATGGGGCGGACCTCAAGGCCGGCAGGGAAGTGGTCAAGGCCGAGTAATCTCTTTTTTGTCGAGAAAAGGCGAGGGCCGGGAAGCAGCGATGTTGCCCGGCCCTTTTTTAGGCATGGGGTGTGAGTGATTATATTTAATCGTTTATGGTTATATTTAGAATAAAAAGTGCTATAGTACCAGCATGAAAGAATCACTCATCGAACTCTTTAAATCATTTTCCGGCGAACTGGACCCGCAGGCCCTGCAGCGCAAGTTTTTGCGGGCCCTGCTCCGGCTGCAGAACGTGGACCGCGGTTCCGTCTGGATCCGCCGGGAAGAGGGCTTCTGCTGCCTTGAGGCGGAAGGAATAGAGAGCGAGAAGGTGAAGGGGGTGTGTCTGCCCCTGGCGACGAAGAGCTTGGTGCGCTGGGTGATCGAGACGGGCAAGATGGCCCTTTCCCGCCCGGATGGCGATCCGCGCCATTTCCAGTCCATCGAGGCGGATCTCAACATCAAGAGCAGCCTTATCCTTGCCTTCCCGCTGTTGCTGAAAGGCGGGAGTGTGTACGGCGCGGTGGAGGTCATCGACACCAACCCCGAACACTCCATGCTCAACCTGGAGAAGGAGTATCTCGATTTTCTGCAGGAGCTGGTGAATATCGGCTCCGTGGCCCTATCCAACGCTCTGGAGTACGACCGTCAGGTGGGGGTGACCCGTCTACTTCAGAGTGAGCTTGCGGCCCTTAAGGAGGATGGCATGGCCGTGGGCCAGAGTGCGGCTTTCCAACAGGTGATGGAGACGCTTCCCTGCTATGCGGCCACCGATTACCCGGTCTTGATAACCGGCGAGTCAGGTACCGGCAAGGAACTGGTCGCCACCCGGCTGCATCGGCTGAGCCCCCGCCGTGACCAACCTTTGGTGGTGCAAAACTGCAGCGCCATTCCGGAAACGCTACTGGAAAGCGAGCTTTTCGGCTATAAAAAAGGCGCCTTTTCCGGCGCGGTCAAGGACAAGATGGGGCTTTTCGAGGCAGCCGACGGCGGAACCCTTTTTTTGGACGAGATCGGCGACATGCCCATCGAGCTTCAGGCCAAGGTGCTGCGGGTGATCCAGAGCAACGAGATCAAGCCGCTTGGCAGCACAAAGACTAAGCAGGTCGATGTGCGCCTTGTGGCAGCCACCAACCGCGACCTGGAACGGATGGTGGCGGAAAAAGCCTTTCGCCGCGACCTCTTTTATCGCCTTTCCGTGCTGCCCATGGCCTTACCTCCCCTGCGCAATCGGCCGGAGGATATCCCGTTGCTGTTCAATCTCTTTCTCATGCGCGAGGCGGCAAAAAACGGGGTTTCGCCGAAACGGCCGGACAGCGAGGTGCTGGCGTTGCTGTTCGCCTACCCGTGGCCCGGCAATATCCGGGAGCTGGAAAACCTGGCCAAGTATCTCACCGTGGTCTGCCGCCAAGAGGAGATCGGGCGGGTTGATCTGCCGCCACCCTTTTTGGGCTCGGCTCCCATGGGGCAGGCGGAGGAAAGCCCGCGGGCAACGACCGGACCGGGACGTCCCGGCGGATTGGATTTTGGCGGGCGTACCTGGGAGGAGGTCGAACGCGACTATTTGGCCTATCTTCTCGATCAGCACGGCATGAACCTGACCTGGGCAGCGGAAGCCGCCCGGGTCAACCGCTCCACCTTTGTCTCCCGTCTGCGTCGCCTCAACATCACCCTGCCGCGTCGCCGGCGATCATCCTCTCGCTGAATTTCTCCCCGCTTTTTTTGGCACGCCTCTTGCTTAATCGTAAGACGTTGTAATCCGATGTTCGGATTTATCGCGCAATTAGGTTTTCCGTGCGGTCCATTATCGAAAAGGAGAAGAGGATGAAAAAAATTCTGTCAGTTGCCGCGGTGTTCACCGCCGTGTTGTGCCTTAACGGTGTATGTTTGGCCGAAGAGCTTGCCGCCGCGCCGGTTGCAGAGCCGGTGGTTGTGGTGGCCGAAACAACCGACCCCGCGACTCAGCCGGCGGTAATTACGCCGGAGACAACGGCGCCGACCGAGACGACAACAGCCACCACCACAACAACAACCGCGACGGTCCGCAACAAGTTTGCCAATCGGGAACGCTTGCGGCTCACCCTGATGGAACAGCTTCTCAGGCAGGAAACGGACCCCGTTGCGGGAACCAGCAACAGCACCACCACCGATGGCGCTGCCGCGCGTGTTGATGCTTTTGTGGCCAATCTCTCCGAGAATCAGGTTCTTGCGCTCAATCGTTCCTTGAACAATGCCGTGCAGCAGCATTTGGCGCTCAACTACGATTTGGACCTGTTGGAGCGTATCGTAACCGATCAGTACAGCAAACAGCAGATCAACGCCCTGACCAAGGCTTTGGAAGAGGAGGCCAAGCTCCTGGCCCTCTACGAGCGGACAGGCAACGAGAAGTTTTTGAAGCAGGCCGAGATCCAAAAGGAGAAGTTTTTGGCCAAGGCGGATCGTCTCAGCCGTGACGCAACCCGGACGGCAACCAGGGAAACCACCCGCGACACCCTGCGCACTGAACTGAAGAGCGGAGCCGATGAGGCCACGCAGTTGGCAGTCAAGGAGCAGGCGAAGGTCCAGGCGCGGTTGATGGCCAAGGAGGCTGTAAAAGCCGAGGCCAAGACGATGGCCAAGGCAACCGCGGATGAGACCGCCAAGGGGCTGGCTCGGGAAGCTGCCCTGGCTCTGGCCAAGGAGGAGTCGAAACAGCTGGCCCGCGGCTCGGCCCAGGAGGCAGCCAAGGATGTGGCCAAGCAGGCGGCCAAGGAAGTCGCCAAAGAGGTAAGCAAGGAGAACCAGCGCGCCGGCGCCAAGGCCAAGAATAACAGTTAAAGTCGGAAACAGGGATTGTCTCTGAGGGAAGCAGGGTTTCTGCGTTGCGCGGGAACCCTGCTTTTTTGAAATCACCACCGCGCAGGCGCGGCAGCAAACAGAAAGAGGGAACCATGGGTTGGCGGAGCAAAAGGGCAGGGATGGCGCTATTGTTGGCGTTGTGTGTTTCAAGCGGCGGTCCTGGTGCCGCCTGGGCGGCTGGAACGGATCTGGAGCAGGCGATCACGCTCTACCGTCAGGGGGCATACGGCGAAGCCGGCCGTTTGCTGGAGCGGGTTGTCGGTCAGGAGCCGCAAAACGGTTCGGCCCACTTTTTTACCGGGGCTGTCCTAGATAACTAGTAAAAACTTTCTTTAACTAGATGTTTTAACAGCTTTAACTGTGTGTCTGGTTTCGGGTTATTAAATCGCCACTCACATTCTTTCAGATACAGGTGAAAATGATCCGTGGGAACACCGTTGAATTTTCGCATATGGCGTTTAGCTTGATTCCAAAAATTTTCAATGCCGTTTATATGGTTCTTTCTGTCAGCGAATAGCTCGCTGTGGTTGATTCGATAGTGCTTGAAGCATGAAACATCCAGCACGTTATAGCTGGATAAACAATCTGTATAAACGACGCTATCTGGCGTTATACGTTCCTGCATTATGGGCATGAGAGTCGTGGCTTTGGCATTCGGGATGATCTTTGTGTAGACCTTGCCCCCACGCTTCAACAGGCCAAAAACAGGAACTTTACCGGCAGCGCCTCGGCCTCTTTTGCCCTTGCGTTTGCCACCGAAATAACTTTCATCTACCTCGATCTCTCCTGAGAAGGGAGTCTCATCTTCGACGGCTTTGAAAATGAGCTCTCGAAGGCGATGAAAATAATACGAGGCGGTAGACTTGTTAACCCCGACCAGAACTGCGGTTGTCCGTGCTGTTGTCCCAGCGACAAAGTGCTCGATCAGTCGGTCTTGTTTGGTTTTGCTCAGTCTACTTTTTCTCATCCGGCCATCCTAAATAATTTTCATTATCTAGGACAGCCCCTTTTTACCGGCCTTACCATGCAGGCGCAGTCCAACTATGGTGGCTCCATCGCGCCTTTTCAGGCGGCCATGCGCTATGACCGTGAGTTTGCTCAGCTTGCCAACTACCATATTGGTCTGGCCCATTACAAGGAGGGGCGCCGTCAGGAGGCGGCGGCCGCGCTCCGTCAAGCCGTGGCCCTGGATCCTGGCTCCGATGCGGGCAGGAATGCCGGCACCCTCCTTGAGACAATCGAACGGCAGGGGAGCGATGCGGCCAAGCCTTGGCGCCTCAAGGTCGGACTCGGCGGCGAGTATGACGACAACCTCACCGTGGAGGAACAGGATCTGGCAACCGATCAGGCCGATTTCGCCACAGTGCTGGAGCTGGAGGGCGGGTACCGTTTCAAGGTGCCGAAACCCTATGAGGCGGAAATCTCTTACAGCCTCTACCAAAGTCTCTATGACGATTACTCCCAGTTCGACCTGCAGACCCACACCCTGGGGCTGGCCGGTAGCCGGGATTTCGACGGCGTGGAGGCCGGACTCTCCTATGCCTACAGCTATATGTTTCTTGGCCGCGAGGGATTTCTGCAGAGCCACCGGCTGACTCCGAACGCGGGGTTTTCCCTGCCGCACGGGCTCTATGCCTCGCTGAGCTACACTATCGAGGACAAGGATTTCCGTAAGACAACGGACAATGGCCGCGATGGAGTCAATCAGGCCGTGGGTGGCGATCTCTTTGCTTTTTTCATGGAGAACCGGGGCTATGTGCAGGTCGGCTACCGGTTGGAGAATGAGAATGCCACGGCGGACGAGTTCGATTACTGGGGACATACCGTGCTTGCCGCTGTCCAGGTGCCGGCCTGGTACGAGACCAAGGCGCGGCTGTCGGTGAAGTATCAGGACAAGGGGTACAGCCATGTTACCCCTGATATCGGGGTGGAACGTGACGATACCAAGCAGACGGTGGGGTTCATGGTCAGCCGCAAGTTTCTTGAAAGGTACGAGGCCAAGGTCGATTACCAGTATATCGACAGCGATTCCAATCTCGAGAGCAGCGACTACACGGAGAACGTGCTCTTTTTTGGGGTCAGCGCAACCTTTTAGCTCTAAGGAAGCAGTCGGGGTGGGGGAGGAAAGCCCTGTGGCCGGAAGGTTGCAGGGCTTTTTTTCGGTTCATGCCTGCCCGCCGAGGCAAGGATCTCCATGCCTGCTTCCTGAAAACCATAAACGTTGCACTTTGATTTTGAATCTGCATACAATAAAAAACTGTCTGTTTTCTCGGAATCCATTGGGGAGAGCCATGACCGCAAGCATGATTTGCAACGTTTCCTGGAACAACAACAAAAAGGTTTTGATTGTCGAGGATGAAGCCCTGCAGCGCCATTTGTTGCGCGAGTATCTCTGCGAGGCGGGGTATGAGGTGATCGAGGCGCAGGACGGTCAGGAGGCCCTGGAGAAATTAGCCGTTTTCCCAGAGATCCGTTTCGTGATCACCGATTTGAAGATGCCCAGGGTGGACGGCTTTGAACTCATCACCGAGATCAGGAAAAGACAGCTCCATTATGTCTATATCCTGGTCCAGACCCACCGCGACGACGAGGAGACCATGGTCAAGGCCCTTTCCCTGGGCGCGGATGATTTTTTGCGGAAACCGGTGCGTCCGGTGGAGCTGTGCCTCCGGGTTGCGGGCGGATTCAGGGTGCTGAAGCTTGAGAAATTCGAGGAGCTCATCTTTTTTCTCACCAAGCTGGCGGCGTTGCAGAGCAAGGAAACCGGCAGCCATCTGGACCGAATGTACCATTTCACCAGGGTGCTTGCCAGGGATCTTGCCGTTACCGAGCCGGAAATCGGCCTGACCATTGCCGTGGCGGAAGAGATTGCCAAGGTCAGTCCGCTCCATGACCTGGGCAAGGTCGGCATCTCGGTGGAGCTCCTGCACAAGGCGGACAAATTGAACCATGAGGAGGTCTGCTCCCTGCAGGATCACGCCCTGGTGGGCGGCGGCCTGATCCAGGAGGTATACGCGGAAACCGAATCGGAATACCTCTTTCTTGCCCAGGAAATAGCCCAACTGCACCATGAACGTTGGGACGGCAAGGGCTACCCCTACGGCCTGGCCGGCGAGAAGATCCCTCTCTGCGCCCGGATCGTCGCCCTGGCCGACGCCTATGACGCCATGACCAGCAAACGGAGTTACAGTGTCGGCCTAAGCCACGAGGAGGCGAAACAGGAGATTCTCCGCAACATCGGCAAGCAGTTCGATCCCATGGTTGTCGCGGCCTTCCTGCGGCAGGAAGCGGAGTTTGTCAGGATAAAAGAGGATTTCCGGGATAATGATTCACCCCTGTACCGGGCAATGTAGGGGGGGCATGCCGCCATAACCGGCGGGGTTGCGCAGGCGTCGGCCTGGTTCAGCGGTTGAGGTTGCCGGCCAGGCTCATGCTTTCAACATATTGGGCCACGCCGCCGGAGATGTGACTGGCCACGCCGGCCAGGTAGGCTTCATCCTTCAGCCGTTTCTCCTCCTCCGGATTGCTCAGGAAAGCGATTTCGGTGAGGATGGCAGGCATCTGGGCGCCGATGAGCACCACAAAAGGCGCTTTTTTGACCCCGAGATTGGGGACATCGCTGAATTTCTTGTTCAGGCCGCTGACCATTTTTTCCTGGACCAGCCCGGCCAGCTTGAGGGATTCGTTGATCTTCGAGTTCTGCATCAGATCAAGGAGGATGGACTGCAGGTCGCTGATCTGCTTGGCCGAGGTGGCGTTTTCCATGGCCGCCAAGCGCATGGCGTCCTTGTTGCTGGCCAGGTCGAGCACATAGGTTTCGACCCCCCGTGCTTCATGGTTGGGGGCGGCATTGACATGGATGGAAAGGAACAGGTCGGCTTCCTTGGCATTGGCGATGGCCGTTCGTTCTTCCAGGGGGATGAAGACATCGCGGTCACGGGTGAGGATCACCTCGCAACCGAGCTTTTCCTTGAGGATCTTGGCCACCCGGAGGGCCACGTCGAGGACGATGTCTTTTTCCTTGAGGCCGCTGGGGCTGCAGGTGCCGGGATCCTTGCCGCCGTGCCCCGGATCGATGACGATTTTCTTGATTCCCAAGCCCAATTGCTTGGCCAGGGTTGGGGGTTCCGCCTTCTTTGCCGTGCGCCCCTTTTTCTCCTTGCCTGCCGTCTTCTCCTTGGTGCCTGAGGCGGCATCCTTTTCAGGAGGAGCCCCATCGCTGCTCATCACATCGATCACCACCCGGAAAGGATCGGCAAGGGTGAAGACCTTGTAGTCGGAGATTTTGGTCTGGGTGTCGAGGACAACGCGCACGGTTTTTGGGTCAAACTGGGCATTCCTGACCTGACGCAACAGGCCGTCTTCAATGGGGATGGTTTTGACGTTTTCCGGGCTGAGGCGGCTGTTGTGCAGGTCGATGTAGATCCTCCGCTGGGAAGCCTCGTCGCCGGAGAGCGCTTGGTGCTTGAAGGTTACCGGGCCGGTGGTTTCAACGATCAGGCGGGTGTAACGGTTGTTGGACCAGTGGCGGATGGGCAGCACCGTGGCCATTCCGGATTTTTTGGCGGCAGGGTCGATTGGCGGCGGTTCGCCGGCAACCTGGGGGGTGATGCATTTTTCGCCGGGCTCCACCCTTGCAGGGGTCGAGTCCGGCAAGGCTGCTCCATGCTTGATTTGCAGCAGCTGTTCTTGGGCTGCCGCAGCCATGTCGCCCTCCGGGTAGATGGCGATGATCTTTGCATAGGCCCGTGCCGCCTTGTTCGGATCCTTTTTCTCGGCAAGATAGATGGTGCCCAGAATAAAAAAGGCGTCATCGGCCAGGAAATTTCCCGCATACTTGGCGCTGAGCTCTTCGTAGGAGGCAATGGCCTGGTCGAGATCCTTGACCTTGCCGCTCTGCTGGAACATGGCTTGGTAGATCTGGCCCAGCATGAACAGTGATTTGGGGGCAACCTGATGGTCTGGCGCGGCCTTGTATATGCTGCGGAAGGCGGTGACGGAGGTGAGCCAGCTGTTCCGGTCCTTGCCCTTGCCGCTGGCGAGGAGCTCCTGATAATAGGCCTTGGCTTGTCCGTATTGCCGGGCGATGTCGTCCGGTTTCTCTTCCAGCCCGGCCCAGGCCGGGGGGGCGAGCAGGAGCAGCACACCAAGCAAAAGCGGCCAGCGGGAAAAAAGGCCTTTCCCCTTGTTCCTTGCGCCTGTCGTTACACTACTACTCCACATCGTTCAGCCTTTTGAGTTCATAGAGCAGATCCAGGGCCTCGCGGGGTGACAAACTATCCGGGTTGATCTCCCGCAGCCTGCGTATCGCTTTCGATTCCTCTGTGCTAAACAGGGAGAGCTGGCCGGGCTGGGGCTTCTTTTTCCTGGGCGAGGTGGCGATGCGGGGTTCGCCCTGTCGGTTGAACTCTCCCTGCTCGATATTATGCAATAATTCCTTGGCCCTGGCAACAACCTTGGCCGGAACCCCGGCCAGGGCGGCAACCTGGATGCCGTAGCTGCGGTTGGTCCCGCCCGGCAGCAGCTTGTGGAGAAAGATGATGGTGTCGTTCCACTCCCGCACCGCGATGTTGTAGTTCTTGACCCGGGTGTTGGTGGCGGCCAGCTCGGTCAGCTCGTGGTAATGGGTGGCGAAGATGGTCTTGACCCCCCTCCCGTTTTTGTTGACCAGATCCTCTGCCACGGCCCAGGCAATGGAAAGGCCGTCAAAGGTGGAGGTGCCCCGGCCGATCTCGTCGAGGATCACCAGACTCCGATCCGTGGCGTTGTTGAGGATGTTGGCCGTCTCGTTCATCTCCACCATGAAGGTGGATTGGCCTCTCCGCAGGTTGTCCGAGGCCCCGACCCTGGTGAAGATGCGGTCCACCACCCCGATCTCCGCGGCAGCAGCAGGGACGAAGCCGCCCATCTGGGCCATGAGGGTGATGAGCGCGGTCTGCCGCAGCACCGTTGACTTGCCCGCCATGTTGGGCCCGGTGATGATCAGAACCTCTTCGCTCTCCTGATCGAGATGGATATCGTTGGGCACGAAGCGGCCCGGCGGCAGGGCGCGCTCGATCACGGGATGGCGGCCTTCCGTGATGATGATCGATTCGCCGTCGGTGATCACCGGTTTGGTGTAACGGTATCTCTGGGCCACCTCGGCCAGGCAGCAGAAAAAATCGATTTTGGCCAACCACCCGGCGGTATGGAGGATCCGGGAGGAGGCCTCGGCCACCGTGGCCCGGATCGCGCTGAAAAGACGGTATTCCAGCTCCAGCCGTTTGTCCTGGGCGCCGGTGACCTTCTCCTCGAATTCCTTGAGCTCTTGGGTGATGAAGCGTTCGGCGTTGACCAGGGTCTGCTTGCGGATGAAGTCGTCCGGCACATGGGCCAACTGGCCCCGGCTGATCTCGATGTAGTAGCCGAAGATCTTGTTGTAGCCGACCTTGAGATTGTTGATCCCGGTGCGCGCCCGCTCGCGGGCCTCCAACCCCAGGATCAGCGCCTTGCCGTCGCGCAGCAGGCTGACCAGCTCGTCGAGTTCCGCGTTGTATCCGGGCTTGATCAGATTGCCTTCCCGCAGGGTCACCGGGGCGTCCTCGCGGATCCCCGCCTCCAGCAGGGTGCGCAGCTCGCTCAGTTCGTCCAGGTGGGCGCTGAGCGAGGCCAGCAGACCGTTGGCCGCAGCCAGCTTTTCTTTCAGCTCGGGCAGCTGGGCCAGGGAACATTTCAGCGCCGTAAGATCGCGTCCATTGGCCGTGCCCAGCACCACCCGGCCATTGAGGCGCTCCAGATCATAGACCTTGGCCAGCAGCTCCCGGAGTTCCTCCCGCAACCGGGGAGCGAGATAGAGCTGTTCCACCGTGTCCAACCGCTGGCGGATGGCTTCAACTTCCCGCAGGGGGAAGAGCAGGTTCTTCTTGAGCAGCCGCGCGCCCATGGGGGTTTGGCAGAGATCCAAGGTGTCCAGCAGCGAACCTTCCCTGGTGCCGCCGGTGATGGTCTGGGTGAGCTCCAGGTTGCGGCGGGAGGATTCGTCCATGAGCAGGACGTGGTCGAATTCGATGGGGATGAGCCGCTCGATATGGTCCAGGGTGGCTTTCTGGGTTTCCTGCAGATAGAGGAGCAGCCCGCCTGCTGCCGCAACCCCGGCTTTCATCTCCTCGCAGCCGAATCCGGCCAGGTTGACCACCCGGAAATGCTCCAGCAGCCTCTGTCGGGCGGTTTCCGGGTAAAAGCCGGCGGTTGGGCGTCTGGTCAGGCAGCTGTGCGGCAGATAGGCCAGCAGTTCGTTGGCCAGGGGGGAATCCTCGCCACTCTCTTCGGGCAGCAGAATCTCCGAGGGGGAGAGGCGGCCGAGTTCATCCAGCAGGGCAGGGAGATCCTCCCGCTGGCTCACGAGAAACTCGCCGGTGGAGAGATCGAGCAGGCTCAGGCCCCATTCCTTGCCCTTTTGACAGATGGCGGCCAGATACCGGTTGTCCTTGTCATCGAGCAGCTGTTCGTCGGTAACCAGACCCGGGGTGACCACCCGCACCACCTCGCGCTGGACCACGCCCTTGGCCTCCTTGGGGTCTTCCACCTGCTCGCAGATCGCCACCTTGAAACCCGCCTTGATCATCTTGGCCAGATAAGACGAAACAGCGTGGTATGGAATCCCGCACAGCGGCACCCTGTTTTCGTCGTCCTTGCTGTTGCGGGAGGTGAGGGTGATGCCCAGCACCTTGGAGGCGGTCACGGCATCGTCGAAGAACATCTCGTAGAAATCGCCCAGCCGGTAAAAAAGGATGGCGTCCTGATGCCGCGCCTTGATTTCAAGGTATTGCTGCATCATGGGGGTGATTTTAACGGAGGCGGTCGTGGTTTTGGTCATAGGTGTTCGAGAAGGGGATGTTCCTTGCGCTGTGGTGTGCCTGCGGAAGCGGTCGTCCTGCCGCCCTGCTGCGATTGATAGGAGGTTTTTTGGGAAAAGTCAAGCAGATGCCGCACATTGAACGGGCTAAGGGTTGAATTTGGCGGGTTGATACGCTAGGGTGGAGTGTCAACCGGGATGCGGGGATGGTGTTTTTCAAGAACCAGGAGGAAGATATGGATTGGAAAGGAGCGTTGGTTGTGGGCGCGGTATTGTTGCTTGGCGCGGGGTATGCGCGGGCGGAGGTCATCACCATTGACAAGGAGCCGGTGCAGCTTATCGAGCTGCGCAAGGGGTATGAGGCGGAGCTGAAAACCGCGGCCACCCCGGAGGATATCGCCGCAGTCCAGGCGGAATACGAACAGGCCAAGAAAAATCCCGCAAAGGTTGAGGGCTACGCCCAGAAGTCGGCCGCCCTGGAAGCGGCGAAGAAGAAGGAGGTCGAGGCGATCAACGCCAAGTATCTCAAGGAGCAGGAAAAGGTGGATGCGGCAGCCGGAAAGACTATTGCCGAAAAATATGAAAAAAAGCTCGCGGAGCTGAAGAATCGCGGGGTGGCAAAGACCAGCGGCAGCTATCAGGCCAAGCTGGAAAAACTGGAAAAGGAGCTCATCGGCAAGAATGATCTGGCCGGTGCCCTGGTGGTGCAGCACGAACGCAGGAAGATGAGCGGGGCGCCCGTGGCCGCGCCCGTGGCCCCGGTTGCCGCAACAGTTCCCGCCCCTGTTGTCCCCGGCGGGAAGAGCAAGGACAACCAGGGCTATGTGAGTTCGGTCCGCGGCCTTGCCGGCTCCGAAGGCAACATCGCCAATAATGTCTATACCTTCAGCCTGGACCGGATCGGCGGCCAGGCCAAGCTGGTTTTTTACGGCTATGGCAACCGCTCCGGCAACTCCTACGGCAGGGTGTATCTGATTACCCCGGACGGGAATCGCACCGAGGTGACCAGATGGCGCCCCGAGCTTCTTAAGGGGCCAAAGGTTTCGGAGTTCAAGACCTACACCGAGGTGCAACCGATTTCCGCGGATATCTCCAGCCAGATCAAACAGCCCGGTCAATACCGGGTGGAGTTTCAGTACACCGACGGCGACGACCCCCTCAACATCTATCGGGTAGAGATACAGACCTTGTAGCCTGTTGTTACTCATTACGCAGAAAAGCCCGGCTGAACGCGACTGCGTTCAGCCGAGATCGGA
>JAJZPC010000058.1 GCA_021811385.1 Deltaproteobacteria bacterium | reverse complement strand
TGTTTGCCCCTGCATGATAATTTTATCGAAGTCGCGGTCGAGCCGGGGGCGCAGAACCCACCGGCTCGACCGCAAGGCAAAGATCGGCTCTGTCTGTCAGTTGTTATTGCGCACATTTTTGACCGAAATGCTGAGCACCCCTGCGTCAGGGCAATCTTCATCGGTATTGGTGATGGTGAGCGTTGCCCCGGCGGTGTTGCTCACCGGGCATTGGAAGGTAAGCCCGCCTGTCCCGTCAAGATCGTTGGTATCTTCGCTGGTTCCCTCGTAGAGCGTTCCCTGCACGGCAACATCAATGGTGTTGTTGACGAGCAGGCGCACGGTGATGTCGTACTCCACCCTGACCTCGCCACCCCATTTATAGGTGCGGTGCGCGGAGTTCACCAATTTATCCGGGCCAAGCTCCAGTTCGAAATACTCCGGAGCCGGATCAGTGATCTCATCATCCCACGGCCAAGATTCGTCATCACGCCCCCAGAAATCGATGAATACCTGCGCGATACGATATCGGTCAGCGGGTTGTTGCAAGTGGATGTCCTTGACAAGCTCGGCAACATCAAGTGTCACGCTGACCTGCGCGGACTGGAGAATGCCGTCAATTACCTTCGAAGACTTGAGCATGTATGTGCCGAACGGCACATCGGTCAAGACGAAGCTTCCATCGCTTGCGGAAAAAGTCGTTTTGCCGTCGTAGACCTGCACCAAGGCTCCGGCCACGGGATTGCCGTTTGCATCGAACACCTTGCCGCGGATGGTTCCACGGGTGAGCACCTTCTTCCACCTGCTGACGGTATAGCTTTCGATCCGGGGTTCGCGGTACAGCGCCGGCTCGGCATATCCATACAGTCCGCCCTTGGCCGGGCCATCCCACCACAACAGGTTATCGGGCGAAACGGCATCGGCGACCACCGGGTTCTCCCAGTCGGTGCTGTCCTTTCCGTCCGCATCATCGTTGGCAAAAGCGTTGAGGAATTGGTTGGCAATGTCATCCGCGCCATCGGTGAGAATCTCGCCGAACCAACCCGCCTTTTCGTAGGCCTGGTTGTAGATCGTGTCATACAGCCAGTGGGCGGCGTGGTCGCGCTCCTCGGCGGAATAGGTGTAAAGCCCGTCCGGTGTCGTGGGCCGCACCATGGCGCCCTGATCAATATCGCTCTGTTCCAGATCCGTAGGCATTACCAGGGCCTGATCGGTTTCAAGATGCGCGTTGCGCCCCTTGGCCTGAAGCCAGATAAATGATGAGCAAACGGAAGGAAGGGTGCCGGCTGCCCATCCAGCTCCCGGGCCTTCGGGGGCGCCTTGGCCGATGGTCGGATCCGTGTAACAATACCAGCGATAATGGTATTTCGATTTCACTCCCGGACGGCCGCCTGCATTGCGGGCATCCGTGGCAATGGCATGGAGCGCCGCCCGCACCGCCGGGGTTTCCTGCATGGGGTCCGGCTTGATCACCAACGGCGGGATCATCTTCATCTGATCGTTGTGGGTTATGCCGATCATGTGCGGGCCAAAGGACGAAATCGAATAGCTTTTGTCATATTCGGGATCAGGGAAATCCTCGCCTTCGACGGAGGCTTGCACGGTTTGCGTTACCGCCCCCGGCCAGACATATTTCAGGACACTCGGTTCAAAACCATCCGACCCGTCCGAGGCCAGACCGATCATATGGTCCATTAAACGACCTTGGCTGCCGGTGCTGTGCGTGATCTCCTCATAGTTTTTGGTCATGATGCCGGAATGGCTGTACCACTGCGGCGGGTTCACATTGAGCAACAAGCCGCCGATGATTCCTTCTCCGCCGGGGGAAAGGATGATATCGCCCTTGCGTGCGTTCATCCAGCGGGCGGGCAACTCATAATCATCGGTTTCGTCGGTGAGCTGGCAGACCAATTGGCCCTGCTCCGCCAGGGCAAGCTCTTCCTCGGTGAGATTGTCCGGATCGCAAATCTGCCCCTCCCCGACAAAGCCAGGGGCGGGTGGCGTCTTCTTGTTGCGCAGCGCGTACCCCCCGGACTCCCTGCGCCCTGCCGGCATGCGAGGCAAAAAAACCAGGGAATCCGCAACGGTTGCCTTGGCAGTGGCCTTAGTCCGCCGAGCTGACTTCGCTTCCGTCTTCTTGGCTCGCTCCCCGACCATCATGGTATCCAGCGGCGCGTAGACGGAAGACAACACCTGCAAGGCACGCGCCCGTGTCTGCGCTGAGGCTGGAGTCCGCAGGTCGCCCAAGGAAACAACCAGGGTGCCGGTTTTCTTGTCCAAGGCCACATCCCCAGGATTTATCAACGTCTCCGCAGGATTTACGATGGTGCCGAGGATATCCTCCACCAACTCCCAGGGCCAAGGTTCACGGGTCAAATCCGGGAGATGCGGATCTCCAAAAGGCGACTCCGGCTTGAGCCCCCATTCGGGTACGGGAATATCGAAAACAGCGCTGCAACGAACCGGATAGCTGCCGGTGGATCCGGCATACAACACGGAAAAGCCCTTGACATCATAATGCAACTGGCCATTCTGCGGAGAGCCGGAAACGAAAGGGACATTGACGGCAACCATCGATGTCGATTGAGGGGCAATGGTGATCGGGGTTTGCAGGTTGACAAAAGGCTTGGGAATTGCAGGCGCATCTCCATCATCGGAGAACGGCGTCACGGACAGCCGGTCGAGAACGATCGGTGTATCTTCAACATTATAGACCGTGAACGCACCGTTCATCATATTGTAACGCTTGTGCGCAAAGATCTCGGCGCTCACATGCGGCACGACGGTTCCCGTGCCTTTGCAGATCGCATAGGCGGAATGAATCGTGAGCGTCCGCTTCACCGTGATGCCGAGATGCTTTATCCGGCATGTCACCACGAACTGGCCGAGTCCTGCCTTGTGGTCGATCGCCGGGAAAAAATCGTGCCTGACCAGGGGGGTGCTTGTGGTTTGGGTGGCGCCATCACCGAAATCCCATTCAAACTGGGGCCTGATCTTCAAGCCTGGCCCAAGAATCGCCTCATGATCAATTGTGGTCAGATCGTACACGGTCGCAATCGAAATTTTTGCGGGACGTAAAGGGACTGATTTGGTCCTCCCCGATTCCGGCCGAGCCGACCGTTGAGCAGTGCCCCCGGAAAGCCGCCGCGCTTCCACGCGTGCCGCGGTGATGGCGTTTTCCGCCATGGCGCGGGCAAGAGGACTCCGCTTGGCAAGACGCGTCGCCAGTGATTTTTTGCCGAGCGCCCGGCTGATATGCGTTGCGATTGAAGAGGCAGGAGACAAGACAGGCAAGGTCCGCGTATCAATGAACGAACCGAGGGTGAGCAAAGCGTCATAGGGATGAGTCGGCGACTGCGAAACGCCGATCATGGCGATATCGTTTCGATTCTTCTGATAAGAAAACTGTAAAGGTGCGCCGTGCACGTCCAGAAGCGCCACCTGACGTTCCGAATCGCCATTGGCCGCAATCGCCCTGACCACCAAACGACGCTGCCCCACTGTGGGAAACTGAAGATATTGAACAGCGCCGGGCACGCCATTGATGGTTACCGACATCCCCGGTTTCCGCAGGGTTTTGTCTTCATTGTCGAAGACCTCGACCCGTACCGTCTCTCCAGGCCTCGGAGAAGACGGTTGTAACGCAACACGACCGATAAGACTAGACATGATACCCCCCTATTTGTGATGTTACAGCCTAACACCGGTCCGGACCACATGCCCGGCCAATGCCGCCTCAATCGCATGCTTGTAGCGTTAGGCATCCGCATCCCACGGCAAGAGACGCAACACTGCACACGCCGCCTCATTGTATGTAACAGGGGGTATTCCTGACAACTCTTTTCTGTGACTATTTGATATTATTTCTTGTCAGGGACCGTGGACATGCCGTCCCTCTTGACAGAAAGCAAAAAACAACATATGAGTATATGCTCATACATAAGACAAGGAAAACCATGCCTACGGATCAATGCCTTTGCCGGATCATCCACCACAGCCGCGTGGAAAGAGCCCGCCAGTCCATCCCGGCAAGCCGGGAGATAGACCAACTCGCCTTGCTTTTTAAGGCGCTGGCCGACCAGAGCCGCCTGAAGATCCTCATGGCGCTGGAGCAGGGAGAGATGTGCGTCTGCGATCTGGCCGCCTTTCTCGGGGTAAGCGAATCAGCGGTGAGCCACCAACTGCGGATGCTCCGGCAGATGAGTCTGGTGTCCAACCGCCGCGAGGGGCCGGTGCTCTATTACCGGCTCGCCGATGCGCACGTCAGCCGGCTTGTCCTTATGGCACTTGAACATATCCGGGAGTAACCCATGGACCTTATCTCCAACATCTTCGTCGAATCTTGGCAGCTCCTCCTGGACGCCGCCCCCTACATCCTCTTCGGCATCGTAATCGGCGGCCTGCTCAAGGTCTTTCTCTCCCCCGCCTATGTGGCCCGCCATCTGGGCCAGGGCCGTTTCAGCTCGGTGTTCAAGGCGGCCCTGTTCGGGGTTCCCCTGCCCCTGTGTTCCTGCGGGGTGTTGCCTGCGGCGGCAACCCTCAAAAAACAGGGGGCCAACAACGGCGCCACAGCAGCCTTCCTCATCTCCACCCCGGAATCGGGCATCGACTCCATCGCGGTCACCTATGCCCTGCTCGACCCGATCATGACCGTGGCCCGGCCCCTGGCCGCCTTTCTCACCGCCCTGGCCGCCGGGCTCACCGAAAATCTGCTGCGCCCGCCCAAGCCCCGGCTTGTGATGGCTGATTTCTCCTGCGTGGTGGATGGCTGCTGTGACGGCATCGACTGTCCGCCGGGAATCCACGCCGCCCATCACTCCCTGGGGGGAAAGCTGCTGGCGGGAATGCGTTACGCTTTTGGCGATCTCTGGGGGGATCTGGCAGGCTGGTTCTTTTTCGGTCTGCTGCTGGCAGGGGGGATCTCGGCGCTGGTTCCGGAGACCCTCATCACCGGCTACCTCTCCGGCGGGCTCGACTCCATGCTGCTGATGCTGGCCTTCGGCATCCCGCTCTACATCTGCGCCACCGCCTCCACCCCCATCGCCGCCGCCCTGATCCTCAAGGGGGTCAGCCCGGGAGCGGCCCTGGTCTTCCTGCTGGCAGGGCCGGCCACCAACATGGCCACCCTCACCGTGCTGGCCAACCTGCTGGGCAAACGCACCACCTTGGTCTATCTGGCAGCCATCAGTGCGGGCGCGGTACTTTGCGGCCTGGCCGTGGATGGAGTTTACGCCCTGCTGGGCATCCAGGCCAAGAGTGTTGTGGGACAGGCGGCGGAGATCATGCCCTACCCGATCCAGCTTGGCGCGGCGATGCTGCTGCTCGCCCTGTCGGTAAAGCCGATATCGGCGATGGTGCGTGGTTGGTTCAGGAAAGAGACTGCCGGCTGCTGCTGTGACGGCGCCTGTGAAATCAAGGACGAAAGCCAATGCCACAAGGAAAATCAAGAATGATCGGAGAAAACAGGTTCCTTCCCGTTCTTTTCACCTCCCCTCCCTTGACGGGAGGGGATTGAGGGGTGGGTGAAGCTGCCGACTGAGTCACACGCGGCAAATACCCCCACCCCCTAGCCCCCTCCCGCCAGGGGAGGGGGAACTTTATTACAAAATGAAAATGTATACTGGATAGCTGCCAAGGATTCACTTGAATATCGGCAGGGACTCCCCTTCGCCGGGAACCCCGTCGATGGGCAGGGTGACGGTGAACAGCGCCCCTTTGCCGCGGGCGCTCTTGGCGGTGATATCGCCGCCGTGGCGCTTGACGATACCGTAGCTCACGGACAGCCCCAGGCCGGTGCCTTCCACCGCCGGCTTGGTTGAGAAAAACGGCTCGAAGATAGAACCCAGATCCTTCTGCCGGATGCCCTTGCCCGTATCCTGGATGAGAATCCGGACATTGTCTCCCGCGACCTCGGTGGTGATGGTGATGGTCCCGCCTGTTTTGGGGATGGCCTCCTCGGCGTTGCCGATCACATTGAGGAGCACCTGTTTGATCTGATCCGGCACCCCCTGAATCCTGGGCAGGTCCGAAGCGAAATGCCGCTCCACCGTAATGCGCTTGTCGCTGAGCTTCTTTTTCCCCAGGAGCAACAACTCCTCGATGATCCGGTGCAGGTCAACCGAGGCGACCTTGCCGGTGGTGGGCCGGTTGAAGTCCTGCAGGGTGCTGATCAAATCCTTGACCCGCACGCATTCGTCGATGGCCACGTCCAGCATCTCGGCGTCGCTCTTCTCAAGCTGCACATGCTTGCGCAGCCCCTGCAGGAAATTACGGATGCCGATGATCGGATTGCCGAATTCGTGGGCAATGGAGGCGGCCAGCTTGCCCACCGCGCTGAATTTCTCGGCATGCAGCAGCTGCTCGTAGGTGCGGCTCAACTGATTGGTCCGCTCCTCGACCCGCGCCTCCAGCGCATCGTTCATCCGCCGGACCTCCGCCTCCATCCGCTTGCGGTCCGTGATGTCCTGCAAGGTTTCAATGGCGCCGATGATATCCCCGGACAGATTCTTGATCGGCGCGGCCGTAAAGAAAAGCCACTTGCTCTCATGGCCGAAATCAAAAAAATCCTCTGCCTCATAGGCCCCCTTTACCAGGGCGGAAGGGCGATACTTGCCGGAGTAAAACTTGGCGATCCGCGATTCCATGGCGGCATCCAGCACCAGATCGGCCATGACCGGCCGCTGGTAGAGATAGAAAGCCTTCCACTGATTCTGGGTGCCCACCATCTCGCCGGCCGACAAGCCGGTCATCACGGCGCAGGCCTTGTTCCAGTGGGTGATGGTATGGTTTTCGTCGATAACAAAGGCGGGAATGGAACTGCCCTGCAAGATTTGCGACAGCCGCTCCCCGCTTTCCAGGAGATCCTCCTCGGCCTGCTGCCGCTCGATGATCTCCTGGGCCAGAATCGCGTTGTACTCCTGATAGCTGCGGGTCCGGGAGGTAATCTGCTTTTCCAGGGAGTCGTAGGACCGGCGCAGTTCAGCCTCCCTTCTTCGCTCCACGGTCACATCCCGGATCACCTCGGAAAACCCGGCCAACCGGCCATTATGGTACACCGGACTGAACGAACGCTCGAAGGTGCAGACCCCGCCCTCCGGGCAGTTCCGGCTGAAATCCACGCTGAATTTCTTGCCGGAAAGCGCCTGCTGATAGAGATCGCTGGCCCAGGCCCGCTGGCTGTTGGGCAACACGTACTGGTGGCGGGAGCCAGGGCCCACCGTAAGGTTGAAGACCTCCTTCAGCAGCCGGACATAGGCGGGATTCACATAGACAAAACGCGCCTCGGTATCAACCAGGGCCATGCCTTCCGGCCTGCTTTCCAAAAGCGCGCTTGCATCGAGAACCGTTTGGGGAATCAGGGAGCCTGCCATGAACGTGCCGTGCTGAAAAGGTGAAGATCGGAAAAAAGCTTCTCCGTGCCACCGTAAAGCAGAACCGCCAAGTTTTCCATCAAAAAAGAACTCCCGCCGGAACCACTCCATGATTTACATAGGCCGCGGGAATTGGTATCAAACAGATTATGGTAGAAAAAAACGCGCCCCCCATGAAATACAGCCTGCAACATCGCTATATCGCCACCGTGTTTGCCCTGGTGCTTGGCGCCGTCCTGGCGCTGGGCGGGGTGTTTTTCATAACCCTGCGCTCCGTCACCCGTTCCATCACCCACCAGAGCATCGACACCAGCCGGGAACTCATGCTCGACCAGCTCAGGGATCGTGGCGCCCTCATGGTCAACCTGCTGGCCGATAATCTTGCCGCCCCCCTCTCCCATGCCGATCTGAAAACGGTCCATCAGCTGGGCGTCTCCGCCCTGAAACAGCAGAATGTGCAGTACTTCCAGGTTTTCACTCCCACAGGCGAGATTCTTGACAACGGCCTGGGCAATGGACCTCTTTCCGGCAAACGCCTTACGGACCGGGTGTCGGAACAGGCCGTGGCCGCGAACGCAACCCTGGTGCAGATCGAAAACGAAGTCATGGACGTGTCCATGCCCATCTTCGTCAACAATACCCGCATCGGCGGAGTCCGGGTCGGCTTTTCCATGAAAGAACTCAACCGGGAGATGGAGGAACGGATATCCTCCTTTCACGATCTGGGGCATGCGAAACGCGATGAAGCCCTGACCATGCTCTTCGTTCTCTCCGCCTGTTTTATCACCATCGGGATCATCCTCGCCTATTTTCTCGCCAGGAACATGAGCAACCCTGTTCTGGAGCTGGCCCATTACGCCCAGCGGATCGGGCAGGGCGATTTCGGCTTCCGCTTTTCCCTGAAACGCAAGGATGAGCTGGGGTTGCTGTCGAGAACCATGAACGAAATGGCCCTGCAGATCAACGAGAAGAACAAGGCCCTGCTCGATGCCCACACCCTGCTGGAAAAACGGGTGGTGGACCGCACCCGGGAGCTTATGCTCGCCAAGAACAAGGCGGAAGCGGCCAACCGGGCCAAATCCAATTTCCTCGCCAACATGAGCCATGAAATCCGCACCCCGATGAACGGGGTGATCGGCATGACCCAGCTTGCCCTGCTGGCCTCCCCGCCCCCGGAACAGCGCGAATACCTGGAGCTCATTGAAAAATCCTCCTACCGGCTCCTGACGGTGGTCAACGACATACTGGATTTTTCAAAGATAGAAGCCAACAAGCTTGAGCTGGCAAGGGAACGCTTTGCGCTGCGGGAGACCATTGCCACGACGATCCGGGAATTCTCCTTCAAGGCCAAGGAGAAGGGTATTGCCCTCGAGTGGAGCGTTGCGGATGAGATTCCGGACGACTTCATGGGGGATGCGGGCAGGTTGAGCCAGATCCTCATCAACCTCATCGGCAACGCCATCAAGTTCACCCCGGCAGGCACGATCTCGGTGCGGGCTGAAAAGGAATACACCGAACTGGATGAGTTCGTCGTGCATTTTTCCGTTTCAGACACCGGCATCGGCATTTCCCCGGAATATCAGGTGTCGATCTTCGAGGCCTTTTCCCAGGCCGATGAATCCCACAGCCGTCAGTATGAAGGCACCGGTCTGGGGCTTGCCATCTGCGCCAGGCTGGTTTCCCTGATGAACGGCCAGATCTGGGTGGAAAGCGCGGAAGGACAGGGGGCTGTTTTTCACTTCACCGCCCTGCTGAAAAAAGCAGGGGATGAGCCGCCTGCCTTGGAAGAAGACGTGACGCAACCGCAATCCACAGAACCCACTCAAGATCAACTTGGTCCGCAGCTTGAGATTCTTCTGGCCGAGGACAATCTGGTCAACCAGAAGGTTGCCGGCAAGATGCTGGAACGCTCCGGCCACAAGGTGACCATTGCCGTCAATGGCCAGGAGGCGGTTGCCGCCTTTGCCCGGCAACCCTTTGATCTGGTGCTGATGGATATCCAGATGCCGGTGATGGACGGCTTTGAAGCGACCCAGGCCATCCGCGACCAGGAAAAGGACTCCGGAAAACACACGCCGATCATCGCCCTCACCGCCCACGCCATCAGCGGATACCGGGAAAAATGCCTGGCGCTGGGCCTGGACGATTATCTTTCCAAGCCGATGAAGATCGCCGACCTCAACGCGAAAATCGCCGAACATCTGCCGCAGGGACCGGACAGTCCCGAGAAAACAGCCTGAGCCTTACCGGACCACCTCACCCGCCGTCTCCTTAAAATCCCGCTGCTTCCACAGCATATAGATCGCCGGATAGATGAGCAGCTCGAGAATGGCCGAGGTGCCAATCCCTCCCACCATGGGCGCGGCGATCCTCTTCATCACATCGGCGCCGGTGCCGGTGCTGAACATGATGGGAACCAGGCCGAGAAGCATGGTGCATACCAGCATGAGCTTGGGCCGGATCCTTTTTACCGACCCGTACATGATCGCCTCTTTCATATCTTCGAGGCTCTGCATTTTCCCGGCCTTTTTCCATTTGTCGTAAGCCAGATCGAGATAGAGGAGCATGACCACCCCGGTTTCCGCATCAATGCCGGCCAGGGCGATAACCCCTACCCAGACCGCGATGCTCATGTTGTAGCCGAGCACGTACAAAAACCAGAAGGAACCGACCAGCGAGAAAGGCACGGCAAGCAAAACAATCGCCGTCTTGATCCATGACTTGGTGTTCAAAAAGATGAGCACGAAGATGACCAGCAGGGTGAGGGGAATAACGATCTTCAGCCTCTCGCGGGTCTTCACCAGATGCTCGTATTCCCCGCTCCACTCCAGGCGGTAGCCCTCGGGGATCTTCAGCGAGGCAACCCGCTGTTTGGCCTCGTCCACGAAGCCGCCCACATCCCGGCCGGAAAAATCGATATACACATAGGAAGCCAGGAGCCCGGCCTCGCTTTTGATCATGGGCGGCCCCTTGACGATCCGGATGTCGGCAAGAGCGCCCAGGGGAACCTGAAGAAGATCGCCGGTGGGCGGGGGAGCAGGCTGGGCCGACGAAGACATGCCGCCCGACCCGGCCTGCCCGCCCGCGCCCATGGCCGCCGGCACCGGGACCAGCACCCTTTTCAGCTGTTCAACATCCCCCCGCAACTCCCGGGCGTAACGGACATTCACCGGATAGCGCTCCCTGCCCTCCACGGTCACGGTGAGGTTCATTCCGCCGATGGCCGACTGGATAACCTCCTGCACCGCGTCCACGGACAAGCCGTATCGGGCCACCTCCTCCCGCTTGATGGTGAAATCGAGAAAATAA
Source organism: Deltaproteobacteria bacterium (assembly GCA_021811385.1). Classification (GTDB taxonomy): domain Bacteria; phylum Desulfobacterota; class Desulfobulbia; order Desulfobulbales; family Desulfurivibrionaceae; genus Thiovibrio. Next base: position 6,388 of record JAJZPC010000058.1, on the reverse strand, counting down.
CCGGTGGTCACCCGTTCCGCGTAAACGCTTCGGAGGCCGGAAATGCCGCCCAGCTGATGCTCGATGGCGGTACCCAGCCGCTCGAGCTCTTCAAGCTTCGGGCCCATGACCTTGATCCCCACCGGGGTTCTGATGCCGGTGGAGAGCATATCGATCCGGGCCTTGATCGGCATGGTAAAGGAGTTGGTCACCCCGGGGATGGAAAGCGCGTCGTTCATCTCGTTTTTCAGCATCTCCACCGTCATCCCCGGCCGCCACTCCGACTCGGGCTTGAGATTGATCACGGTTTCAAACATCTCCAAGGGCGCCGGGTCCGTGGCGGTTTCCGCCCTCCCGGCCTTGCCGAAGACTTGGGCCACCTCGGGGATCTCCTTCAGGATTTTGTCCTGGAGCTGGAGAAGCCGCGACACCTCCGAAATTGAGGCCCCTGGCGAGGTCACCGGCATATAGAAAAGTGCGCCTTCGTACAGCGGCGGCATGAATTCGGAACCGAGCTTCAGGAAGGGGTAGATACTCACGACCATGGTGACGAGGGCGGCAATGATCACCGTCTTTTTGTAACGGAGGACAACCCGCACGATGGGCTCATAGAGCCAATGAAGAAAAATACTGAGGGGATTTTTCTCCTCGGACATGATCTTGCCCCGGATTAAAAGAGTCATCATAACCGGGGTCAGGGTGATGGCGAGAAAGGCCGAGAACAGCATGGCAAAGGTCTTGGTGTAGGCCAGGGGCTTGAACAGCCGCCCCGCCTGGGCCTGCAGGGTAAAGACCGGCAAAAAGGCCACGGTGATCACCAGCAGGGAGAAAAAAAGCGATGGCCCCACCTCCTTGGCCGCCTCGATGATCACTTCGAGGCGATTGCCCGGCCTGCCCGCGATTTCCCACTCCTCCAGTTTTTTATGGGCGTTCTCGACCATGATGATCGAGGCGTCCACCATGGCCCCGATGGCGATGGCTATGCCGCTCAGGCTCATGATGTTCGCCGTCACCCCAAGATAGTACATGCAGATGAAGGAGATGAGGATCGCAATGGGCAGGGTAAAGATAACCACCAGGGCGCTGGGCAGATGGAAGAGAAACACCAGACAGACCACGCTCACCGCCAGGGAGATCTTGAGCAGTTCCTCGGTCAGGGTATCGATGGACCGGTGGATGAGGTCGGAACGGTCATACGTGGTGACGATCCTCACCCCCTCCGGCAGGCTGGGCTGGACGCTCTCATTGAGCTTGGTCCTTACCCGGTCGATGACCTTGAGGACATTCTCGCCGAAACGGACCACCACGATCCCGCCGACCACCTCCCCGCGCCCATCAAGCTCGGCCAAGCCGCGCCGAATCTCCGGGCCGAGCTGGATGCCGGCGACATCCTTGAGCAAGACGGGAGTGCCGCCGCGGTTGCCGCCAACCGCGATATTTTCCAAGTCCTTGATGCCCTTGAGATACCCGCGGCCGCGCACCATGTACTCGACCCCGGAGAACTCCAGCACCCTTCCCTCCACGTCCTTGTTGCTCTCGCGGATGGCATCCATGACCATGGTGATGGGAAGGTTGTAGGCCTGGAGCCGGTTGGGATCGATGCTCACCTGATACTGCCGCACGAAACCGCCGATGCTCGCGATCTGGGAGACCCCGGGCACGCTTTCCAGGGCAAGCTTGATGTTCCAGTCCTGCATGGAACGAAGCTCGGCGAGATTATGCTTGCCGGTTTCATCCACCAGGGCATAGGAAAAGCCCCAGCCCACGCTGGTCGCGTCCGCCCCCAGAACGGGGTTTACTCCGGCGGGCAGCTTGTCTTTCACCGCCTGAAGGTATTCCAGCACCCGGCTTCGGGCCCAGTAGATGTCGGTTCCTTCCTGGAAAATGGCGTAGACAAAGGAGGCGCCCAAAAAAGAGAACCCCCGCACCACCTTCACCTTCGGCGCGGCAAGGAGGGTGGAGGTGATCGGGTAGGTGATCTGGTCCTCGATGAGATCCGGACTGCGCCCCTCCCATTCGGTGAAGACGATGACCTGGGTGTCGCTCAGGTCCGGGATCGCATCGAGGGGCGTGTTACGGATGGCCCAGATTCCCCAGCCGATGAGGGCGAACACCAGCAGAAAAACAAGAAACCGGTTCCTGGCGCTGAAATCGATGACCCGGGCGATCATTGCTTCACCACCCCCTTGAGACGCGCTTCGGAATCAATGAGGAAGGTGGCTGCCGAGGCCACTTTTTCCCCGGCCTGCAAACCGCTCAAGATCTCCGTCATGCCCTCGGCCTTGACGCCGACTCTGACCTCGCGGGGCTCGAAGTACCCATCGCCCTTGTCCACATAGACGAGCTGCCGGGCGCCGGTGTCGATCAACGCGTCTTCAGGCACAACGAGTCTGGGACCCAGGTCCACCTGCAGCGCTACCTTGGCGAACATCTGGGGTTTCAGCTCTCCGCCCTGATTGGCAAGGCTGAAGCGGATTTTTGCCGTCCTCGTTTCTCCGGCAAGAACAGGGGAGACATATTCGATGGTGGCAACAAACACCTTGCCCGGCAAGGAATCCAGGGTGATCTCCGCCTTCTGCCCCGTGGTGACCAGGGCAAGCTCATGCTCGTAGATGTCGGAGACCACCCAGACCGTGGAGGTATCCACCACATCAAAAAGCTTCTCGCCGGGCTGCACCTTCATGCCCTGCAGTGCCGATTTCTGCACCACGTACCCGCTCACCGGGCTGAATACGGCCACGCTCCGCAAGGGGGAACCGGTCTCCTCCATCTTGCGGATCTGCGCCTCGGTGATATCAAAAAATCGCAACCGCTGCCGGGCGGCCCGGCGCATGGCTTCGGCATCCTGCGCCAGCATCCGGTTGATGGAGGAGGAATCCTCCGCACCGGCGGAAGCCCTCCCCTGCCCTGACCACTTGGCGATGTTGAGATATTCCTGCTGGCTGGCGACCAGTTCCGGGCTGTAGATTTCGGCAAGCGTTTCCCCTTTTTTCACATATCTGCCCGTGTAGTTGACCCGGAGGTTTTCGATCCAGCCCTCGATCTTGGTGTTGACCGTGGCAATGCGTCTTTCGTCATACTCGACGCGGCCGACGGTCCGGATGACTCGGTTCAGCGGTTTCACCGAGGCAGCGGTGGTTTTCACCCCGATGAACCGCTGCCCCCCTTCCGGGATCTCGATGGTCTGCGGTTCTTCCTGGGAAATGGCCCCGTTTCCGGACCCTTCCGGAGAGGGCGGCGCTGCTTGCGGCTGAATCACGCCGCCGCCGTGCCCCTGATGTCCGGAAGGCGCCGCTTGCCCCGGTTGTTCCGGCGCGACCTGCACCGCCGGTTCCCGGGAATCCTTGCGCCCCTCCCCGCCGCCCTTGCCGAAGAGGGTGACAAAAATCGCCCCTCCTATAAAAAGAAAAAGAACCACCATGAGCGCCATGCTGTTCTTCTTGTTCATTGCCGTCCTTCCCCCTTGTCGAACTCGGTGATTCCCGTTAAGGCCTCCAACCTCGCCTTTGCCTTCTCCCTCTCCACCAGCTGGCCCCAATAGGAGGTCTCAATCTCGGTAACGGTTTTCAACCGGGAGATCACGGTCAGGGCATCGGTTTTGCCCGTGGCGTACGAGGCCAGCGCCGACTGGAAGTCCTGCCGGATTTTCGGGGTGAGGCCTTGGCGGTAGAGCTCCATCAACCGCTCCGTGGTCTGGAGCATGGCATAGTTCTCCCGGATGGCGGAAGAGAGTTTCAGTTTCACGGTTTGCAGCTCATTTTTCGCCTCGCGCACGGAGGCTTCGGCTTCATGTACGGCAGGTTGCTGTTTGGTGGTGTAATAGAGGGGGATGTTGACGCTGGTGGTCAGGCTCCACATATCCGTATTCTCATAGGCCGGTCCCTTCAGGCCATAATTGCCGGTAACGGCAATATCCGGATAATACTCTCGTTCCGCCACCCGTACCCTGGCGTTGGTCGAGGCCACCATCTTTTCCCTGGCCTTGACCTCCGGGGAGTTCTCGTAGGCGGCGGCAATCAGGTCTGGCAGGAGCTGGGGATACGGGACAAACACCGGCGGTGCGGGCCTGTCCAACGGCGCGGCTTGTTCCCTCCCCACCGTGGCGTTCAACAAGGCTTCCAGGGTCTGGACCTTCTGCTTCAACATCGCTTCCCGCTCAAAAAGCATGTACTTCTCGGCCTGCGCCATAAGGACATCCTGCTGCATACCTCCCCCGGCGGCATACCGTGCCAGGGCGGCATCCTCGACCTTGCGGAGGAGAACCCCTTTCTCCCTGATCAGCTCCATGCTCTGATGCGCCAGGAACAGATCATAATAGAGTTCCTTGATCGCGGCGACAGTCCGCAGCTGCACCGCTTTGGCGGAGGAGGAAAGGCTTTCCGCCTCCCTGGCCGCCGCCTCGCCCTTCAAGGCCCGTTTGCCGGGGAAAAAGAAGAGCTGGGAGGCGGAAAAGAGGTACTGGGAATCAGGCGACTCATTATAGGTGAAACGGCTTGTCCCTTCATTCTGGTAGCCGAACATGACCATCGGGTCCGGCAAACTCATCGACTGAGGCACCCGAAAACCGGAGGCCGCTGCTTTTTCCCGGGCGGCCAAGATCTCGGGGCTGGCTTGCAAGGCCTCATCGATGAGGCCTTGCAGCTGCAACTCCCCTGCCCGAACCGCTGCCTGCGGGACAAACCAAAAAACCCCGGCGGCAAAAAGAGCGAACACCCTTTTCATTCCCTTGGAACCAGATTCCATGAAACCGTCCTCCCCGCTCTTCTCTCCAGAGGCTACTGCACATCCACGCTGAACTTTGTCGACACGGTTTTACCGCCGCGCAGGATCTTCACCACGATACTCCAGGGACCGGCCATGGAAAAATTCAATTTCCCCTGATAGGCATTCTTGTTCAAGGCAAGAACCGCCCCGTAATTCATCGGCGGCATTCCGGGCATGGCGGGCATGGTATACTCCACCTTCACCCCTGCATCCGTCACCTCCTTGCCCGCGGAATCCTTCACTGCCACGACGACCCCGTTTTCTCCCATCACTGCGGGATTTTTGTCCATCTTCACCACCACGCTGAGATCTCCGGCTTTTTTCTGGATCTCATAGTCCTTGGCCCAGACAAGCCCTGCGCTCAGCAGAAGAATAAGGGTAACCACCGCTACCTTTTTCATTTGTTCCTCCTCATGTTGCGTGTCCCGCACAGGACACGTTTTTACTCGGCAATCCAGGGGAAATACAGGCTGTTACCCGGATTCGGCCCTGGCGTTTTTGAAAGGAATAAGACAAGGAACATGCCCGAAAAATATTCCCTGGCATATCAGTCAGCTAGGAACAAAAACAAAAGAGAGCGACGCCGGATCACAGAACATTCACTCCGGATGAAGCATATTCAGCACCCCCGTCCCGATAGGACCATCGTATCAAATTTTTTTTAAACGGATCATTTTTTTGAGTGCGAAAAAACAGGAAAAATATGGAATTGCGCGTAATTGGCCTTGGATTCAATGCCGACTTCGCGGTCCTGGCCGATGCGCATCAGTTGGAACAGGTGTTGATGAACCTTGCCACCAATGCGCGGGATGCCATGCCGACCGGCGGCACCTTTACCATTACCGCGGCCCGGACCGAACTTGACCGTGAATTCATCGCCGCCCATGGCTATAGGCATGCCGGCGCCTACGCGCTGATCACCGCCTCCGACACCGGCAAGGGAATGGATGAAAAGACGCGACAAAAAATATTCGAGCCCTTCTTCACCACCAAGGAGGTGGGCAAGGGTACCGGCCTCGGATTAGCGGTGGTCTACGGGATCATCCAACAGCATGACGGCTACATCAACGTTTACAGTGAACCCGGCAGCGGCACCACCTTCAGAATCTATCCGCCAGTCATCTGTCGCCGGGGGAGTTGCTATGCAAAGTGCGGAGCGTGCTCGATGGAGACAAAGGGGAAGAGAACGGAGAACGAAGCCTGTCCTGAGCTGATAAGGATCACGAGCCGGGCCGACCCGGTCGAACAAATTTCTCGGTCCGCTCGGAAGATAATGTTCAGGGGCGAAAAGATGGTGGGGGAGGCGTAACAGGGCAAAAAAAAAACCCTTCCTTTTAAGGGGAAGGGTTTTCGAACAAAAAAAGAGAATCGGCGGCGACCTACTCTCCCACCAAGCTTCCCTGGCAGTACCATCGGCGCTGAGAGGCTTAACTTCCGTGTGCGGAATGGGAACGGGTGTTACACTCTCGCTATGACCACCGAAAAGGAATAATCTTTTCAGCTCCAACGTTTTTAAGACGTCGGATTACAGCGGTATATAAAAAAACTTAGATAATTGAATATCCGTTTGTAATGTTGTATCCCCAATAGACCAAGCAATAAAAGATCAAGCGCAACTGTAAAGTAAAAAATGGCCAAGCCGCAC
>JAJZPC010000057.1 GCA_021811385.1 Deltaproteobacteria bacterium | reverse complement strand
GCCGGATCGCAGGCCAATTCCCCGTTGTCCAGGGTGTGCTCCGGCAGCATCTCGTGGGCCGAGGGCGCCACGTTGTCGATGAAGCCCATCATCCTGCCGCTGCCCATGTTCTGTTTGGCGGAGAGGCAGAAGATCGGGAAGAGCGACCGGTTGCGCATCCCGATCTTGAGCCCCATGCGCATCTCATCCTCATCCAGGCTGCCCTTCTCGAAATAGAGCTCCATCAAACCCTCGTCGTTTTCCGCCGCCTTTTCCACCAGTTCGTTGTGGAGCTTGTCGGCCCGTTCCTTCTCGCTTTCCGGGATGGGCAGCTTTTCGGGTTTGCCGCCCTCGGGGGGGAAGCGGTACATGGTCATCTTGAGCAGATCGATGATGGCGTTGAAGCCCTGGCCCTGGTTGACCGGATACTGCATGAGCACCGCCGCCGTGCCGAATCGCTCCTGCAGGGAGCCCACCGCCTCGTCATAGGCCGCTTTAGGATGATCCACCTGGTTGATCGCGAAGATCACGGGCTTACCGAATCGTTCCACCGAGTTCCAGACCAGTTCGGTACCCACCTCCACCCCGTACTGGGCGTTGATCAGCATGACGCAGGTGTCGGCCACCCGCAGGGCGGAGACGATCTCGCCCACGAAGTCGTCCAAGCCGGGGGTGTCGATGATGTTGATCTTGTAATCCCGCCATTCGGTGTGCAGCGAGGTGGCGTACACCGAGTTGCCGCGCTCCTGCTCGATCTGGTGGTAATCGGGGATGGTGTTTTTGTCCTCGACCGCGCCGCGTCTCTTGGCAAGCCCCGCCTCGAAAACCATGGTCTCGGCCAGGGTTGTCTTGCCGGTTTTGACACTGCCCAGCAAAACGATGTTCTTGATGTGCTTGTCATCATAGACTTTCATGCGGCGCCACCTCTCTTGGTCGATATGGTTAGGGGCCGTTACGGAAGAACCATTCCATTTTTGGCTGTTCCGTTACGGCCCATTATGCCGTTCACGTCATTTCAAGGTTACGGTTATTTCTGAACAACGGCTTACCATCCTGCATCATGGACTGGGGGGAGATTGCATCAGATTCAGGATAGCAAAAAACAGGGATGGCCAGCAGATTTTTTTCCTCGGGCCGAGCAATTTTTCACAGGCTTGGCAGAGGTTGGCGTTCCGCGCCGCACCATGGTATAGTGCGCTTTTTCCCGCACCACACAACAAAGGAGCACCCCCTTGCCCAGCACCTTCCAAGCCATGGTCGTCACCCAACCCATGCCCGGCCAGTTCCAGCGGAGCATCGTCACCAGAAATCTCGACGATCTGCCGCCGGGCGAGGTGCTGATCCGGGTGCGCTACTCGTCGCTCAACTACAAGGATGCCTTGTCCGCCTCGGGCAACCGGGGCGTCACCCGGCGCTACCCCCACACCCCGGGCATTGACGCGGCAGGCGAGGTGCTGGAAAGCGGTTCCCCCGATTTTTCCCAAGGCGACCAGGTCATTGTCTCCTGCTATGATCTCGGCATGAATACCTCGGGCGGCTTTGCCCAGCGCATAAGGGTTCCGGCCAAATGGGTCATGCCGCTGCCAGTAGGACTCACCCTGCGGGAAAGCATGATCTACGGCACCGCCGGTTTTACCGCGGCCCAATCCGTTGACCGCCTGCAGCGTCACCCGGTGTTGCCGGAACAGGGCAAGGTTCTGGTCACCGGCGCCACCGGCGGCGTGGGGAGCATGGCCGTGGCCATGCTTGCCGTGAGCGGCTTTGCCGTTGCCGCCGTAACCGGGAAGCCGGAGCAGGAACCTTTTTTGCGCGATCTGGGCGCCCAGGAGATTGTCCCGCGGGAAAACAGCATCGACCGCAGCGCCAGGATGCTCCTCAAGGAAAAATGGGCAGGGGTCATCGACACGGTGGGGGGCGATATCCTGGCCACGGCCATCAAGTCCACCCGCTATGGCGGCGCAGTCACCTGTTGCGGCAATGTCGCCTCCCCGGACCTGCCGCTGAACGTCTACCCCTTTATTTTACGAGGCATAAGCCTCATCGGCATCGACAGCGCCGAATGCCCCATGGCGGTCCGCATCCCCATCTGGCAAAAGATCGCCACCACCTGGCGGTTGCCCCATCTCGAACACCTTGCCACGGAAATCTCGTTCAAGGAGCTTGACCAACATATCGAATCTATTCTACAAGGAAAGCAGAAGGGGCGAGTGATCCTCAATCTTGACGCCTGACCTCCACCGTGCCCCCTTCCCTCCCAAAGGGGCCCCGCCATGCGCCTGCATACCATCATCCTGCTCACCCTTGTCCTCTGCCTGACCTCGGGCTGCGGGGGCATGCTCCCGGTGGCCAAGACCACGGACGAGTCCCGGTGGGAGAGCTTTGAGCAGATCAAGGGTTCCTTTGACCAGATCATTCCCTTTGCAACCACAAAAGCCGACCTGCACAAGCTTGGCTTCGACCCTTACCAAACCGCCAATATCCAGATTCTCAATTATCTGGCCATCATCGACAAATTCATGCCAAACACCAATATCACCAAGGCCGATCTGCCTGCGGGGCTTCAAGGCTGCGTGGAAGCAACGGATTCCTGTATCGCCTATGAACTGAAAACCCAGAACCTTAAAAGCCAGCGGCAGGGCAATCTTTTCCTTGACCTCCTGCGCTTCAAACGCCAGGCCCATCAAACCGGCTGGCGCTTTTCCGCCTTCATTGTTTTGGTGGACGATCTGGTGGTGTACAAACTCTGGGACGGCCAGCCACGCATCGAAGGCGAGGTGTATAAAAAGAACCCCCTCGGCCCCCTCCAGGAACCCGCGGACCTTGCCACGGATGCCGCGGTGGTGGGCACCTTTTAACCGCCCGGCTGGTTCAAAGGCATACGATACCCGGCGCGGGGGGAAATTCGGTTCATCCCCAGGAGGAAATAGGAATGAAAATCATCGAATGGGAAGAAAAATTCTCGGTGGGAATCAAGGAAATCGACGACCAGCACAAGGTGCTGGTGGATATCCTTGACGAGCTGTACCTGGCCATGCTCAAGGCCAGGGGAAACGAGGTGATCGAAGCCACCCTGGACAAGGTGATCCGGTACACCAAAAACCATTTTTCCACGGAGGAGCTTCTCTTTAAGAAATACAGCTACCCCGAGGAAAAACCCCACAAGGCGGAACACGACGCCATGCTCAAGAAGGTCGACGCCTTCCGGAGAGACTTTAAAAACGGGAAGTTGATCGGCGTGGACCTGATGCACTTCTTAAAAAAATGGTTCGTGGAACACCTGCAGACCACGGATTACCGCTATGTGAAATTCTTCAAGGGAGTCGGCGTATCCACGCTGTCCTGACCCCTCGCCCTGCCGTATTCAAACAACCCCCAAAACCCGCAGGATGGCGCGGAAATCACGCTGCTCAAGCCGGGTCAGACCCGCATGCCCAGCCAGCTCCAAGGCTTGGCGGTACTCCTCGGGCAGCAGCATCCGGTCCAGGGGCGGGAAGTTCATGGCCTGGCCGCAGGGACGGTACTGGTCCATGACATTGACATAGGTGGCAGGCGAGATATCCCTGGCCAAAAAGCCAAGGATCTCACGGCTCTCGTCCAATCCCTCCGGCATGACCAGATGGCGCACCAGCAGCCCATGGTCGGCAATCCCTTCCGCATCGATCAGCAGATCTCCCACCTGGCGGTGCATCTCGCCGATGGCCTGCCTGGCCTTTTCCGGGTAATCTTCCGCCTTGGCAAAACGGCGGGAGCTTTCACCTGACCAGAACTTGAAATCCGGCATGTAGATGTCCACTATCCCCTCCAGCAACCGGAGGGTGTCCACCTCGTCGTAGCCGCTGGTGTTGTACACCAGGGGAATCGACAGCCCACCCTCTATGGCTTGGGGCAGGGCTTCCAGAATCTGGGCCACCACATGGCTGGGGGTCACCAGATTGATGTTGTGGCACCCCTGCTGCCCGAGATGCACCATCATCGCCGCCAGTTGCCGGGCGGTGACCTCCTCCCCCTCTCCCAGATGGCTTATCTCGTAATTCTGGCAGAAGACGCAGCCGAGGTTGCAGTTGGAAAAAAAGATGGTGCCCGAGCCGGAGCTCCCGACCAATGGCGCTTCCTCGCCGAAATGGGGATGATGGGCCGCCACCTTCGCCAGCCTGCCGGTGCGGCAGAAGCCCTGCTGCCCGGCCAATCGATCCACCCCGCAACGCCTTGGGCAGAGATCGCAAGCGGCGAGCCGCGCCAAAGCCGCCTCCTTGCGCCGGATCAGCTCGCCGCTTGCATGAAGGGCAAGATACCCCGGCGCCCCGGCCATCTCAGAGCACCCCGGCAAGCCTGCGGTTGCGCAGGTACAGGAGGATATCGCCTGCCACCATCAACCCGTTGACGATGTAGAGAAAAATAATGGGGTCAGGGCTGAAGAACACCTTGTGCAGGATGCCGGAGATGTACCCGGCAAGCACCACGCAGAGATACATCAGGCTCTTGCCTGCATTGGTGCGGGACCGGTAGGAGCGGTACAGGGAAAAAGGCCAGGCCGCGCCGAAACAGAGGAGCATGACGGTTTCAAAGATACTCATCGGATCCCCAGGCAGGGTATCGCCCGCGCCCGGACACGAAAAGCGGCTGCTCCGGAAGCACGAGCCCCTTCAGGCGTTCAGGTTGCCTCACGTTTATCCAGCTTGATGATGAGGGAGAGGGCATTCTCCGAATCAGGGTTTTGCCGGAGAACATGATAGAGATGGCTGCGGGCGGACTTGTACTCCTTCAGGTCCACAAGCAGCACCGCATAGTTGTAGTTGAGGAATTCGTCGTCGGGAGCAATCTCCAAGGCCCGCCGGTAGTATTTCCTGGCCCGTTCATACTCCTTGCGCCGCCGGCAGACAATGCCCATCTGGTTTAGAAGGACAATGTCCTCCATGTCGCCGCTCATATTCCGCTGCATGATCGACTCGGCCTCTTTATCCATGCCGAGATCCAGACACGCCTCGATATACCTCTGGGGCAGCTGCGCCTCTTTCCGGGAGAGCCGCAGGGCCCTGGCCATGGAGGCTTTTGCGCCCGAGGTGTTGCCCACGGCCTTGAGTTCGACGGCCAGATCCATATGGCGGTCCGCAGTGTTGGGAGAGATCTCGATTCCCTTGTTGAGCACCTCCAGGGCGCTGGCGTGATCGCCCCTGTGCTGATAGACCCGGGCAAGCCCGTCCAGCGACCGGACATAGAGATCGTTGCTGCAATCCTTGCACCGTTTGTAATTCGCCTCGGCCTCGTCCATCTTGCCGACTTTTTCCATGGCCTGGGCAAGATTGAAATAGGTGGCGGACTGCCCCGGCTGCAGATCCCGTGCCTCCTCCAGGGATTGGATCGCGCTGTCGTATTGCCCCTCGCGCAGATATTTTTTCCCCAGAAACAACGCCTGGTGGTACGGGTCGGGATCGTAGGTCTTTTTGATGGCCGAGTAGATTTTGGCCCGGATGACCGCCTCGGTGACGGGTTTGACCAGATAGGCGTCGATATGCTCCTCGGTCACCGACATGATCCGGTCCAGATCATCGACGCAGGTGACCATGATGAACGGCAGATGCCAGTACTCTTCCGAATTCCGTATGCGCTGGAGCAGTTGCAATCCATCCTCCTCCGGCATGAGCATGTCCGAGAGAACGATGTCGATCCCCGCCTCCGAAGACTGGATCTTTTCCCACGCCTCCCTGCCGTTTCTGGCGGTGACGACGTTCTGATAGCCGATATTGCCCAACATATTCACGATCATGGTGAGCGTGGAGAGGTTGTCTTCGACAACCAGACAGGTGTAGTTCATGTATTTCAAAGCAAGTCCTTCAGGCGAGAGCCGATATCCATGATTCCTAAGAAGCCCCCCGACTTTTCCGGTACGAATGGGGTTATTGTCGCCAACCCGCGGATAAAAGTCAAGGATTCCAAGCGCAACCGGCCCACCCACGCTCTGAGCCCTTGCGCCCCAAGCGTTGGACAAAAATAGCCGCCGCAAGCAAGCCTTCCGAGGAAAGAAGACTTTTCGTCCACGACCATCCGATAGAGCAAAAAAAAATATTGCGGTTGGGTTGACCATGCAGTAAATAAGAATTATTATCAATTCAGGAGGACAATATGTCGCAACTCAACAATCACAGCCTGCGGATCACCAAGCAACGCCAGATCATTCTCGATGAGCTGTGCAGCGTAACCTCGCACCCCACCGCCGACGTGCTCTACCAGATGGTGCGCAAACGGCTGCCCAAGATCAGCCTGGGCACGGTCTACCGCAACCTTGAGATCATGTCCGAGTGCGGCATCATCCAAAAGCTGGATATCGGCGGCACCCAGAAGCGTTTCGACGGCGCGGCCCATGTCCATTACCATGTGCGCTGCAGCCAGTGCGGCCGGGTTGACGACCTCGATCTTCCGCCGGATTTCAATGTGGAAAAGGCGGCAGGCAAGCTGACAAATTTCAAGATTCTCCGGCACCGGCTGGAGTTCACCGGCATCTGTCCGGAGTGTCAGTCCTGATTTCCTCCCGATCTGTTTTTTTCCCACACAGACCGGGAGGAAACATATACAATACAGAAAAAATCCACCCATCTTTCCGATACAATCATCGCGCTTGACACAGGAGGTTCTTCCCATGGGCTCTTTAAAAGGCACCCAAACAGAAAAAAACATCCTCACCGCCTTTGCCGGCGAATCCCAGGCCCGCAACCGGTACACCTATTTTGCCTCCCAGGCCAAGAAGGATGGGTATGTCCAGATCTCGGACATATTCACCGAAACAGCCAACCAGGAAAAGGAACACGCCAAGCGGCTGTTCAAGATGCTGGAGGGCGGCGAGACCCAGATAACCGCCAGCTTTCCGGCGGGAAAAATCGGCACCACCCTGGAAAACCTCGGCGAGGCAGCGGCCGGCGAAAATTACGAACAAACCACCATGTATCCTGAATTTGCCAAGGTTGCCCGGGAAGAAGGTTTCCCTGACATCGCCGGGATATTCATGGCCATTGCCGTGGCGGAAAAACAACACGAAAAACGCTACCGGGCCCTGATGGCCAACATAGAAAAAGGCCGTGTTTTCAAGAAAGACACCAAGGTGACCTGGCGGTGCCGCAACTGCGGCTATCTCCACGAGGGCGCGGAAGCCCCGGAAAAATGCCTTGCCTGCGCGCATCCCCGCGATCACTTTGAACTGAATGGCGAAAACTGGTAACCAAAGGAGAACCGTTATGGCTGAAAAACTGCAAGTGTACAAATGTGACGTGTGCGGCAATATCGTCGAGGTTCTGCACGGCGGAGTGGGCGAGCTCGTCTGCTGCGGCCAGCCCATGACCCTGCAAACCGAGAACACCGTCGATGCCGCAAAGGAAAAACATGTGCCGGTCATCGAAAAGGTGGCGGGCGGCTACAAGGTGAAAGTCGGAGCGGTTGCCCATCCCATGGAGGAAAAGCACCACATCGAGTGGATCGAACTCATCGCCGGGGACAAGGCCTACCGCCAGTTCCTCAAGCCCGGCGACGCCCCGGAAGCCTTTTTTGCCACGGACGCGTCCCAGGTCAGCGCCCGCGAATACTGCAATCTCCACGGACTCTGGAAGGCCTGAGATGCTGAGCAAAACCATGGAAAAGGCTCTCAACGAGCAGATCAACGCGGAATTCTATTCCTCCTACATGTATCTGTCCATGTCCACCTATTTCGACTCCGTCGGTTTGCCCGGCGCGGCCCAGTGGATGCGGGCCCAGACCCAGGAGGAATGGTTCCACGGCATGAAGCTCTTCGGGTATGTCAGCGGACGGGGCGGCCGCGTGGCGCTCAAGGCCATCAAGCAACCGCCCACCGACTGGAAATCGACCCTGCACGTCTTCCAGGATGTTCTCAGCCACGAACAGAAGGTTACCGGGTTGATCAACAATCTGATCAATCTGGCTCTGGACGAGCGGGACCACGCCACCAACATCTTCCTGCAGTGGTTTGTCTCGGAGCAGGTGGAGGAGGAGGCCAACGTCGGCGCGGTGCTCGATAAGCTCAAGCTCATCGGCAAGGACGCCACCGCCCTGTTCACCCTGGACGCCACCCTGGGCCAACGGGTCTTTACCCCGCCCCCGGCAAAAGGGGAATAGCAGCTGCCCTGCTTACCGGGTCAAAGCCGGAAGGGCCTGGGGCGAGCCTGTCGGACCACAAATAAATCTTTTGCAAAAACCGCGAATGTGGTTAAAAAAGTCAAACTCCTGCCGGCCGGAAACGGCCGGCGGCTTTTGTAACAAACGAGGACGACATGGCTGCGATAGAAATCAAAAAAGACATCTACTGGGTTGGCGCCGTGGACTGGAACATCCGCGACTTCCACGGCTACTCCACGGACAAGGGCACCAGCTACAACGCCTATCTGATCAAGGACGAGAAGATCGCCCTGTTCGACACCGTGAAAAAAGAGGTCAAGGGCGATCTGATCCACCATCTCCGTCAGGTTTTGGGCGACCCGAGCAAGATCGACTACATCATCGTCAACCATGTGGAGATGGATCACTCCGGCTCCCTGCCGGAGCTGATCGACCTGATCCAGCCGGAAAAGATCTTCTGCTCGCCCATGGGCAAGAAGGCGCTGATCGAGCATTTCCACCGGGAAGACTGGCCGTTCGAGGTCGTGGCCACCGGCGACTCCATCAGCCTCGGCAAAAAAACGGTGCAGTTTCTTGAAACCAAGATGCTCCACTGGCCGGACAGCATGTTCTCCTACATCCCCGAGGACAAGCTGCTCATCTCCAGCGACGCCTTCGGGCATCACTGGGCCACCTCGGAGCGGTTCGACGACGAGGTGGACTCCCATGAACTCATGGTGCATGCTTCCAAATATTATGCCAACATCCTGATGATCTTCTCGCCCATCGTCCAGAAGCTCCTCGCCCAGGTCAAGGAGATGGGGCTGCAAATCGAGATGATCGCCCCGGACCACGGCGTGATCTGGCGCACCTCGCCGCGGGCCATCATCGAGGCCTACGACCGCTGGAGCCGGGGCGAAACAAAGAACAAGGCTGTCATCATCTACGACACCATGTGGCACAGCACCGAGAAGATGGCCAAGAGCGTGATGAACAGCCTGCTCCAGGCCGGGATCACCAACGTGAAGATGCTGCATGTCCGTAAAAATCACCGCAGCGACATCATCACCGAGGTCTTGGACGCACGCGCCATCTTCCTCGGCTCGCCGACCCTGAACAACAACATCATGCCGGCCATGGCCGACATCATCACCTACATGAAGGGGCTGCGCCCGAAAGACAAGATCGGCGCGGCCTTCGGCTCGTTCGGCTGGAGCGGCGAGGCGGTAAAACACCTCACCGGGCACATGACGGACATGGGCTTTGAGATCGTCGGCGAGGGGGTCAAGATCAAGAACGTCCCCTCCCACGACACGCTCAAGGCCTGCTCGGAACTGGGCAGCGCCGTGGCCGAGGCGATGAAGAAATAGTTTCTCCCGCCCCTGCCGGTCCTTGAAAAACGGGCAGGGGCTCTTCTCTGGATAGGGATTGACCATGGCAGGCCAGAGAAACCTCAAAAAAACCATCCTCACCCTGCTTGCCACCCCGGACATCGACCGGATCTTCGCGGAGCTGGCAACACACCCGCCCGAAGCGCTGCTCAACGCCCTGTTTTCCGGAATCTGCCACGCGGACCAACACACCCGCTGGCACGCAATCACCGCCATGGGGAGTACCGTGGCCCGCCTCGCCGACCAGGACATGGAAGCGGCCCGAGTGGTCATGCGCCGCTTCATGTGGAGCCTCAACGACGAATCCGGCGGCATCGGCTGGGGCGCGCCCGAGGCCATGGCCGAGTGTCTCGCTTCCCATGCCGGACTCGCCGGGGAATACACCAATATCCTGGTCTCCTTCATGCGGGAGGACGGGTTTTATCTCGAACTCCCCTCCCTCCAGCGCGGCCTCATGTGGGGAATCGGCCGGTTGGCCCAGGTCCGCCCGCAATTGCTCCGCGCCTGGCAGGCCCCCCTCTACCTTCTGCCCTACCTCGACTCGGAAGACCTCATGGTCCGGGCCCTGGCCGCCCGTGCCTTGGGACAGCTCAGGGTTGGCGAGGCGGCGGCAAAAATCAGCCAATGGTCCGGCGACACCACGGAATTTACCCTGTATGCCGGTCTCCGCCTGACCACGGTCACCGCCGGCCAACTTGCCCGCGAAGCCCTTGCCGCTCTTGCATCCGCCCCTGCCTGACCGCGCCTCCCCCCTGTCATTGCCCCGCCACCCTATCCGTTCATTGCTTTCCCTGCCGCGAGATGTTATATTTGCCGCCGTCTTGCCTCATCTACATGATTTCATACATTTTTCCTGCAAAACGCAGAGCGCGGCCTCATAGAAAAGGAATTTCGTGGCACAAGACGCCAGTGCGGTAAAAAATCAAAAACTCACGGAGATTTTCGCCAAGATGAACCTGGGCGAACTCCCAGCCATCTCCGGGCACGTCAATGAAATACTGCGGATAACCCTCAATAAACGCGCCTCCGTCACCGGAGTTTCCGACGTTATCCTGAAGGATTATTCGCTCACCAACAAGGTTCTCCAGGTTGCCAACTCGGCCTACTATATTCGCGGGGCGCGCATTTCCACCATTGAGCGGGCCGTGGGCGCGCTGGGCCTCGATGTTATCCGGGAACTTGCCGTTTCCATCAGCCTCATCGAGGAGTTTATCCGGTCCGGCGGCGACCGGGACGGCCTGAGCAAACAACTGGCGATCTCCCTGCTCAGCGCCAACCTCGGCAAACTTCTGGTCCAAAGATACAAGATTCCGGTCTCGCCGGAAGAGGCTTACATCTGTGCACTTTTGCACGATCTGGGCCGCATTATCATGACCATCTATTTCCCGGATGTGTACCGGCGCATCGAGGCGGGCACAACCAGCGGCAGCTCCGAGGAAGCCATGTGCCGCCTGATGTTCAAGCAGCTCACCTTCAATGAGATCGGCGAGGAAATCGCCCGCTTCTGGAACTTTTCCGACACCATCATCGCCTGCATGGACCCCAGCCCCCCGGAAGTGGAATCCCTGGTCGACGAGCTGCATCTCCTGCAAAATCTTGCTGTTTTTTCCAACCTGTTCATCCGGGCTGTGTGCGACAAAAGGCCTCCCCATGTCATGGCCAGGCGGTTCAAAAACCTCTTTCCCATCAAGGTACTCCCTGTTCTCGAGATGAGCCTTTCCCTGGCGGACACGGTGGGCAGCGTCTCCGGGGTTGTCCGCTACGGCATCACCAAGCTCAAGTTCAGGAGCAAATGCATCGCCACCGCTCATAGATACCAGAAAAAAGCCGCCGCCTGAGCCCCATCAGCACGGCAAGCAGCCCAAACGCCCCACTCTTTTTTCCGCAACCGCTCCGTATTTTTTCTTGACAGTCATAGCCGTCATCTTATATAAGACTAAAAATATCTTATTTATCTTACTTAGCACGCTTAACACGGGTTGCCCATGAGACTTACACGCGCCGGTGAATACGGCATACGCTGCGTTCTGCACCTTGCCAGGCATGGCAAGGGAACGCTGGTCAGCAGGAAGGAGATCGCCGCCCAAACGGAGGTTCCGCCGGATTTTCTCGCCAAGATCGCCCAGCAGCTTTCCCGGGCAGGGATCATCGAGATCCTCCAGGGCGCCAACGGCGGTTACCGTCTGCTCAAGGACGCAACGGACATCACCCTGCTTTCGGTCATCGAGGCGGTGATCGGCGAAATCTCGCTCAACGACTGCGTAAGCCGCCCGGAATCCTGCCATAACAGCGGAATCTGCGCCATCCACCGGGTCTGGGAAAAGGCCAACCAACAGCTCCGGGCCACCCTGCGGGAAACAAACTTCGCCGCCATGGCCGCGGAAGAGGCCTGCTGCCTGAGCAAAATCCCCAGCTTCGGCTGCGGGAACCGCACCCCTGACAAAAAATGATTTGACCATGAACAACGCATCCATATACAACAAAGAGAATACAGGAGTGTTTCCATCCGAAAAGGAGAAGACGCCCGTGGCCGCTCTGTCCAAACAGATGTACTGCTTGTACCGCGACGGATTCCGCTCCATGGTTGTGGGCCGCACCCTGTGGAAGATCATCCTTCTGAAGCTGTTCATCATGTTTGCCGTTCTCAAGCTGTTTTTCTTTCCCAATTACCTTGCAAGCAATTTCAACACCGAGCAGGAACGGGCCAACCACGTGCTGGAGAACCTGACCGGCACCGCGCCATCCCGTTGATATTCGTATAACCACTGGCTGTTTTCTTATCCCTTTAATCTTGGCGGATACATGCTTTCCGCCAACACACACAAGGAGGTTGTTGTGGGAGACCAAATTCTGACCACGGTGGATTGGGCCAGGGCGCAATTCGCCCTGACCGCCATGTATCACTGGATTTTCGTGCCGCTGACCCTGGGGTTGTCCTTTCTTGTCGCCTTTTTTGAGTCCATCTACGTCAAAACCGGCAACGAGGAGTGGAAGAAGCTGACCAGGTTCTGGATGACCCTCTTTGGCGTCAACTTCGCCATCGGGGTCGCCACCGGCATCATCCTGGAGTTCGAGTTCGGCACCAACTGGTCCAACTACTCCTGGATGGTGGGCGACATCTTCGGCGCGCCCCTGGCCATCGAGGGCATCTTCGCCTTCTTTATCGAGGCCACCTTCTTTGCCGTGATGTTCTTCGGCTGGCAGCGGGTAGGGAAGGGGTTCCACCTCTTTTCCACCTGGATGGTGGCCGTGGGCTCCAACCTCTCGGCGGTCTGGATTCTCGTGGCCAACGGCTGGATGCAGTTTCCCACCGGCATGGCCTTCAACCCCGACAAGGCCCGCTTTGAGATGCAGAATTTCTGGGATGTCGCCCTCTCCCCGGTGGCGGTGCACAAATTCACCCACACCACCAGCTCGGCCTTTCTGCTCGCCTCCCTCTTTGTCGTGGGCATCTCGGCCCTTTTCCTCTTGCAGGAGCGGCACCAGAAAATGGCCAAGCGCAGCATGGTGGTTGCCGCGGTCTTCGGCTTCATCGCCTCCGTCTTTGTCGGCCTTACCGGCGACGAGGCCGCCTTCAACGTGGCGCACCGGCAGCCCATGAAACTGGCCGCCATGGAGGGGTTGTACGTGGGGCAGGAAAAGGCCCCCATCGTCGCCATGGGCATCATCAACTCCAGCAAGAAACCGGGCGATGACCTGCCCGCCTTCTATCAGGAGGTAAAAATCCCCGGCCTGCTTTCGCTCCTGGCCAACCGTGATCCCAACAGCTTTGTGCCGGGGATCAACGATCTGGTCTTCGGCAATGCCGAGCGCAATATCGTCGGCGCCGAGCAGCGGATGGTCACAGGCAAGATCGCCCTGGCCGAACTGGCCCGCTACAAGTATGCCAGGGAAAAAGGCGATGAGGCCGAAGCCGCGGCAGCCCTGGCCATTTTCGACCAGCACAAGGGGGATCTCGGCTACGGCTATCTGAACAACCCGGCCGAGGCGGCGCCGCCGGTGTCCACCACCTTTTACAGCTTTCATATCATGGTGGTGCTGGGCACCCTCTTCCCGGTGATCTTTTTGGCGGTGCTCTACTTCGCCTTCAAGGGAACCCTGGAGTACCAGCGCTGGCTCAACCTGGTCTGTTTCTTCTCCATCTTTCTCGGCTATGTGGCCAGCCAGGCCGGCTGGGTCGTGGCCGAGGTGGGCCGGCAGCCCTGGGCCATTCAGGGTCTGCTGCCGGTGGGCGTGGCCACCACCAACATTGCCGCAAGCAACGTGCAGACCACCTTTTTCATCTTTCTGACCCTGTTCACCGCGCTGTTGCTGGCGGAGATTCGCATTATGATGAAGCAAATCAAGATCGGACCGGAGGCATAAGACCATGATAGGAAACCTGGATCACTCAATTCTGCAGCAACTCTGGTGGCTGATCGCCTCCGTGGTGGGATCGCTCTTTCTCTTCCTGACCTTTGTGCAAGGCGGTCAGACCCTGATCTTCACCACAGCCTCCACCGAAGAGGAAAAATCCCTGATCATCAACGCCATGGGCCGCAAGTGGGAACTCACCTTCACCACCCTGGTCCTTTTCGGCGGCGCCCTGTTCGCGGCCTTCCCGCTCTTTTACGCCACCAGCTTCGGCGGGGCGTACTGGGTGTGGATGCTCATCCTCTTCACCTTCATCCTCCAGGCGGTGAGCTACGAATACCGCAAGAAACCCGACAACATCCTCGGGGCGCGGACCTTTGAGATCTTCATGTCCATCAACGGCAGCGTCGGACTCCTCCTGATCGGCGCGGCGGTGGGCACCTTTTTCACCGGCTCCCGTTTCAGCCTCAACCTCTACAACTCCGTGACCTGGGGTACGCCCTACCACGGGCTGGAAGCGGCGCTCAACCCGTTCAACCTGGCCTTCGGCCTGTTTCTGGTCTTCCTGGCCCGGATTTTGGGCGCCATGTACATCGTCAGCCACATCGACCACGCGCCCTTAGTCAAAAAGGCCCGCAAGGCGACCTGGATCAACCTGCTCTGGGCCCTGCCCTTCCTGCTCACCATCCTCATCTCCCTGGTGACCATGGACGGCTTTGCGGTAAACCCCGCCACCGGCGAGGTGTTCATGGAGAAGGGCAAATACCTCCATAACCTGCTGGCCATGCCCGCGGTGCTGGTCCTTCTCTTGGGTGGCCTGGGTTCGGTGATCTATGGCGTGGCGGCCACCGGCTTTCTCGGCAAGAACAGCGGCATCTGGTTCGGCGGCATCGGCACCGTGCTGGTTGGGTTGGCGATCTTCTCGCTGGCCGGGTACAACAACACTGCTTTTTACCCGTCGCTCACCGACCTGCAATCGAGCCTCACCATCCATAACGCCTCAAGCAGCAAGTACACCCTCACGGCCATGAGCTATGTGGCCCTGGCCGTACCCTTTGTCCTTGCCTACGTCGCCTATGTCTGGAAGCTGATGGATGCGAAACAACTGACCCTGACCGAACTTTCCGGCGAAGACGCCAAGGACATGTACTAACCGAAAAAGGAGCACACCATGAATGCAATTCTGCTTATCGGCTGGCTGCTGGTGCTGGTCGTCTCGTACCAGGGCGCCGTTATCGCCCTCAAGAAAACCGATCTGCTGTAACCGGCAGGTCTCGCACAATTATCAAAAAAGGAGGTTTGCCATGAAAAGAATAGCGCTGGGACTCTTTGGCCTTGGTCTGCTTTTTCTGTTGGGGACCGGTTTGGCCATGGCCGCGGATCACGCGGTCAAAATGCAGACCAAGGAAGGCATCGGGAAATATCTGACCGATGCCGAGGGCAAGACCTTATACTGGTTCAAAAAAGACTCTCCGGGGAAAAGCGCCTGCACGGGGCCCTGCGTGGAGAAATGGCCCCTCTACTACCGGGAAATGGTGGCGGCGGGCAAAGAACTCAAGGCTGGAGATTTCGGCAGCATTACCCGCGAGGATGGGAAAAAACAGACCACCTTTCGGGGGTATCCGCTCTATTACTGGATGAACGACAAGCAGGCAGGCGACACAACCGGCCAGGGAGTCAACGACGTCTGGTTCGTAGTCAACCCGGACAATTTCCCGCCCAAATAGCGACACTGCCGGTTACAGCCGGGACCTGATTGCGAGGGATAAAAAAAGAGGGGCGCACGGATGCGCCCCTCTTTTTTTATCCATGTTGTTTGAACATCAAACATCTTGACAACCAAACAATATCCCTGTATCCTCCCCTCTCTTCTTGCCTTGCCACCGAGCCGGGCCTCCCCCGAAACGGCGCGAAACCACCCATTTTTTTGAACAGAGAGGTTCCGAATGCACACCCACTCCCTTGATACCTGGCAGCACCCCCACGATTTCGCCGTGATCCAGGAGCACGGCGAAAAGCGGACCCAACAGGTGCTGATCATCACCGCCATCACCATGTTTTTCGAGATCGCTGCGGGCATGGCCTTTGGCTCCATGGCTCTGCTGGCCGACGGCTGGCACATGGGCACCCATGTCGCCGCATTCCTGATCACGATCTTCGCCTACCGTTTTGCAAAAAAACATGCAAACAACAAGGCCTTTGCCTTTGGCACCGGCAAGGTCAGCGTTCTGGGCGGCTTTGCCAGCGCCATTGTCCTGATCGTCGTCGCCCTGATCATGCTCATCGAGTCGAGCCAGCGCATCCTCACCCCGCAGCCGATCCATTTTAACGAGGCCATCGGCGTGGCAGCCCTGGGTCTGCTGGTCAATATCGCCTGCGCCTTTCTCCTGCAAGGCCACCATGACCACGACCATGGTCACGACGATACCGGCCATGATCACCACCACCATGACCACAACCTCAAGTCCGCCTATCTGCACGTCCTGGCCGACGCCCTGACCTCGGTTCTGGCCATCGGAGCCCTGCTCTTGGGCAAATATCTCGGCTGGAACTGGCTTGATCCCCTGATGGGCATCGTCGGCGCCCTGGTTATCTGCCGCTGGGCCCATGGCCTGGTGCGGGAAACCGGCGGGATTCTGCTGGACGGCAGCATCAGCACCAAGGAGCTGGCCGCCATAAAGGAAAAAATCGAGGGCACGCAGGACAATCGGATTACGGACATGCACGTCTGGAAGGTCGGCCCGGCCCATTACGCGGCCATCCTCTCCATTGTCACCCATTATCCGCAGACGATCGGCTACTACAAGGAGCTGCTGCGCGATTTCACTGCTCTTTCCCACCTCACCGTGGAGATCCACCCCTGCGAGGACGAGCCATGCCTGCCCAACTAAGCGAGATTGCGAAGCTTTCCCATCAGCTCGTGGAACTGTACGAAAAGCTCTCCTCCTGGGAGCAGGATGTGGTGAAAAGCTCCGGCCTGTCCACGCCCCAGATGCACACCATCGAGATCGTCGGCCACGGAGCGCCCGGAGGGGGTGCCCTGCGCATGAAGGAGCTGGCCAAAAAGATGGGCGTGACCACCGGCACCCTCACCGTCATGGTCGACCGGCTGGAGCAGCAGGGGTTGCTGCAAAGAACCCCCCACGAAACGGACCGCCGCTCCTACCTGATCGCGCTGACCCAAAAGGGGCAGGCTCTTTTTTCCGAACACCACCAGTACCACCTGCGCCTCACCGAGGAGATAACCGCCACCCTGTCCACAGAGGAGCAGGCGCTGTTCAGCGGTGTGCTGGAAAAGGTCATCGGCCAGATGTGAGAATCGTAATCTCGCAAGCAAGCCCAGGCGTCTGCTGTTGCTGTATCCCGCGATTCCGTTTGGCTACTGCCTGAATTAATGCTATATTAGACATCAAATAGCGCATCAATTCTTCAGCGGAGACACAGCAATGGACACCATTTTTTCCAATATCACCGTCAGCGTGACTGAATTAAAGCGGAACTTCGCCGCTATTCTCAAGCAAGCGGATGATTCTCCCGTGGCCATTCTGAACCACAACCGTCCAGAAGCATACCTGCTGCCGGCCGCTTATTACGAGCGGCTTATGACCTGCCTGGAAGACCTGGAAGACGCCAGGCTGGTAAAGGAGCGAGGCGACGGCCCCTTTATCGAGGTGGGGCTGGATGAGCTATAGGCTGCGCTTTCACGAACTGGCCCTGGCTGAATGGCGGAGGCTGGATGCCGGCCTCCGCGAACAGCTCAAAAAGAAGCTGGCCGAACGCCTGGAACACCCGAGGATTCCATCCGCCGCCCTTTCTGGTATGCCGGACTGCTACAAGATCAAGTTGCGAAGCGCAGGATATCGATTGATCTACCGGGTGGACGACACAACGGTTTTCGTCACTGTCATCGCCGTAGGCAGACGCGACAAACAGAAGGTGTACGAGGTGGCTCAATCACGCCTGTGAAGCGTTCGTTTTTGGATAACATTTGGTTGCAATAGCAACAATAGATAACTCTTGCGCCACACAAAACGTGGTCTGTCCCCGGTTTCCCCCGGTTTCCCCCGGTTTCCCCGCACCATTGCGGCGGAGGCCGGAATCCAGGGTTTCCAACAGGTTTGACGCATTCTGGACCCCGGCCTTCGCCGGGGTGACGGCTTATCGCGAACTCATCGCTCATCAGAGCCCCAACCGACTTTCCCCCTAAAGCGAAGGCAACGCGTCCCAGGTCTTGCCCTGCAAGAGCCTACCGTTATGTTTCTTCGCCCGTTTCTTACCGTCAACTCCCCAGCCGCCCCATTGCTTGAAGAAGAAGGCGGCCCGCTGCTCCTCA
>JAJZPC010000004.1 GCA_021811385.1 Deltaproteobacteria bacterium | reverse complement strand
CCGGCGAGAATGGCGAGAAAGGGATAGCTCGTTGTTGTGCACTCGCGATTGATGATTACTGTGAGTTATCACGGCGTGCAAAAAAACAGCGCCATTCGTTGTGAACTGCTAACCGGTGTTCCATGGAACCAAAATACATCAGCATCCGCGGCGCGCGGATGCACAATCTGAAGAATATCAGCGTGGATTTGCCCCGCAACCGGCTGGTGGTTTTTACCGGTTTGAGCGGCTCGGGCAAATCATCGCTGGCCTTTGACACCCTCTATGCCGAGGGGCAGCGCCGCTATGTGGAGTCGCTCTCCACCTATGCCCGGCAGTTTCTGGGGCAGATGGAAAAGCCCGAGGTGGATTCCCTGGAGGGGCTCAGCCCGGCGGTGTCCATCGAGCAGCGGACCACCAGCCGGAACCCTCGTTCCACGGTGGGGACCATCACCGAGATTTACGACCACCTGCGGTTGCTCTTTGCCCGGGTGGGCAGACCCCATTGCCCGGAGTGCGGCGAGGAAATCAGGCCCCAGTCCGTGCAGGATATGGTGGCAAGCCTGCTTGCCCTTGAGGAAGGAACGAAGATCGTTCTGCTGGCCCCGCTGCTGGACGGGAAAAAGGGCGAGCACCAAGGGGTGCTGCAGAAACTCCGCCGCGAGGGCTATGTCCGGGCGCGGATCGACGGGGATATCCGCGATCTGGGTGAGGAGATCGTCCTGGAAAAGAACAAGCGCCACACCATCCAGGCGGTGGTGGATCGGCTGGTGATCAAGCCCTCGGTTGCCAGGCGGTTGTCCGATTCCGTGGCCACCACCGTGCAGTTGGGCTTAGGTTTTTTACTGGTCCAGCTGCCGGAAACCGGGCAGGAAATCCTCTACAGCGAGCATGCCGCCTGTGTCCGTTGCGGCAAGAGTTTGCCGGAACTGTCCACCCAGCTTTTTTCCTTCAACAACCCCAAGGGGGCCTGCCCGGAATGCGGAGGTCTGGGGGTGAAACAGTTTTTCGATCCGGAACTGGTGGTGCCCAACCCGCGCCTTAGCCTCAACCAGGGGGCTATCCTCCCCTGGCAGTCCAATTCGCCCTCCACCTATACCCAGGAACTCATGGCCGGGCTCGCCCGGCAATACGGCTTTTCCCTTGATGCCCCCTTTGCCGAACTGCCCGAACGGGCTCGGGAGGTTATTCTGCACGGGAGTGGATTCGAGGATGTTGTCTTCGACTATGTGCGTTTTCGTCGGCTGCATACCCACCGCAAGCCCTTTGGAGGGATTCTCCCGCAGCTGGCCCGGCGGTATCTGGAAACCGGCTCCGGCTCGGTGCGGGAAGAGCTGGAACAGTACATGAACGAGCAGGACTGCCCGGCCTGCCATGGGGCGCGGCTCAGACCCGAGGCCCTGGCCGTCCGGATCGGGCAGTGGAATATCCATGGCTTGACCAGCCAGAGTATCGGGGGGCTTCTGGAAATCTTGCCGGCCCTGGCCTGGACCCCCCAGGAGCTGTTCATCGCCGAGCGGATTTTAAAAGAGATTTTGGATCGGCTCTCCTTTTTGCACGATGTGGGGTTGGGCTACATTTCGCTGGCCCGCAAGGCGGCAACCCTTTCCGGCGGGGAGGCCCAGCGGATCCGGCTGGCCTCCCAGATCGGTTCGCGGCTGGCCGGAGTCTTGTATATTCTGGATGAGCCGAGCATCGGGTTGCACCAGCGGGACAATGCCCGGCTGATCAACACCCTGACCCGGCTGCGGGATCTGGGCAATACCGTGCTGGTGGTCGAGCATGACGAGGACACCATCCGGGCGGCGGACCATGTGCTGGACATGGGGCCTGGAGCCGGAGTGCACGGGGGGGAGGTGGTCTACAACGGCGAGGTGGCGGGGCTGTTGCGCCACAAGGCTTCCATTACCGGGGGCTATCTTTCCGGGCGATTATCCATCCCGATTCCCAAAAAGCGGCGGCGGCCCGGTTCGAAAAAAGCCTGGCTTACCATCAGGCAGGCCACGGCCAACAACCTGCAAAAGATCGATGTCCGCATCCCCCTCGGTTTGATGACCTGCGTCACAGGAGTTTCCGGCTCGGGCAAAAGTTCGCTGGTGATCGAGACCCTGTTCAAGGGCGCGGTCAATTTTCTCGCCCACGGACAGGGGCAAGCCTGCAAAGCTTGCACCCTAGAAGGGTTGGAGCAGATCGACAAGGTGATCGATATCGACCAAAGCCCCATTGGCCGGACGCCCCGCTCCAATCCCGCCACCTATACCGGGCTGCTCACCCCGGTGCGCGAACTTCTGGCCCGGTTGCCCGAGGCGCGGGCCAGGGGCTATCAGCCGGGCCGCTTCAGCTTTAACCTGAAGGGGGGGCGATGCGAGGCCTGTGAAGGCGAGGGCGTGATCAAGATCGCCATGCATTTTCTGCCGGACATCTATGTGACCTGCGAAGCCTGCGGCGGCAAGCGTTACAACCCCGACACCCTGGACATTGCCTACCGGGGCAAGAATATCGCCGAGATCCTGGCCATGAACGTGGAGGAGGCACTGGCTTTTTTCGCCAAGGTTCCCCAGATAAAGGGCAAGCTGCAAACCTTACAGGAAGTGGGGCTGTCCTATATTGCCCTGGGCCAGTCCTCGGTGACCCTGTCCGGCGGCGAGGCGCAACGGATTAAGCTGGCCAAGGAATTGAGCAAAAGAAGCACCGGCAAAACCCTGTACATCATGGATGAACCGACAACCGGGCTTCATCCGGCCGATATCCAGCATCTGCTCCATGTGCTGAACCGGCTGGTGGAGAGCGGCAATACCGTGGTGATCATCGAACACAATCTCGATGTGATCAAAACCGCCGATCATCTCATTGATTTGGGACCTGAAGGCGGAGATCAGGGTGGCGCCATTGTCGCCCAGGGAACCCCTGAGGAGGTAGCCCGCGTCAAGGAATCGCACACCGGGCAATTTCTCAAGAAGATACTTGCCGGTGGAGCGTAGGGCGCGTTGTGTGTGAAAAATCTTAATCGCAACACTTTCGCGATTCAGTGAAAATTGCAAAAGACCGTTGAAGTTTCGGCATATTTCATTATAAAGAATGGAGTGTCGTGCTGAAGCAGGTTGAACCGTGGCGTGTGCCATACAGAAACTCAGATAAGGAATTGCGAATCATGACGGAAGAGAATACCGAGGGCGCCCAGGCGCCGCAACCACCTGTTTTCCGGTTGCAGAAGATGTACCTTAAGGATCTATCGTTTGAAAATCCCGAAGCTCCGGATGTCTTTCTCGCCAAGGGCGAGCCCAAGGTTGATGTGAATCTTGCCTTGAAGCACCGGAAACTGGAGACCGAAGACCATTACGAGGTCACCTTGGCCATTACCGCTAAAGTAACCAACAGCCAGACCGAGAAAACCCTTTTTATCATCGAGGTAGAGCATGCCGGGGTGTTCTTGCTGAAAAACATCCCGGAGGAACATATGGCTCCGGTATTGTCGGTGGAATGCGCGGCCCTGCTTTTTCCGTTCACCCGCCAGATCATCAGTCAGGTGTCAGTGGACGGCGGCTTTATTCCCTTTCTTATGGAGCCGATCAATTTCCATGCGTTGTATGAAAATTCCAAAAGACAGAAGGCGGCGGAACAGCAGTAGTCGATTTGAAAACATGAGGACACAAAAAAGCCCGGCATATGCCGGGCTTTTTTGTGTGGAGCATGCGTGTTGAAAATCAAAGAATTTTAGGCTGGAGCATGATCACCAGCTCACTTCTCTTGGTGGCTTTGTAAGTCTTGGAGAAGAGATTGCCAATGACTGGAATATCACCAAGAATTGGTACGCTATTGCTCTTGTTGCTGCCGGTGCCAGTATCATCGGCATTGTCAATAAGACCGCCAACCACCACCACTTGCCCGCTTTTTACACGAACAGTGGTGTTCATTTCTCGCAACTTAATTCTCGGAACACCGATTTGCCCACCCCAGCCGACTATATACTCAACCGCATTTCCATCAAGCTTTGATGTGACCGGCGTCAAGTTAAGGATAATCTCATCGTTTTCCATAATAGTGGCTATCACCGACATGCCGATACCGGACATGAGGGTTGCCGTTGTAACGGTATATGTCACCGCGCCTGTGGTGGCATCAACCCTGGATTCAACCTTGTCGATATATTTGATACTGTCACCCGCAGTGATAAGCCCTGGCTGGCCATTCATGATGCTTAATTTCGGGTTCGCCAGTATATTGGAATGTCCTTGGGTGTCGAGAAAGTTTAGGGCAAGGGAAAAAGGGTTAGCGCCCGAATCCAGAGCGATGTTACTCACTACCCTGCCACCGCTGTTGGCTGTGGCAGCATCGTAGATGATGCCATTAGGGCCAAAAAGGGTGAAGTCGACATTTTTTCCGGTCAGAAAATTGGTCCAGTCAATGCCACGGCTTTCAGTGTCATCTATAGCAACCTCCACGATTTTAGCCTCGATGGAGATTTGACGATAGAGTTCCGATTTCAGGTTGTCGAGATACAGGGCAATTTTTTCAACGAGAGGTCTCGGCGCGGTCACCGTGATCAGGCCGATGGGTTTGTCGATACTGTAATAGCCTTTTCCGGATTTAACATCGCGTTTCGTTGTTGTGGTGGCGGCGGGAGGTGGGGTGGCGGCAGCTACAACTGCCGCAGCTCCTGTTGCTGTCGTAGTTGTAGCAGGAGCAGGCGTCGTAACGGTTTCCTCCCATATACCAAGGATCTGGTCGAGGTTTGTTTTAACATTGTCCCAAATATCAAATTCGTTTTTTTCACTGGTAAGCTGGATATTGCCCTTGAGATTGCTTGTCGCTGTGCCTCCTCCCAGCACATCCCCGCCGACTCCAGTGGTATAGGAAGATTTCACAAAGGGCATGGCCACATGGAACTTCCGGGTTTCACGATATTTGACCACGATGGTATTGCCCTGAACTTCGTGGAAATAATCCTTCTGCCGGAGGATATTTTCCAGGGATTTGAAAAAATCATCCTCGGCCCGGATATCCACATCCACCATGGCCATCTGATCGACATCGCTTGCCCAGCTGATGTTCATGCCCTTGAGCGCGGCCAGCCGTTTCATGATGTCGCGCAGCGCCACCGGGCCGGTATTGGAGGAGATATCGGCACCCACCGGTATTGCCAGCCCTTCCGCTCCCGCCGTGCCGATATTTTGCGCAGACGACTCTCCCAGCATATATGCAGGTTTCTGAAAGCGGACTGGAAGCTGGCCAGCTGCCAGAGTGTTGGCCTGTTTCCCTGGCGTCGAAACCTTGGTGGCAAGCGGATCGTGAGTTGCCTCGGTTTTGGCGGCAGGGGCGCAAGCGGTAGTGAGTAGCAGGCTGATCGCTGCACAGACAAAGAAGTTGGCTACGCTTAGAGTTTTCTTTTTCATGGTGGCAGTCTTTCTACTTTTTTTGAGGTGAAAGAAATTTGTTGAAATCGCAAAAAAGCCGCGCTTACAACAGTGGTCACTCTGTAACTTTTTTAATTATGTTACGGACCTGTGTCATCGTCCCCTTTTCACGAGACCATCAAATTTCAGGTAAAAACCGAAAACGCCTCAACCTGGCAAGTTAATTTGCCGCAGCAATTCTTCCTTTGATGAATTGCTGTAAATCTTCCGGCACGGTGTAGCCTGAAAGCAAGACCGCATTGTATGCTGCAACGGCCTGTGCGGAATGCCCGAGTTTGTCCAGAATGCGGGCCTTGGCCACCAAGGTGTCAAGGGTATCCCCGTACAAAGCTTCATGTCTGGCCAACAGCGCCATAGCCCCATTGTAACTCTGGTATTCTTCGGCAAAGGAAGCATAGCTGATCAGTGCTTCGCTGGGAGGCGTCTCTCCGCTGATGGCCAAGTCAAAATATGCTTTGGCTGCTTCGGTTTTTTTCATGTTGGCCGAGCCGATGGCAGCCTGGAGGGCGGCTCCTGCGTTGGCTGGCTCAAGCGTCAGGGTTGCTTTGGCATAGTGCACGGCCTTGGCGTTTAAGCCAAGCTGGGTAAGGCAGAGTGAGGCGATGCGGCTTGCAAGCTGTCCGTTTTCCGGCCAGTTGTTGAAGGCTGATTCGTAAAGCGACAAGGCCTTCTCCAGTTGGCCACTTTTTTCTGCCGCATTGGCTTGCTGGATCATGGTTTTTGCTTCGACAACCCCTTTCGGCGTCTCAAGGCGCTGTTTTACGGAAATAGCCTCAATCCGTTCGCCCCCCTTGATGGAAACAGCTTCCGTGGAGGCTTTTGGCCACTGGAACTGTTTGGCTTTCGGCGAGATGACGATGGTGTTGAAACGTTCTTCTTTCTGCAGTTCCTTGAGGTTGAGGATGATATCCAGGGCAAAGTCCCACGGGATGTCGTTGAGTGCGAGAGTCAGGGTTCCGTTTACCCCTTCGTCAACGACGATATTCTGGCCGCTTATTTCACCGAACAGCCTGAACACATTGTGGAGATCAATTTTAAAGAAATCCACGGTAATTTTTTGTTTTTCATATCCGGCAAAGGCAAAGGAGTCCGCCTTGGTGGTCTTCTCCGATGCCTTCGGGGATGGAGCTGGAGCAGTTGCCTTGGCGGGCTTGGGCTCCTGGGATGGTTTGGCTGCAACGGATTTTGGTTTGGCTTTTGCGCTGCTGAACTTGGGAACGATCAGCTCCGAAGCGATTGTTTCCTGGGCAGGTGCTGGCGCTGGTGTCTCGGGAAGTGCAATCTCAGCGGGTTGGGAAGGAGCAGGGACAGGCTGCGAGGGAAGAGTTTTGGTCTCAGGTTGTCTGGTCTCTGCTTTTTTAGGCGTATTTTGCTTCACGATGCCAGCTGCTACGCTTGGTGCGGCACTGGTTGCCCCAGGTTCAACGATCTTTACCAACAATCCATCGGGTTTGTTTTCCACCTCATAGGTGAACAGATCTTTGAGGCCGGAATCAAAAACGATGCGCACCGCTGAATTGCGCTGGGCAGCACGGATTTTTGCCAAGGCAGTGCCAACGGTGTGCTGCAGCATCTTTCCAGGCAGCGCAACATTGGCAATGTCAATATACATTCTGGCCGGGAGGGCGCCTCGTTTCACAAGATGGGCTTTCTGGAAATCTTTGATCGGACCGTTTGTTTTGATAAAGACGCGGGTTTCGTTCGGGTTGGTGGTATCAATTTCAATGTCCTGGAGCATGGAGGCTGCAGGAATCGGCTGGCTGGCTAAGGCCGCAGCCTGCTGTTCCGCTTCTGGTTCTGATGCTGTCTGGGTGATTTGGGGAGGCATGGACATTGTCTTGGCAAAACTGACGACAATATTGTTCCCCTTTCTTTCGATGGTATAGGCCGGATCGTCGGAGAGATATATCTCGAGCCTGGCTATTGCCGGGTCCTGGTCGGTCAAGGCGATATTTTTAATCTCCTGCACCGGTCCTTGCGGCAGATTCACCGGCAACGCCGCGGAATCGACGAGACTTGCATCGGCTATGTCCAGCACGATCCGCAGGGGATCGAAAAGTTCGTACATGGTGTAGGTGGGTGGCGTCCGCCCTTGGACAACCAGTTGCAACCCATCGCCAGTCTGGTCAAGGGTAATGCCCGATATTATGTAGGCCGCTTTTGTCTGGGATGCGGTCTTCTGGGCAAAGGCTGTCCCGGTCAAAAGAAAACAGAATATCATCAGCCCGGCAGAGATAGACTTCAGGCGGGTAATAGGGGGTGTCATTATTTTTCTCCCTCTTTGCTTAATATCATCTCGATTTTGCGGGATGTGCGTTCACCGGCAATATTTTTTAGCGATTGCTCGATGATTACCTTGTCTTGGGCTATTTGTATGACTTCTCCCGTTTCTCCGATTTTTGTCCCTTTACGAAGGACATAGCCAATGCCGGAGGAATCCTGCACCATGGCAAGCAACCCGCGTTTGCCGGAAACGATGGCAACCAGAGTCAGCTGGGAGGGCTCATATTTTTGTGTTCCCGTCAGTTCTGCCTTGGCTTTGGCATCAGCCTTCATGATTTCCTGGGTGAGGAAAGGGAAAAAGGGGTCTGGTCTTTCGCGGTTATAGATGAAGGGCGGCGCTTGACCGCTTGCCAGGGCTGTTTCCAGGGCTTGGGCCGGATCGGTGATGGTGGTGGCACTTGGCGTGACAGGCTCGTTCTGGGCAGAAGCAATCTCCCCTAAGGCCAAAGAGCATACACATGCGATAAGGGCAAGCGCGAGAAAGAATTTTTTTGCGGACACGGTGTTCATCATGATGAATGGTTCTCACCAAAGGCAACGGTTATAGCTCTATGGCCCTTTAATTTCCTGTTGCAAACGTCTTACTTCTTCCCTTTTACATCCTTATTCGCGCTGGCCGCAACTTCAGCCGGATCGAGAAAGCGGTAGGTGACAAGCTGAAAGGTTGCATTCAAAAGCATCATGCCGCCTGTCTGCTTGGGGGAATCCATCTTGATGTTGTTCACGGAGACAATGCGGGGGAGCTTGCTGATCCTGTCAAGAAAAACGCCCACGTCATGGTACGCGCCCTGCACCGCGATATCCACCGGGATTTCCGCGTAAAATTGCTGCGGCTTTTCGGCGAGCGGTTTGAAGGACAGAACATCCAACCCCGAAGCGGTGGCCTGCCCGGAAATCGTGGCCAGGAGCGAGGGGATTTCCTTTTGATCGGGCAGCAGCAGGGATGCCTCGGAAAACTGTTTTTCAATTTCCGCCATTTCCGCCTTGTGCTTGTCAAGATCCCGGGCGATTTTTTCTACTTTCCTGATTTCTTCTTCGATTCCGGACTTTTGTGTTTCAAGGGTTTTTATCTCGTTGTTTTTCGGGGAATAGGCAAGAAAAAAGAAGGCTACGCACGGCAGGATGCAGGCTGCGGCGGCGATCAGCATTTTTTGCTTCATGTCAAGCCGGCTCACCTTGCTGTCTAGAAATTTCTCAAGGCCTGCCTGGATTTTTTTTATGTCAAGCGCCATGGCTTCTCCCGCCCAAGGTATTAACTGTTCGGTACAATAACATTGATTGTGAGAGCAAAAGATTTCAGCTTCTGCTT
This sequence comes from Deltaproteobacteria bacterium, assembly GCA_021811385.1. Taxonomy (GTDB): domain Bacteria; phylum Desulfobacterota; class Desulfobulbia; order Desulfobulbales; family Desulfurivibrionaceae; genus Thiovibrio. Next base: position 63,994 of record JAJZPC010000004.1, on the reverse strand, counting down.
GGCAACGTCTGTTTGCGCGGAGCTGGTCAATTCCGTTTTTTCAAAATACTCGGAGGCTTCCAGTTGCTGCATGTATTGGGCAATAGTTTCGTTATCCAGGGCAATGCCTTGCAACTGCAAACGTCCGGCTGACTGTTGCAGGGAGTTGAGCCACATGCGGCTTGTCGGGGTGCGGGACGCCACCTCATCGAGGACGCGCACCGTAACCTGGGCATCGGCCTGGAGTTTCTTTATGGAGTCCAGCTTCTGCTCCACCATCTGTTTTTCTTTTTTCAGGGTATCAATCTGTTTTATGATGGGCTGATAGGACTGTTTTTTGTTTTCAAGCGCAACAAGCTCATCCTTTAGGTTGGTAATCCTACCGGCCAAGGCAAGCCAACCGACGGCAAGAACAAGCAGTACCAGAGCAAAAGCGACGGAAAATCCCAGAAGTTCGGTTTTCAGGCGTTGCCGTTTTTTCAGCTGCCTGATCGGCAGGAGGTTGATGCGGATCATGCTATACCTCCACCGGCCTTGTCGCCAGGCCGGCAGCAAGGGTCATTTCCGGAGCAATGCTTTTCAGGTAGGCAGGGTCGATGGTTCTGCTATCCACAGCCGCTTGCTTGAAAGGGTTGAAGATTTCAACAGGGATATCGGTCTCTTTTTCAAAAAACTCGGTAAGGCCCTGTATTTTAGAGCCACCACCGCTCAAGATGATCTTTGAAATTGTTTCATCCGGATGGTTGGAATAATAAAAATCAATGGCGCGTTTTACCTCTGTTATCCACTGCCCACAGGTATTGGCAAAAAGGGTTCCAAGCTCCTCTTGCTTTTCTTTCGCGACAATCTCTCCTGTTTTCAAGGCCTCTGCCTCTTCAAAGCTAACGCCAAAAAGATTTTCTATCTGTTCGGTCAACTGCCGGCTGCCGAGGACAACATCCCGGGCGAGTATTGAGGCGCCATGGGAGATGATATTGATGTTCATCTTTGAGGCGCCGATATCCACCAGGGCGACATTGTCCGAAAGGCCAAAATTTGCTTCAAAGGCGTTTTCCAAGGCAAAGGCGTCCACGTCAACGACAACCGGTTGCAATCCTGCTGCCCGCAGCATGTTGAGATATCCATCCACGACATCCCGCTTGGCCGCGACCAGCATGACATCGGTGCGGGCTTCGGACGCAGTGTTCGTTTTCAGATCCTGGAAATCCAGGTAAACGTCTTCAATATCGAAGGGGATATATTGCTCCGCCTCTGATTCGATGTGTTTTTCAAGTTCCTCTTCGGTCATCACGGCCAAATTTATTTTTTTGACGATGACGGAGTATCCCGAAATGGAGATGGCGACTTTTTTGTTTTTTATTTTCAGATTGCTGACCAGTGAGGTGATGACCTTGCCCACGGCCGTCGGATCTTGCAAGGCGCCGTCTTCAAGGGAATCGGGTGGGAGCAGGGCGCTTCCCAGAGCCACGAGCTTATACCCCTGGCCCGTTTCCTCCAGTTCGCAGATTTTGACGGCATGGGAGCCGATATCAAGGCCGATGGAGAGAGTTTGCCTTTTAAGAAAAGGGATATGCAAGGATGGCAATTGTAATTTTTTAAAACCCGATTTGCCCATGAGCTCCCCGTGACCAAGGTTTTCTGGCTGTGCACATCCGCAGGCCGACATCCGGTTGTTGCGCGGAATATTTTCTAACTGCGCTTGTTGATTATAATTTTATCTATTTTATTGCATTAGAGACACAAAAAAAACATGGTGTCAAGCATAAAGTCAGCGATAGATCATGGATTTTTCTCATAAAAATCGAGTAATCGAGAGAGAGGATCAGTGAATGAGTGGGCTGAAAAATTCAAAAAAACCAATATGTTGTGTTTTTTGTAAATGGTCTCTACTACAGGTGGTTCGCACCTTTGGAGAAAATTCAGAATTATTCCCGTCTGGAGTTAAATGGAATTTCTTGGCCAGACGCATTCAGCCCCTTGTTTTTATTTCGGTCTTCGCTTATTTTGCGGCCATCTTTCCAGGCAATGGACCTGCCGATCGGCAACTTTTGTTTTCCCTGGATGAACAGATTGTGATGCGAGGATCATGCGTGTGAAGAAAACTCCTGGCAAGACGATGGAAAAATCTGTTGTGCGGGAATATGTCGAGGCAATCATTATTGCCTTGCTGCTCGCATTTTTCATCAGAACTTTTGTGGTGCAGGCTTTCAAGATCCCTTCCGGGTCCATGATCCCGACCTTGCTGATCGGTGATCATATCTTGGTCAACAAATTCGGCTATGGCGTAAAAAACCCTCTGAGCGGGGCGACCTGGATTACCGTGGGAGATCCCCGACGGCATGATGTCATTGTGTTCAAGTATCCGCAAAACCCTTCCCAGGATTTTATCAAGCGGGTTGTGGGGGTTGCCGGAGACCGGGTTGAGGTTGTGCGCAAAAAGGTGTTTGTCAACGGGGAGCCCTTTGTCGAGCCCAATGCCGTGAATCTGGAAGCGGAGGTTCTTCCGTCTCCCAGGGACAATATGCCTCCGGTAACCGTGCCGCCGGGTGCCGTTTTTGTCATGGGAGACAACCGTGATAACAGTCACGACAGCCGATTTTGGGGGTTTGTTGATCTCAAGGCCATCAGGGGCAAGGCTTTTATGCTCTACTGGTCATGGGACAGTGAGAATTTCACGGTGCGCTGGAATCGGCTTGGCAAAATAATTCCTTGAAAAAGTTCTGGACCATTGGCTCCTGTTTTTTTTATTCTGAATCGATGCGTTGTTGCTCTTCATTATTTTGGCGCGGGAAGTTCTTTTTGGTCGCGCTGACATTTCCACGGAAAGAATCGTATGGACCCCGAGTACCGATTCAGTCATAAACATGTCCTTGGGCTTGCCGATCTTTCCCCGGAAGATATCCAGGCCGTTTTGCAGACAGCGGAATCGTTCAAGGAAATATCCGCCCGGTCCATAAAAAAGGTTCCAACCCTTCGCGGCAAAACCATCATCAATTTTTTCTTTGAGCCAAGCACCCGGACCCGCCTTTCCTTTGAAGTTGCCGCAAAGCGCATGAGCGCGGACACCTTCAATATCTCCAACTCGGGCAGCAGCACGGTGAAGGGGGAAACCCTCATCGACACCGCGCGGAATCTCGCCGCCATGAACCCCGACTGCATCATCCTCCGGCATCCGCGCTCCGGTTCGGCCCGCCTCCTGGCCGACCATGTCGAGGTGTCCGTGATCAATGCCGGGGACGGAACCCACGAGCATCCAAGCCAGGGTCTTCTCGACCTGATGACGGTCCGGGAAGCCAAGGGCGGGATCGCGGGGCTGAAAATCGCCATTATCGGCGACATAGCCCACAGTCGGGTGGCACATTCAAACATTATCGGTTTTTCCAAGATGGGAGCGACCGTAACGGTAAGCGGTCCGGCGACTCTTATCCCTCCCGGTATCGGGGAGCTGGGCGCCCAGGTCAGCCGGAGCGTGATGGAAGCGGTTGATGGGGCCGATGTGATCATGGCCCTGCGGATTCAGAAGGAGCGCCAGCAGGATCCCCTGTTTCCGACCCTGCGCGAGTATGCGAAGTTTTTTGGCATCTCGCAAAAGGTGGTGGAGGCAGCCTCGCCCGAAGCGATCATCATGCATCCCGGCCCGATAAACCGGGGGGTTGAACTCGATCCGAAGCTTGCCGATGGCAGCCGTTCGGTGATCCTGGAGCAGGTCACCAACGGGGTGGCGGTGCGGATGGCTTTGATTTACCTGATAATGGGAGGCGATTAGCATGCCCGGAAGTATTCTTCTGAAAAATGGGCGCGTGATTGATCCGGCGAACGGAATCGATCAGATCCAAGATGTGTTGATCGCAGGCGGCAGAATAAGCGCGGTTTCCCAACCAGGCTCGCTTCCCGACCAGGGGGGAGTTGTTTATGACTTGCAGGGGAAGTGGGTGGTGCCGGGGCTGATCGACATGCATGTGCACCTGCGCGAACCAGGTCAGGAGTACAAGGAAACCATTGAAACCGGAACCCGCGCCGCTGCTGCCGGGGGCTTTACCGCCGTGGCCGCCATGCCGAACACCAAGCCGGTCAACGATAACCAGACCGTGACCGTTTTTATTCTGGCAAAGGCGGCGGAAGCAGGGTTTGCCAGGGTCTACCCGGTGGGCGCGATCAGCAGCGGGAGTAACGGGGAACACCTCGCCGAGTTCGGCGAATTGCGCCAGGCCGGAGCGGTTGCCGTAACCGATGATGGTCTGCCGGTGGGCAACAGTCAGCTCATGCGCCGGGCTCTCGAGTATGCGGGCAACCATGATCTGCTGGTTATTTCCCATGCCGAGGAGATGACGCTCAGTCACGGTGGCGCCATGAACGATGGCGCGTTGGCCACCCGGCTCGGGTTGCGGGGCATTCCCCATGTGGCCGAAGAAATCATGGTGTATCGCGATTTGGCTCTGGCTGAATTTACCGGGCGGCCCATTCATATTGCCCACGTCAGCACGAGGGAGTCGCTGTCTCTGATCCGGAGGGCCAAGGAAAAAGGGGTGGCCGTGACGGCGGAAACAGCGCCGCATTATTTCACCCTCACCGAGAAAGCGGTGGATGGGTATAACACCCTGGCGAAGATGAATCCTCCCTTGCGCACCGAGGCGGATGTGGTTGCGGTGTGTGAGGCATTGCGGGACGGAACCCTCGACGCCATTGCCACGGATCACGCCCCGCATGGCGAGCTTGACAAGGACAGGGAGTTTGATCTGGCGGCCAACGGGATCATCGGCCTGGAAACAGCGGTGCCGCTAACCTTGCAACTTGTTCGGGAGAATCAACTCGATGCCCGGAGGATGATGGAGCTGCTTTCGGTGAATCCGGCACGGATCCTCGGGGTGCCGGGCGGAACCCTTTCCGTGGGCGCGCCGGCGGATATCACGGTGATTGATCCGGAGAAGCGGTTTGTGTTTACCGAGGAGTCCATTCTCTCCAAGAGCAGGAATTCTCCGTTTCTTGGCTGGGAGTTACAGGGGAAGGCCGTGTTGACCATCCTGGAGGGCAGGATAACCTGGCAGGAAAACGGTTTCAGCTCTTGATGTCCAGCAGACTTCCAAGCATTTCATCCTCGACCTGCACGGTTTTCAGGTTGGCCTGAAAAAAGCGGCGGCTCAACATCATGTTGGGCAACTCTTCGCTCAACTCCACGTTTGACTTTTCAACCAGGGTTTCTCCCGCGGGTGTCTGCTCATACACCATGGGTCCGGGCGTCTCGATTTTCTGCACCACGGCCTGTATGCCTTGGGGTTCCTGTTCGTGCAGGGTAACCCGCGTTTTTTTGTAGCCATCCGTATTGACGTTGGCCACGTTATTGGCATTTGATTCAATCTTTTTCTGGATGGCGGTCAGGCCGGAAAGTGCCGAATGGATGCCGGAAATCATGGGGTTGCCTCCTTGTGTCCTTGCCTAGCGGATCCCTTATCATATTTCCTTATCGGCCTGTTTGGCAAGCAGCTTTATTGTCCCCGCTTGGGAGGGTTAAAACCCCCACCTTTCAGGTGGCAGCTTTCGCGTAGAATTGCTAAATTTTGAGTCATGACATATAGACATGGCTCACATACGGTATTCACTATCCACCTGCACTTGGTGTGGATAACGAAGTACCGGAAGAAGGTTTTGGTGGATAGTGTAGCGCTTCGGCTCCGAGATATGATCCGTGAGATCTGCCAGGCTGAAGAGGTGGATATCATCAAGGGTCATGTGTCGAAGGATCATGTCCACCTGTTTGTCTCGATTCCGCCGCAAGTGACGATAAGTCGGTTGGTGCAGAGGCTTAAAGGGAAGACCTCGTTCAAATTGCTGAATGAGTTTTCTCATCTCCGCAAGACGTATTGGGGGCGACATTTTTGGGCACGCGGCTACTTTTGTTGTAGCAGCGGCAATGTTACGGATGAGATGATCATCCAATACATTGAGAACCAAGATGCGGCCTCCGATGACAATTTCAAGGTTGAAGGTGATGGCGAGAAGTCGGCGTAGCCGACCCCGCCAGCTTTAGCTGTTATCTGAAGCCACCGCCTTTAGGCGGTGGAGTATTCACTTTTGGGTGTGGCAATGGGACGGCTTTGCAGGTATATCTGATAGGAATACTGCGGGTGCGCGTCGCCTGCTTTCTCCGATGATGCACGATGAGGGTTGTTATGCCTTTTTATACCGCGCAGGATGTGGCCAGATTTTTCCTCAATCCCCTCTTTCCGGCATTTTTTATCGGTCTGGTTCTGCTGCTCAGGAAGGAGCGGACACGCGCCGGCCTGCTGCTTCTGTTGCTCTATCTCTATGGGGTCAGCATTCCCTATACGTCCCAGGTTGTCATGGCCAGATGGTGGGTGGCGGATACGGTGAATCGCCAAAGCACCTATGATGCCGCCGTGGTGTTGGGTGGGATAGTTGATTACAATTGGTATGTGCGGCACGCGGCGGAGAATGAAGAAGAGATCTTCAAATATGTCTCCGATTACCAGCAGCTGGGGCAGAGTTCCGCGCGGATATTGACGGGGGTCGCTGCGGTAAAAAGCGGCCTGGCCGACACCTTGCTTCTCAGCGATGTGAGCATTAAAGGGGTGAATGAGACCAAAATCCTTCTTGGTCTTCTGGAAAGGCAGGGGGTTGATCCTCAAAAGATCGCGGTCCACGGCAAGGTCCGCAATACCCTGGCCGAGGCAAAAAGCGTTAAGACCTACTGCGAGAGCAAGGGAATCAAGCGAATCCTGCTCATTACCTCGGCCAACCATATGCGGCGGGCGGCGGCGCTTTTTCGCAAGCAGGGTTTGAATCCGGATCTGTTGTCAGTTTCCAGGGACAATACCCCCATTACCCGGGAGAGTTTCGTCCCTTCCGACGATGGCCTGGAGGATACCTACGGGATGCTTTATGAGCTTGTCGGCTACACCGCCTACTTGATCCGGGGCAATCTGTAACCTTCGCTTACTCGTCCTCGCCGATCTTCTTGGTATACCCGCATTCCTTGTTCGGACAATGCAGCTGCAGGCCGCTTTTCTTCGTTTCCCGCTCAAGCAAATAGACCGATCCGCACTGCGGGCACGGCTCATTGACCGGCCTGTCCCACAGGGCGAAAGAGCATTGCGGATACCGGTTGCAGCTGTAGAACACCTTGCCCCGCTTGGAGATCTTCTGGATGAGTTCTCCGGTGCATCCTGCTTCCGGACAGGGAACCCCGGTGGTGGTGGCGCGGATGTTCTTGCAGGCAGGATAGCCGGAACAGGCGAGAAACTTGCCGTAGCGCCCATTTTTAAAGACCATGGGTTTGCCGCATTTTTCACAGAGCTCGCCTGATTCGGCCGGCTGTTCCCTTTCGACGGGCACGATCTTGCCCTCGTCGTTTCTGGTGAAATCCTGGGTGTGTTTGCATTCCGGATACTTTTCACAGGCAAGAAATTCGCCGTTTTTCCCCCACTTGATCACCATTTTGCCGTCACAGAGCGGACAGGGCAGGTCGGTGGGGATGGCCGTTTTCTTGATCGATTTCATCTCCTCCTTGGCTGCGTCCAGGGTCTTGCTGAACGGCCCATAAAAATCCTGCAGAACCTTGAGCCACTGAGTATTGCCTGCTTCCACCCCATCAAGCTTTTCCTCCATGGAGGCGGTGAACTCTATGTCCAGGATATCCGGAAAATGGGCGACAAGCAGTTCGTTGACCAGCTTGCCCAGGTCGGTGGGCATGAATTTGCGCTGGACCAGCAGGGCGTATTCCTTCTCCTGGATGGTGGAGAGGATCGAGGCATAGGTGGAAGGGCGGCCTACCCCGTTTTCCTCCAGGGCCTTCACCAGGGTCGCCTCCGTATACCGGGGAGGCGGCTGGGTGAAATGCTGCTTGGGCTCGATGTGCAGAAGGGCGACGGTGTCGCCTTTTTTCAGGTCCGGCAGGGTGGCATTGTCGCCTTCCGCGCCATCCCCTGCGCTCTCATCCACCGCCTCTTCGTACAGGGCCATGAAGCCTTGAAACCGCATGATCGAGCCCACGGTCTTGAAAACAAAATCGTTGGCCGCCACCAGGGTGATGGTGGTTTGGTCATACTCTGCCGGGGCCATCTGGCAGGCGAGAAAGCGCTTCCAGATCAGGGAGTAGAGAGCCAGCATGTCTTTTTCCAGAAAAGGGGCGAGTTTTTCCGGGGTGTTGCGCACATCGGTGGGGCGGATGGCTTCGTGGGCATCCTGGGCGGATTTGCTGGTTTTGAAGATGTTCGGCTTGGCGGGGAGGAACTGTTCCCCAAAGGCCTCGGTGATATACTGCCGGGCCTCTTCCAATGCCTCGTTGCTGATCCGGGTGGAGTCGGTTCGCATGTAAGTGATCAGACCGGTGGGGCCTTCGGCGCCCAATTCGATGCCCTCATAGAGCCGCTGGGCCAGGGTCATGGTTTTTTTCGCGGAAAAGCGGAGCTTGCGGTTGGCGTCCATCTGCATGGTGCTGGTGATGAAGGGCGGGCTCGGGTTGCGTTTCTTCTTTTTCTTTTCCAGGCTCTCCACCAGGAAAGAGGCGTCCCGAACCGCGGCGACAATGGCCTGCGCCTCGGCATCGGTGCCGATCTTGTTTTTCTTGAGATCGATCTTCTTGCCGTATGCCTGGTCGAGCTGGGCGACAAAGGGCGGCGGCGTTTTCCCTTCCAGGGTGGTGTGGATGGACCAGTACTCTTCCGAAACAAAGGCCTCGATGGCCTGCTCGCGCTCGCAGACCATGCGCACCGCCACGGACTGCACCCTCCCCGCGCTTAATCCCCTGCGGACCTTGTCCCAGAGCAGGGGGGATATCTGGTAGCCCACCAGACGGTCTAGGATGCGGCGGGTCTGCTGGGCCTCGAAACGCTGCTGGTTGACCTCGGTTGCCTGGTCGATGGCGGCAAGAATCGCTTTTTTGGTGAGCTCATGGAAGAGAACCCGGTGGATGGGCTTGTGCGCGGATTGCAGGATTTCGGCGATATGGTGGGCAATGGCCTCTCCCTCGCGGTCAGGGTCAGGGGCCAGGTATATCTTGTCCGCCTTTTCCGCCGCGCTTTTCAGGTCGCTGATGATTTTGCCCTTGCCCCGGATGGTGACGTATTGGGGGGCAAAATCATTGGCAATATCAACGCCCAGGGTTTTCACCGGCAGATCGATGATATGCCCCACCGAAGCCTTGACCGTGAAGTTTTTGCCGAGGTATTTCTGCAAGGTGCGGGCTTTGGCCGGAGATTCAACAATGATAAGCGATTGTGACATGGTGTCCTGTGCGTTTTTGTTAAGCTGGCGTAGCTGCGACTCTTTCTCTAGGGGCCTTATACACTGGACGAATGTGGTTCCGCAAGCCTTTGGTACTGTTTGCCCGGTAAAGATGCCACCAGCCCCTGGAGTTCGAGGTGGAGGAGGATCTCGCTTATCCTGTGGGGCGGTAGTTGCGCTGCCTGGATAATCTCTTCGATGTTTCTGGGGTACACCTCAAGCAGGGAGAAGACCTGGCTTTCGTCCGGCGGCAGCGGCGGGGCCTGCACCCTTGTTTGAGGAGGGGAGGCCGGAGCGGCCAGGGACAGTTCCGCAAGGATGTCGGCCGCGCTGTGCACGAGCTTGGCGCCTTCCTGGATCAGGCGGTGGCAGCCTTCGCTTTTCGGGGAGTCGATCCTGCCGGGGATGGCAAAAACATCCCTCCCCTGTTCAAGCGCCTGGTGCGCGGTGATCAGGGTGCCGGACCGGTGGGCGGCTTCCACCACCACGACGCCCAGCGACAATCCGCTTATAATCCGATTCCGGGCGGGAAAGCGAAACCCTTCCGGCAGGGTTCCCAGAGGGGTCTCGCTGATTATCGCGCCGTGGGCGGCGATCTGCGCATGGAGTTTTTTGTTTTGACTGGGATAGACGATGTCCAGGCCGCAGCCCATGACCGCGATGGTCGTGCCCCCTGCCGCCAGCGCCCCCCGGTGGGCGGCGGTGTCTATCCCCAGGGCAAAGCCGCTGGTGATGACCAGATCGTCGCGGGCCAGCTCCGTGGCCAGCCGTTCCGCCACCTGCAACCCGTACGAGGAGGCGGCCCGTGCTCCGACCATGGCGATGCCAGGCCGGCTGAGGAGTTGCGGATTTCCCAGGACATGGAGAATCGCCGGCGGGTCGTTTATCTCCTTGAGCAGGGGAGGAAAGAGCGGATCGTCCCAGCAGAGCAGGGTGGTTCCTGTTTTTTCCGCCAGGCGAAGCTCCCGGTCTGCCGCCGCCTCGGCAATGGTTCTCTTGTCGCACAGCGCGGCAAGGGAATCTTTGCGCAAAAAACCGCATTCCTCAAGCGCCCGGCGGCTGGCCGCGAGAATCTGCCGGGCGGAGCCGAATCGTTCGACAAGTTTCTTGAGGGTGGTTGGGCCAAGCCCCGGGGTAAAGGCGAGGGCGAGCCATTGGAGTCTGGTGTCCATGTCAGCAAGATCGCAAGGAAGAAAAGGGGAATGTCTGAAGTCCTGGCCGCGTCCGAAAACTCAGGAGAGGTCGGTTTCAGGGTAAATTAATTGTCAGGTGTCGGCACCAAAAAAACAGGATCTCCGGCAATGGAAACCCTGTTTTTTGGCGTATACGCCGGCTAATCGTTATAAAAGGCGAAGAGCAGATTGCGCCGGGTGGGGTGTTTGAGCTTTTTCAGCGCCTTGGCTTCGATCTGGCGGATCCGCTCCCTGGTGACGGCGAAGTTGTCGCCAACCTCCTCCAGGGTCAGGTCAACCGAGGTGTCGATGCCGAAACGCATGCGCAGAACCAGCTCCTCGCGCGGGGAGAGGGTGCGCAGGACGTTGCGGAGATTTTCCCGCAGGCTTTCCATGGCGGTTGCCTCGTCCGGCGAGAGGGAGTCAACATCCTCGATGAAATCGGAAAGATAGCTGTCCTCGCTGCTGCCGATGGGGGTGTCCAGCGACAGAGGCTCCTTGGCGATCTTCAGGATATTCTTGACCTTGCTCAGGTCGATATCGAGCCGTTCGGCCATCTCCTCGGGGGTGGGTTCCCTGCCTGTTTCCCGCAGGAAATCCTTGGCGCCCTTGAGGAGGCGGTTGATGGTGTCGATCATGTGCACCGGGATGCGGATGGTGCGGCCCTGATCGGCAATGGTCCGGGTGATGGCCTGTCTGATCCACCAGGTGGCATAGGTGCTGAATTTGTAGCCCCTCCGGTATTCGAATTTTTCCACCGCCTTCATCAGGCCGATGTTGCCTTCCTGGATAAGGTCGAGCAGCTGCAACCCCCGGTTGGCGTATTTTTTCGCCACGCTGACTACGAGGCGCAGGTTGGCCTGCACCAAGGCATTTTTTGATTCCCGGCTGGATTTTTCCCCGGCGCTGATTTCGGCAAGCAGGGTGGTCAGGGATTCATGATCGATGCCGTGGGTTTTGGCGCATCCCTGCAGAAAGAGGGCATATTTGGCCTTGTCTTCCCGGATTTGCGCCGGCGGGGTAAGCTTGGCCCCTTGTTTGCGTAGCCGGGTGATGATGGTGGAGAGATGCTTGGCGCTCAAGCGGTCGTTTTCAAAAAGTTTGGCAATCGCCTTGGTGTTGCGTTTGATGCGGATTTTGATTTTTTGGGCGTCACCCTTGGTAATGGCGGGATCGAGCAGGTCGAGACGGAAGGCCGAGAGCTCCTCGTTGAGCCGGTGCGCCTCGCCGATTTGCCAGATAAAGTGTTCCTTTTTTTCTTCGTTGACCTGGTTGTTTGTTTCATCCAGGCCGCGCAGGATGTCGGCGATGGTCCGTTTGCCCGCGAGCATCTTGTCCGCAATTTCCCGCAGGTATTCAATGGCCAGGGGCGTGGTCAGGAGGGTGTCCTGAATAAGTTTTTCCCCGTCTTCGATTTTTTTGGCGATCTCGGTTTCCGCCTCCGAGGAAAGCAGGCCGACAGAGCCCATTTCCTGGAGATACGCCTTGACCGGATCCAGCTGGTTGCCGGAGAGATCGCGGGTTTTTGTGATCAATCCTTCGTGCGGGCTGTCATCCTCCGGCTCGACCGGATGCAGGTTTTCCTCGAGATCGCCCTCGCTGTCAAGATCCAGATCAAAAATGGCGGTCAGGTTATTCGGGCGCTCAACCGACCAGCTGCTCTCTTCTTCCCCCACGCTTTCCAGCAAGGCGTCCTCGGCCAGCAGCACACTTGCCATTTCCTTGGCGGCGGTTATCCGTGGTTGTTTGAATCCTTTCTCTTGCCTCGCCATAGCTTTTTCACCCTCCTAAGTTAATTCGTCCCACCTCTTTAACTTAACAAAAGCCGTCGAAAAGGAGTACAGGCCCTAAGAATGCAGCGCCTCATCCATCTGGATTTTTTGTGTCATCAACTCCATCAGGAGCTGGTTATTTTGGGTGTGCTGGGCCTCGCGGATTTGCCGCATAAGCCGTTCTTTTTTTGCCTTCAGGCTGGTTGTGGTGAGCCAGTTCAGCATCTCTTGAGCCATCTGCTCCCGCAACTCTTCGGAATACGAGGGGGTGGAGATGAGCAATCGGGAAATAAAAGACCGTTCCGGTCCGGTGGCAAGGTCAAGGAGCTGTTCCGGCCCGCCGGAGAGATCCGGCTGTCTTTTGAGCAGATGGAGAATGGCCAGGCCGAACTGGTTCATGATGACCTCCTCCAGGCCGGCTTGCAGAAAGGCGGGCAGGTATTCCGGGTACGCCACCAGGAATTCAAGCAGCTGCCGCTGCTTTATCGGAAGCTGGGCCTCGCCTTTTCCCTGCGCTGGAGTTGGTTTTGCGGTTGGGCTGCCTTGCGGCTGGGCCGGGACGACCCCCTCAAGGAGCTGCTGCGGGGCAAGGTCCAGTTTTTTGGCGAAATGGGCGACAAAGAGGGTGCGCTGGAGATGTTGATCGCCAATGGCCTTGATCAGCTCCCGCAGTTCTTCCACGATTTTGGTTTTTCCTGCCACGCTTAACCCGTATTGGGCGACGAGCTTGTCAAAGACAAACTCCGGCAGGGGCATGGCGGCTTCAAGGTGTTTGTGCAAGCCGTCGCGGCCGAACTCCCGGACAAAGGTGTCCGGATCGTGGGTCTCGGGCAGCACGGCGATCTTGGCCGTGACCTGTTCGCTCAAAAAAAGCGGGACCGAGCGCATGGCCGCCTTGAGCCCGGCCTGGTCGCCGTCAAAAAGAAGGATCACCTCGTCGGTGTAGCCCTTGAGCGAGCGGACATGGGCTTGGGTCAGGGCGGTGCCCAGGGGGGCGACCACGTTGCGCACCCCGTGCACGGCCAGGGACAGCAGGTCGAAGTTGCCTTCAACCACCAGGCAGTTTTTGGCCTGGCGGATGTATTCCCGGTTTTGATAGAGGCCGAACAGGGTCCGGCTTTTGTCAAAAACCGGCGATTCCGGCGAGTTCATGTACTTGGGCTGGCCATCGTCCAGGATGCGGCCGCCAAAGGCGACGACCCTGCCGGTCAGGCCGACGATGGGAAACATGATCCGGTTGCGGAAGCGGTCATAAAAGCCGCCGTTGTCCCGGGGTACGATCAGGCCGGCCTCCTTGGCCGTCTCGGTGGTGATATTTTGCTTGGGCAAACCGTTGACCAAAAAATTCCAGCTGTCCGGGGCAAATCCCAGGCGGAATTCCTTGGTGATTTCTTCGGGGATGCCCCGTTTGCCAAGATATTCACGGGCTTTTTGCGCGCCGGGATCGGAAAGCAACCGCTGGTGGAAAAGGTCGGTTGCTTTTTCGTTGGCACTCTGCAGCGCCTCCCGCTTCTGGGCCTTTTCCCGCTCCTGGGGATTCAGGGGTTTCTCCGGCAGGGCGATCTGGTATCTGCGGGCCAGTTCCTTCAGCGCCTCGGCAAAGCTCAGGCGGTGAAAGTTCATCATGAAGCTGAAAACATCCCCCCCCTCGCCGCAACCAAAGCAGTGGTAGGTTTTACGATCGGGATTGACGGTGAAGGAGGGCGTTTTTTCGGAATGAAAGGGGCAGAGCCCCTTGAGGTTGGTGCCGGCGCGCTTGAGGGAGACGTGTTCGCCGATGATCTCGGCGATGTCCGCGGCGTCCTTGATGAGTTGGACTGTATCGTCGTTCTGATTTACAGCCATACCGTCAAAAAGACTCCTCGCAGCAAAAGGAAAGGTACACGATCCGCAACAACTGTTGTATGATAACAGCCATCTTTCTGTGTAATCCATCTGAGGGGGGTGTCAAGGGAAAAACGTAGAAAAGTCAACTTTTTAGGCTAGTTGGGGTGTAAAGATTTTATTAAATAATTAAACCCTTGAGGGGTTTCTCGGCTCGCGGCCCTATCCTTAGGAGAAGCTGTTTCATGAAAAACCGTTACGATGAAAAAGAGGCCCAGGCCTTTGTGGGGGCCTATCCCCAGTGCCCGCCGGAGCTTGCCCTCCGGGTGTATACCTCGCGGCTTCTTGGTGCGGAAGAGGATCTTGTTTTGCACGGCGGCGGCAACACCTCGGTGAAGTGCTCCATCACCAATCTGGTCGGGGAAGTGCAGGAAATCCTCTATATCAAGGGGAGCGGCTGGGATTTGGGGGTCATCGCGCCCCAGGGCTTTCCCGGTCTTGATCTGGCCTATCTCCGCAAGCTGCGACAGGTCGGGGATTTGAGCGATGCGGAGATGGTCAACCAGTTCCGCACCCATCTCCTGGACGCCGGTTCGCCCAATCCCTCCATCGAAACCCTGGTGCATGCCTTTCTGCCGCAGAGGTTCATCGATCATACCCATGCCGACGCCATTGTCACCCTGACCAACCGGGAAGATGCGGAAACCCATCTGCACGAGGCGTTGGGTGAAAATATCGGTATTCTGCCCTTCATCATGCCCGGTCTGCCCCTGGCCCTGGCCCTGGCCGAGCTCTATGAGCGCAACCCCGGAATCGACTGCATCATTCTCAAAAACCATGGCATCTTCACCTTTGGCGAGGATGCGAAAACCGCCTACGACCGCATGATCGACGCTGTGAGCCGGGCCGAGGCGTATCTTGCCAAGCGTGCCGCCGGGGCAACCGCAAGCCCTGTTGTCGATCCGGGGTTGGTGCAGCCCGCGGTGGTGCTGCCCATCTTGCGGGGGGGATTGAGCTTTGTCGAGGAATCGGGCCGCCGCCGCACCATGCAGCTGGCTGTCCGGCAAAACAGGGAAATCCTCGCCGCCCTTGCCCGAGCCGATGCCAAGGAGCTTTTCACGGGCGGGGTGCTCACCCCGGACCATGTGATCCGCACCAAGAATTACCCCCTGTGGCTTGAGGCGGCGGATCTGGACGAGGAGGCGACCCTGGCTGCGGTACAAAACGGACTTGCCCGGTACCAAGAGGAGTATGATCACTACTTCGCAACCCAGGTGGAGGAGAAAAAGGTTGCCCGTACCAAGCTTGATTCCATGCCCCGGGTTGTGCTGGTGCCTGGATTGGGGTTGGTGGCGGCCGGGTTCACCGAGAAGGACGCCGGGATTGCCGCGGATATCGCCGAGCATACCCTCGCGGCCAAGCTGCTGGGCGCGTCCCTCGGCCCGTACCGCGAGCTTGGGCAGGACTCTATTTTTGACATGGAATACTGGGCCCTGGAGCAGGCCAAGCTGGGCAAGGCAAAGCCCAAGCCCCTTGAGGGCCGCACCGCGCTGGTCACCGGCGGAGGCGGGGCCATTGCCATGGGCATCGGCCGCAAGCTCCTGGAGGCCGGGGCCAGGGTTTTCATGACCGACATCAACCAGGAACGGCTGGAAACCGTCTGCCATAACCTGGCCGACACCTTTGGCAGCCGGATGGTTTCCCCGCTACTCATGGACGTGACCAGCGAAGAATCGGTGCGGGTCGGCATGGAGCAGCTGGTCATGCAGTGCGGCGGCCTTGATATCCTGGTGCCCAACGCGGGCATCGCCCATGTGGCAAAGCTTGCCGAGTTGAGCGAGGCCGCCTTCAGGCAGGTCATGGAGGTCAACTGCCTCGGGGTTTTTCAGGTGATCAAGGGGGCGATCCCGATTTTCAAACGTCAGACCACCGGCGGCTCCATCGTCATCAACAGCTCGAAAAATGTCTTCGCTCCCGGCGCGGCCTTTGGCGCCTACAGCGCCTCCAAGGCCGGGGCGCACCAGCTGGGCAAGATTGCCGCCCTGGAACTGGCCGAGTTCGGGGTGCGGGTCAACATGATCAATGCCGATGCGATCTTCGATGACGGAGGCGTTTCCTCCGGGCTTTGGGATGTGGTGGGGCCCGAGCGGATGCGCTCCCGCAATCTCGATCCGGAAGGACTCAAGGACTATTATCGCCAGCGCAATCTTCTGAAAACCACGGTGCATGCCGACCATGTCGGCAACGCGGTGGTTTTTTTCGCCAGCGAGCAGACCCCCACCACCGGCGCCACCCTGCCGGTGGACGGCGGAATCATGGCCGCCTTCCCGCGCTAAGGGAAAGACAGGGCTGGAAATGGCGCCATCCTTGGTGTATGTTTGCCCAAGGCACACGTAAAAAAATGAAGAATCAAGGAGGCTGGTTTCCATGGCGGAAATAAAGAGCACCATGGATATGGTGATGGAGCGGGCGGCACGGATGGCCGCCGGAGCCGGGGAAAGCGATTATCTCGGCGAGGAGCGGCTCAAGGAGGGCATGCGGATCGGCGCTGCCTACATGCGCGGGGAACCGGGCATGGGCGAAAAGCTTGCCGCGTTGCCGTCGGAGGCGAAAGGGGTGGTGCGGAAGGGGGCAGTGCAGTCCCTGCTGCGCAACATCTTCCTGGCCCGGGAGCTGGAAAAGCAGGCCTTGGCTGACAAAGCCATGCAGGGCCTGGTTGAGGTCGGTCAGGGGGATGGCGAGCTGCTCAAGATTCTGACCGAGATGAAAAAGATTCTCGATGGCTACCGGCAGCATGGCGAGCAGCTCAAGGAACAGCTTGAGGCCCAGTTCAGCCAGCAGATGGCCATGATGGAGCAGAATCTGGCCAAGCAGACCGGCATGGCCATGAAGCTGCAACCCTCGCAGCACCCCAAGTTTCAGGAGGAATGGGCGCGGATTCAAGGCCAGCTCAACGATCAGTACGGCAAGGCCCTGCAACAGCTGAAGGATTTGGTCGAAAATTATCTGGTCACGGAGGTTGCTCCCTAACCGAGGGGCGATAGGTTCAGGATAAGGAGAAAGGCGTGGAAGCAGAAATCTGGCTCGATGTGGAAGAGGCCGATCCCAAGGATCTGCCCGAGGTTGAGAAAAGGTTCAAGGATTGGTACGCAGCCGGAGCGGAGGCGCGCTACAACAAGCCGTGCTTTGCGTTCCTCACCGTGCTCGATAAGCCGCACCGCTATCAGGTGGATTTCGGGCAGGCCGATCTCACCCAGTCCATCCAGGGGTTGCACGGCAAGCTCTACCGGTTCGGAGTCAAGGTTTTTGTCCATTTCATGCATTGATTCCATGCCGAGCAAGGGCGCCCTTGACCGGATCCGGCGCAGCCTCAAACGCCGCCAGCTCGACGGTATCCTGGTGACCCAACCGGAAAACCGCAGGTATCTCAGCGGCTATACGGCCAGGGACCACGCGATCAACGAGAGCGCGGGCGTTCTGCTCATCCCTTGCGCGGGCGAGCCCTACCTGCTCACCGATTCCCGGTTTTACTTGCAGGCGGAAGAAGAGGCGGCGGGTTTCCGGGTCAAGCTCTATCCACGGGGGCTGTTTCCCCTGTTGCGCTTGCTGCTCAAGAGGCTGCGCATCAAACGGCTGGCCTTTGAGAGTCATTATTTTCTGCATTCCACCTCCCTGACCCTGGCCAAGCTGGCGGACAGTCTCAAGGTGGAGCTGGCGCCGCTCACCGGGTTTGTCGAGGAATTGCGGCTGGCAAAGGATGCAACGGAGCTGGCCAGGATCGAACGGGCGGTGCTGCTCAATGAAGCGGTGTTTCAGGAGATTTACCCCACCCTGCGACCTGGCCAGACCGAGAAAGAGGTGGCGCGCGCCATCGAAAACGGGATGCGGCTCAACGGTGCGGAGCGGCCGAGTTTCGAGACCATCGTCGCCTCCGGTCCCAACGCGGCCCTGCCCCATGCGACACCCTCCGACCGGCAGCTGGTGGCGGGGGAAACCATTGTCATCGACATGGGCCTTGTTCTGGACGGCTACTGTTCGGACATGACCCGCACCGTGGTGCTGGGCACGCCGGACGACAAAACGGTGGCGCTGTTTCGCCTGGTGCGCAAGGCGCAATTGGCCGGGCTTAATAGCCTGCGCGCCGGGATCAGCGGCATGGCGGTGGACAAGATCGCCCGTGGGGTGATCGAGCGGGCGGGTTTGGGCGAGCGGTTCGGCCACGGCCTGGGCCATGGGGTAGGGTTGAACGTGCACGAAGGCCCCTCGCTCAACTACCGGAACCGCAAGCCCCTTGGGGCCGGGATGGTGGTCACGGTGGAGCCGGGGGTGTATATCCCGGGCTGGGGCGGGATCCGGTTGGAAAACATGGCGGTGGTTGAAAAAGAGGGGTGCCGGGTGTTGAATCAAGACACCACTTTTCTTGATCTCTAAACAATTCGTAATCTGCTTCAAATCGGTGCTTCGACAGGCTCAGCACGAGCGGAATATCAATCTATTAAGACCCCTCCGTTCGGCCTGAGCCTGTCGAAGGGCTGTTTTTTCGAGACGATCTAAACAAGCACCTCTTTCATTACTTTTCAGGAAATTCATTACTATGCGAAACGATCAACGGGCCGCGGATGCGTTGCGGCCGGTCACTATTGAAAAGGGCTTTCAGCCCCAGGCCTATGCCTCCTTGCTCATCACCATGGGCGGCACCCAGGTGTGTTGCGCCATCACCATGGAACCCAGCGTCCCCCCCTTTTTGCGGGGCACCGGCCAGGGGTGGATCACGGCGGAGTACGGCATGCTGCCCTGCTCGACCAACAGCCGCATGCAACGGGAGGCGGCCAAGGGCAGGTCCGGCCGAACCTATGAGATCCAGCGGCTTTTGGGCCGTTCCCTGCGGACCATGGTTGACCTCTCCCTGTTGGGCGAGGTGACCCTCCGGGTGGACTGCGACGTGCTCAAGGCCGACGGCGGCACCCGCACCGCCTCCATCACCGGCGCGGCCATTGCCCTGCGGGATGCCCTGGAGCGCATGCTCCGGGAAGGGGTTTTGGCCACGAGGCCGGAAATCCTGCCGGTGGCGGCGATCAGCGTGGGCATGGTGGATGGCCAAGCGTTGCTCGATCTCAATTATCTGGAGGATTCCAACGCCGAGGTGGATGCCAATTTTGTCATGACCGGGGATGGCCGCTGGGTCGAGGCCCAAAGCACCGCCGAGGGCAAGCCTTTCAGCCCCGAGGATTTCATCCGCATGGCAGCCTTGGCCCGCAAGGGCATCGATGAGCTGTTCACCCTGTGGGCCCTGTGATGACGACCTCCCCCTATACCCTGCACAGTAAATCCAGCGATTGCGCGGCCCGGCGCGGCGAGGTGCGCACCCTGCACGGCACGGTGCAGACCCCGGTCTTCATGCCGGTGGGCACCCAGGCCACGGTCAAGGGCGTGACCCCGGAAAACCTCAAGGACCTGGGCGCTCAGATCATCCTCGGCAACACCTACCATCTCTACATCCGGCCCGGCCACGAGCTGATCCGCTCCTTTGGCGGCCTGCATACATTCATGAACTGGGACCGGCCGATCCTTACCGACAGCGGCGGCTTCCAGATCTTCAGTCTCAAGGATCTCACCAAGATCACCGAGGAGGGCGCCCGGTTCAAGTCGCATCTCGACGGCAGCAATCTTTTCTTGAGCCCCGAGGATGCCGTGGGTGTGCAGGAGGCGCTGGGAAGCGACATCATGATGTGTCTGGACACCTGCATCCCCTATCCTGCCACCCGCGAGGAGGCTATCGATTCCACCAATCTCACCGGTCGTTGGGCCAGGCGTTCCCGCGCCGCCCACAAGGAGCGGGGGCAGCTGTTGTTCGGCATCATCCAGGGCGGCATGTACCCCGATCTGAGAGCCAAGGCGGTGGAGGAACTGGTGGAGATCGGCTTTGACGGCTATGCCCTGGGGGGGCTCAGCGTGGGCGAACCCGCCGAGCTGATGATGGAGATCACCGAGGAGATCGCGGCCCTCATGCCTGCGGATCATCCCCGTTATCTCATGGGGGTCGGCACCCCGGAAAATCTGGTGGAGGCGGTCTATCGCGGCATCGACATGTTCGACTGCGTCATGCCCACGCGAAACGCCAGAAACGGAATGCTCTTTACTTCAAGCGGCAGGCTTGTTATAAAAAATGCTCGCCATCAGGATGACCACCGGCCCGTGGATGAGGAGTGCGACTGCTATACCTGCCGCAATTATTCCCGCGCCTATCTGCGGCATCTGTTCATGGCCAGGGAGATTCTCTCCTCGCAGCTCAACACCATCCACAACCTGCATTATTATGTGGGGCTCATGGCCCGGATCCGCAGGGCCATTGAAGAAGATCGTTTCAGCCAGTTCCGCCGGGATTTTTACGCCAAGCGGACGGTGGAGTAATAAGGGAGCAGGCGGATTTCGGCCTGTCTGAAAAAGTTAAACTGAATCGGAGGGGTTTATGGTTAGTGTAGCGTATGCCGCAGACGCTGCGGCTGGTGCAGGTGGGGCGCAAGGCTTGATGAGCTTCTTGCCTCTTGTTCTGATCTTTGTCGTGTTCTATTTTCTCCTGATCCGGCCCCAGCAGAAAAAGGCCAAGGAGCATCAGGACTTCATCGCCAATCTCAAGAAGGGCGACGAGGTTCTCACCAGCGGCGGCCTCCAAGGCAAGATCACCGGTCTGACCGACCGGGTGGCCACCCTTGAGATTGCCGACAACGTCCGGGTGAAGATTGCCCGCTCCTATATCCTTGGCTCGGTGGCTGCGGACGGTGGCGAGGGAAAAGAGGGTGCGGCGTGCGCCATCGGTGGCGGCGGTAAAGGGTGTTGAGGGTGAGTTAGCCCTTCACCGGGAGTGAAGCGAAAGATGAGATTTATGGCCTGCCTGGGTTTTCCAGGCAGGCTTTTTTTTGTGCGGTGGCGGATTCATCTGCCGTGCTGTGCCAGCATCTTTTCGATGTCTTTAAAAACACGCTCCTGTGGTTTTGTTTCCCCTCTTTTGAAGTCTTCCTCTCCTTGGGAGAGAAGTTTCAGCAGGCCAATGGCCTTGCGCATGTTGTCATAGCTTTCGGGGTCTTGAAGAACTGCCCTCGGTTCCCCGTTTTGCGTGATGACCACGGGCCGATGGTGTCGTTGATCTGTTTTAAGATGTCGGCGGCGTGGGATTTGAGAAAGGAAATGGGCTTGATGTCGGATGAGATACCCATCAGGCGTGACCCCACGCGGTTGTTATGCGCGCCCCTTGAATTCATCTTCCGTCATACCTATGACGTTTTCGCCCTCTTCCAGTGCCCAGAGAAGAGAAACGGCCTTCTGAAATGTGTATGCGAGATCTGGTCGGCTTCCGCCACGGAGATTCTTAATATACTGTGCAAAGTGGCGCAGAACGCCCTCGTACATTCGTTGCGGATTGACCACTATAGACGCAGCCGGCACCTTTAGGTTAAGTGACCCATCCGGATTCTTTGGATACGTGACATAGAATGCATGCGCTCCCTCTCGGCTAAAATTAACCCGAGGCGTGAGCATGCCAGTATGTGCAAGGCCGCAACGGATGTGCTTGTAAATCTCCTTTGCCGCGAGCTCGATACCTTCCGTGCTCGCGGCAAAGCATTGCGAAAAACCGTTCACGAAGAATGGTTTTGATTTTCCCTCGCTATTTTCTCCGGTCATATAGATGGCGATAGCTTCGAAGTACGAAGTCACCAAAGTCATAGCGGCGACGTCACCGCCATGATCCAGTAGCATTTTGGACGGCCAGAATACGTATTTCTGCCAGGAATCTTCGAACACATCGATAAGGTCTGTAAAACTCGGATTCTCTAGTTTGGAGTGGTCGTAACGTGGACTGACGAAATGTTCCATCACTACTCCGTATTCAGCGCATAACGCCAAAATCAGCCGCGCATTTTTTGCGTCGGCTGGATTTTGGCGTTATGCCATGATTTCTAGTAACTGCCCAATATCTGGTTCTTTTTCTGGTCTTGTATCAATATGAGAGTGGTAGCTTTGTTGATCAGGCCCCCAATCAAAATAAATGCCCGTATTTGACTCAGCCAACTGAGCTGCTTGTGCGTCATTAATTGTAAGGTTTATAGAACTTAATTCATGGCAAGCGGAGCTGCCCACTAATTTTGCGATAACTGCTAATTTGTATGAACCTGAGTTGAAGGCAAAATTTGCGCCATCTTCAGGAAGTAAAAAGTGATGGTCAAACGTAACACCTTCTTGCGGTATAAATAATCCGCTACCTCTTTTCAGGTTCCCTTTCTCGCCGTAAACCCAAATATTGAAATTTTGTTTGGTCTCATTGCGGTGAATTGAAATATGTAGACTTTCCAGAACTTGGCCACGCTTAGCTGTACTGTAAAGTAGGGTTCTAAGATATATCTTGTTTTTACTGCTATCGAACTTTGAACCATCAGGGCCAAAGAATATAACGGTTGGTTGAGTCATCACTAGTTTTCCTTTACGGAAAAATGTAAGCCATGCAGTCACTCCTGAAATGAGCAGAGCGAGGCAAGCAATTGTAAAACTGAACCATGGTGACATTATTCAATTTCCTTGATGGCTAACAATATTATTATCGAGCTAGCTCGGAAAATCAGGAACGCTTTCCCGTTTCTCCGGCTTGCCCGGCCTGCGGGTGGGCATGCACAACTGCGGCAAGGGTGTCGGCTACCCACTTGTTGACGCTTTTCCCTGCATTGACGGCGGCGGCGACAATCTCGCCGTGCAGCGAGGACTCCACCCGGACGACAAATTTACCGGAAAATGGCTTGTCGGGAACACGTCTGGATTTCTCGCAACTTTCAAGGTAGAAATCAACCGCCTCGCGGAAGGCGTCTTTGAGTTCGGCCACCGTCTCGCCATGAAAGCCAACCGTGTCACGGATGCCGACGATATTGCCAAACAGAAGGTTGTCGTCGGGGTCGAATTCGATTTTGGCTGTGTAGCCCTTGTAACTGAGAGTGTTCATGGGAAGACTCCTGCTCTGGTTAGAAAATCCTTGGCGTTTCGCACTTGGTACCGTTTGGCGTCCTTGCCCGGATGAGGCCGGTGAAAGTCGGCCTTTTCGTTGTTGAGGATAAAAGAGACCCGTGATCCATCGCCTTCGATGAGCACTGAACCCAGTGCCATCAATAGCGCCTCAATTCTCCGCCATTCAATGGCTGCAGGGGGGGGCTGGGAAAAGATGGCGGCAAGTGTCTTGCGGTGCGTGCTGTTCATATTTTATCAGTATGATACTGACTTGTAGTATCACTGTCAAGGGGGCGGGGCGGCGTACACGTCAGTTATTCATAGTGGGTCCACATCCGGATGACTTTGACGGTCTGGGTCTCATCCATGACTTGGTACACAAGCCGGTGCTGGATGTTGATCCTTCGGGAATATGCACCGGAAAGATCGCCGATGAGTTTTTCGTATGGCGGTGGATTTTTGTACGGATTTTCTGTGAGGAGTTCGAGCAGTCGCTCGGCTTGCGGTTTCAGTCCGGATTGCGCGATTTTTTTCGCATCCTTCTGCGCCTGTTTGGTAAAAACCAGACGCCAGCTCACCATTCAAGCGTCTCGCTGCACTCTTCAATGGGGCTCTTGAGTCCGTCCTGAATCGATTCGCGCATGCCAGGGACTGCGGTGAGGTACAAGGTTTCCTGGATCGCCCGCCAATCATCTTCCGAGACCAGAAACGCGGAATGCCGCTTGCCCACAATCTGAATTGGATCATGGGATTCGGCTACGTCATCAACAAGGCTATACAGGCATTTTCGTGCTTCTGTTGCTGAAAGTGTTGTCATTGTCAGTCCTCATTCCGTACGTCAAATCGTACGCCTTGGAGATTTCTTTGTCAAGCGGTTTTCCTGCCAGTCGCTATGCTCATCCTTGTTCGTGGCCCAGATCATGGTGCATTGTCTTGATGCAGCGGTCCATCACCACCATCAACCCTGCCGCCTTCGCGGTGCGAGCCGCCTCGGCGTGGATCACCCCTTCCTGCATCCAGATTGCCTTGGCGCCGATGGCAATGGCCTCGTCCACGATGGGGGGCACATCCTCGGAGCGGCGGAAGATATCCACAATATCCACCGGGGTGGGGATTGCGGCGAGGTTGGGGTAGCAGGGTAGGCCGAGGATTTTCTCCTGGCCGGGATTGACCGGGATCACGGTGTAGCCCGCCTCGATCAGGTAGCGGGCCACCATGTTGCTGGGCCGGGATTCCTTGGGGGAGAGGCCGACCACTGCGATGGTTTTGGCCGTGGTCAGCAGCGTGTGGATGGCCGGGAGATCGTCGAGGAGCATGCGGGTGTCTCGCGCTGTGGTTTTATGGTCTGCAAATCTGCATGATAAAGCGGAAAAAAGATATTATATTGTTTTTTCCCAGGCGTCACAGTTAAAAAAACAAAAGAAAGAGGCAGGGTATGTGTCAGATGCGCGTTGTTCTTGTGCAGGATGGCGACGAAGCGGTGGTGGCGGAAAGCGCCTCGCAGCTTGAGGTCGGTGAGGACGGCATCCGGATCAGCACCCTGTTTGAGGAGCCGCAATTCATCCCTGGCGCTGTAGTCCGGGCCATTGATTTTTTAAACGGCCGGGTAACCGTGATTCAAAAAGGAGAAAAGGCCTAGATGGACCAGAAAACCACGATGGAAAAGCTGCGGATTCTTCTGCCTCACTGGATTGAGCATAACCACAACCACGAGGCCGAGTTCAAGAAATGGGTGGAACTGGTGCGCAGCGAGGGACAGGGCGCGCTGGCGGATCTTCTGGACAAGGCCGTGGCCAGCATGGCTGAGACCGATACCATTTTGAAAAAGGCGCTGGCGGAGATCGGCGGCCCAGGCGAAGGCCATCACCACGGGCATCATCACCATCATCATTACGATTGAGCCAAAATTCCCTCCCCCCTGGGGGGGAGGGCTAGGGAGAGGGGGAAATAGCCAGATCGGCAGGTTGCAACTTCACCCACCCCCCGGCCCCCTCCCGTCGAGGGAGGGGGAGAGTCATTTCAAGAGGCTTGATCGGTTGTCATTTCTCAAAGGAGCGCAACCCCGCAATGGCGTGGTGCTCCAGCGATTCCAATGTGGCCACCACCGTGACCAGCCAGAACTCTTCCGGGCTTGCCTTGATCTGCTTGCGCAGGCTTTCCCCCAGCCAGTGGGAATCATCGGGCAGACTGTAAAACTGGCTGTCGATGCCGAAAAAGCCGTCGAGCAGATGGGCCATGGTGTGGAAGATCTTGCTTTGAAACCCCTGCGGCATGGCCAGCAGGTCGCTGAAATCCTTGGTGCCCGCGGCCCGTAACTCCCCAATCAATTGTGTCAGCACCCGGTGGTTGTCGGCCAGACCCTGCTCGAGCCAGGGCCAGAAGCGCGGGTCCGTTGCGGAGCAGGACTGGTCCGCCACAACCCGCACCGCATCGTAGTGCACCAGGGTGGTGCGGTCGAGGAAGCGCAGGACATGGCCGGAGCTTTTTTCAAGGTCCGGCTCCATGGCCAGGATTTTGTGGGTCACTTCCAGTTTCATTTTCCCCCTTTTCCAACTTCGGCCAGGATCGGCAGCCGGGTAATCTCCATGAAGCTGCTCACATGGTATTCCGCGGGCAGGGCCTGGTTTTTGAAGGCGATGAGCCGCATGCCCAGGGCTTCGGTGTGCTCCCGGTCCACTTGAGAGTCGCCGATGTACACCGCCTCGTCCACCTGATAGCCGAAATGGGCGAGGATCTGCTCCAGCGCTTCGGGGTGGGGCTTGGGGTGGGCCACATCAAAGGCGGTGACCACCTTGTCGAAGCGGTCCGCCAGGGAAAAGATTCGCAGCACCGAGGCCATGGTGGAGGTCCGGTTGGTGCTGATCGCGGTTTTGTAGTCGGGCCGGAGAAAATCGAGAAACTCCAGAAGGTCCGGCTCCATGAGCATGTATTGCAGGTAGGGGGTGTAATCGAGCGTCTGCCGGTACGCCTCGGCCTGTGCCAGATCCGCAGGGTAATGGCGGAAAAGGTGGCGGATGGAGTCCATCACATGGTGCATATGGACGTATTCCAGCTCCTCCTCGTCCATGGCCGGGCGGCCGAAGGTTTCGCGGATATGATTGTAGTAGACCCGGTTGGCGTTTTTGGAGTCGAACATCACGCCATCGCAGTCGAACACGACGAGTTTTAGAGGAGCCATGGTGAAGAATCCTTGCCATCCTGCCTGGTCCGCGCTATGTAAAATCCTTTACCAGGACGAGCGGATCGGGGCGAGGAGCAGATAAAAGTACAGTGGATGCTGTGCGAATGAGCCTCATCTTTACAGAATATCTTCGGAAGATGTCAAGCTGTTAAGCAACTGTCCAGCTTGAGGCCGGAATGGGACGAAACAAAAAAAATGTAACTGTCCAGCAGTGCCGCAGATGCGAGGAAGAGGTCTGCGAAGTGTGCTAGTGCACATGAGCAGGCCGATGACAAAGCAGATGTGGTGGTGCTGAACAGTTACGGGGGTGGCCATGAAACAGAGCACCGACTTTCTCGTGATTGGCAGCGGCATCTCCGGTCTTTCCTTTGCCATCAAGGCCGCGCGGTTAGGATCGGTGACCATTGTCACCAAGAAGGCCAAGGTGGATACCGCCACCAACCTGGCCCAGGGCGGGATTGCCGCCGTGTTGTCGCCCAATGATTCCTTTGCCCTGCACATCGAGGACACCCTGCGCTCCGGGGCCGGGCTGTGCCACGAGGACATCGTCAAGCTGGTGGTGGAGACGGGCCCGGATCGGATCGAGGAGTTGATCCGCCTCGGGGTTCAGTTCCAGAGCGAGGCTAATGACCCCAGCCATCTCGATCTTGGCAAGGAGGGTGGCCACTCGGCCCGCCGGATCGCCCATGCCATGGATCTCACCGGCCGCAAGATCGAAGAGGGGCTCTTGGCCCAGGTGGCGGCCAACCCCAGGATCACGGTGCTGGAGAACCACCTGGCCGTGGATCTCTTGGTCAGCTCCAAGACCGGCACCCCGTACCAGCCCCACGACAGCTTCAGCGACCAGTGTTTGGGCGCCTATGTCTTTGACCGGGAAACCGGGCGGATCGACACCTACCAGGCCAAGGTGACGGTGCTCTGCACCGGCGGCACCGGCAAGGTCTATCTCTACACCACCAACCCGGATATCGCCACCGGGGACGGCATTGCCATGGCCTACCGGGCCGGGGCCCGGGTCGGGAACCTGGAGTTTGTCCAGTTCCACCCCACCTGCCTCTACCACCCCCAGGTGAAGAACTTCCTGATCTCCGAGGCGGTGCGCGGGGAGGGCGGGCGGCTCATCGACCAGCACGGGCAGCCATTCATGCACAAGTACGACGCCCGGGGCGATCTGGCCACCCGCGACACCGTGGCCAGGGCCATTGACAGCGAGATGAAGGCGAGCGGCGATGATTGCGTGTATCTGGACATAACCCATCAGCCTGCCGAGTTTCTCAAAAACAGGTTCCCCACCATCTATAATAAATGCCTTTCTCTGGGCATCGACATGACCAAGGCGCCCATTCCGGTGGTGCCTGCGGCCCATTACATGTGCGGCGGGGTGGTCACGGACCAGTGGGGCAGGACCAACATCGAGGGGCTGTTCGCCTTTGGGGAAACCGCCTGCACCGGGCTGCACGGCGGCAACCGGCTGGCCAGCAATTCGTTGCTTGAGGCGGTGGTCTTTGCCCATCAGGCCTATCTTGAGTGCGAACGGGAGTGGCCCGAACTGCGCGACGTCGCGCTGCCCGAGGTGGCGGAGTGGTTTGCCGGTGCGGCCCAGCGCATCGAGGAGAATGTCCTGGTCAGCCATAACTGGGATCAGATCAGGCGGCTGATGTGGAACTATGTCGGCATTGTCCGCACCGAAAAGCGCCTTGCCCTAGTGCGAGAACGCCTCCGGGCCATCGTCAGCGAGGTGAACCAGCATTACCGCGACTACATCCTGACCCCGGACCTCATCGAGCTGCGCAACATCGCCCAGGTTGCCGAGCTTATCGTGCGTTGCGCCTGCATCCGCAAGGAGTCCCGCGGCCTCCACTATCTGGTGGATTTCCCCCAGCCAGACGATGTCCACTGGAAAAAGGACACCATCATCCGGCGCTCGGACAACGAACCGTGCCAAGTTGCCCCGTGAGCCAGTAACTGACCGGATAGCCGTTGTAACTTCTCCTTCAGCAGTCCCAAACCCCTTCGAAACATAAGCTTTTCGTTAAGAGCTTTCGTTTCGCATTTCATTGATTTTCCGCGCAAAAAATCCCCATCAATTTTTCTTCTTTTTCAGTCCATTTTTGCTTGCATGCATACTACCTGTAGTGCGATAATAGTTCCCGAAACACAATATGTCGTGTTTCAAGGGAAGTCAGAGGGGAAGATTTCAACTAATTTCTTAATCACCAAGGAGAGCAAGGGTATGGGAGTTGTGATGCCACTCAATGCGGAAACCGCCCAGGCCAGAACACACCAGGTAGTAAACGAGGACAGCACCGATATTGCCCTCTTTGTCCGTTCCTCCCAGGATGACATGCTCGGCTGGAACCGGCAGCGCATCGTCGATGCCCTGTTGCGCGAGACCTTCATCGACCGCGACACCGCCGAGAAGATCAGTAAGGATATCGAGGTGACCATCCAGGCCGGCAAGGTGAAAACCATCACCGGCCCGCTGATCCGTGAAATGGTCAACGCCAAGCTCCTGGAGATGGGGCTGGAGGAGGCGCGGCGCATGCACACCCGTCTCGGGGTGCCGCTCTACGACGTGGACCAGCTGTTGGTCCAGCACAACAAGGAAAACGCCAATGTGCCCCACGGCCCGGAGGCCACCAACCTCACCCTGGCCGAGGGGATCAAGAAGGAGTACGCCCTGCTCCACGTTTTTACGCCGGACGTGGCGGACGCCCACCTAAGCGGCGATTTGCACCTCCATGACCTGGGCTTTATCGACCGGCCGTATTGCTCCGGCCAGTCCCTGGAGTACATCAAGAAATTCGGCCTCAACCTGCCCCATGCCCTGTCCATGGCCAAGCCGGCCAAGCATGCCGAGGTGCTCCTCGCCCACATGGTCAAATTCGCCGCCTCCCTGCAGAGCCATTTTGCCGGGGCCATCGGCTGGGACGCGATCAACCTCTTCTACGCCCCCTATCTGGAGGAGCTGGATGACAACGGGGTCAAGCAGCTGGCCCAGATGATGATCTACGAATTCTCCCAGCAGGCCGTGGCCCGGGGCGGGCAGGCGATCTTTTCCGACGTCAACATCTACTGGGAGGTGCCCAAGCATTTCGAGGACGTGCCTGCCATCGGGCCGGGCGGGGAGTACACCGGCAAGACCTACCGCGAGTACGAAAAACAGGCGCAGCGGTTCGCCTGGGCGCTGTTCGAGGTGTATAAAGAGGGCGATGCCGCTGGGCGGCCCTTCTTCTTCCCCAAGCCGCTGGTGCACATCACCGAGAAATTCTTCAAAACCGACGGCCACATGGACTTTTTGCACCATATCTGCGAGGTGGCCTCGGTCAAGGGCAACACCTACTTTGTCTTCGACCGGGGCGACACGGCCAAGATCTCCGAATGCTGCCGGTTGAGCTTTAAGCTCGAAGCCTCGGATATCGAGGACGCCAAGCAGCCGTGGAAGATGCGCTACTCGGCCCTGCAGAACGTCACCATCAATCTGCCGCGCCTTGCCTTCAAGGCCCAGGGCGACGACACCAAGCTTTTTGGGCTGCTCACCGAAAAGATTCAGCTTGCGGCCAAGGCCCATGGCCAGAAAAGGAAGTTCATCGAACGGCTGATGAGCCTGGGCAAGGGCGGGCCGCTCTCCCTGCTGGCCATGGACCTTGACGGCGAGCCTTACCTCAAGCTGCACAAGTGCTCCTTTCTCATTGGCATGGTGGGGCTCAACGAGCTGATCCGGGTGCATCTGGGCCAGGAACTGCACGATTCCGATGAATCCATCAAGTTCGGGCTCAAGGTCATTGCCCACATGAACATCGTCTGCAACAAGCTGGCCGAGTCCATGGGCATGAAGTTCGTCCTGGAGCAGACCCCGGCCGAGTCCACCGCCTTCCGCTTTGCCAAGCTGGATCTGGCCCATTTCAACGCGGAGGCGGAAAAGGTGGTCCAGGGCAACCGGGAAAAGGGGGAGGTCTACTACAGCAATTCCACCCTCTTTAATGTGGGCGCCTTCATGAGCCCCATCGCCCGGGTGGAGAAGGAGGGGCTGTTCCATCCGCTCATCGAGGCGGGCTCCATCACCCACATTTGGTTGGGCGAGGCGCAGCCGGACAAGGAGGCCCTGGCCACCTTCGTGATCAATGTCTTCAAGTACACCCAGAACGACCAGATCGCCTTTTCCCCGGAGTTCACCGCCTGCCTTGCCTGCGGCAAGACGAGCAGGGGCTTGAGCGAGACCTGCCCCTACTGCGAGTCGAAAAACGTCGACGGCATCACCCGGATCACCGGGTATTTCACCAAGATCTCGAGCTGGAACAAGGGCAAGCTCGGCGAGCTGCATGACCGCTACCGGAACATTGATCGCTTCAATAATTAAATGGGGGGAGAACCTTATGACACTGTTTACCACCGATGACTGCGTGCTCTGCGAGCAGCTGAAAAAGCAATTCGATCTCTCCGCCATGGAGGTGCAGGTGGAGGTGCTGGGCAACAACGACGCCGGAGCCCTGGCCCATCTTGCCTGGCACGGCCTGGTGGAAAAGGCGAGGAAGGCGCTGCCCATTCTGGTGCTGGACGATTCCTCCGCCCTGCATGAGTTCGGCCATATCGAAAGCCATCTGCTGGACCGCGCCGCCCGTTATGGATGCAGCGTAGCGGCCAGACGTTCGGGCAAACAGGCAGGCTGCGAGTCCGGCAGCTGCGCCTTGCAGTAGCAGTCCTGTTGTTGTGGAAGCCGGCATGCCGTTGATAAAGGGGTTTCTCGAAACCTCCTTTATCGATTGGCCAGGCAAGCTGTGCGCCATCCTCTTTGTGGGCGGCTGCAACTTCCGCTGCCCATTCTGCCACAATCACCCGCTGGTCCTCGCCCCGGAAGGCATGGAAACCATTGCCTTCGAGGAGATCATGAGCCGCCTGGCAGCCCGCAGAAACTGGCTGGCAGGGATCTGCATCTCCGGCGGCGAGCCGACCCTGTCCCCTGGTCTTCCCAAAATGATCGCCCGGCTCAAGGCAGAGGGCTGGGCGATCAAACTCGACACCAACGGCACCAGGCCCGAGGTGCTGGCCCAGCTGCTTGGTGATCATCTTCTCGATATGGTGGCCATGGATGTCAAGGCCCCCCTGGTGCAGGAAAAGTACGACCGCTGCGCCGGTGGTCCGGTGGACTTGGGCGCGATCCGGAAAAGCATCGGCCTTTTGCGCCACAGCGGTATCCCCCATGAGTTTCGCATGACCATTGCCCCCAGCCTGCACACCGAAGAAGATGTCGTGGCCTGGGCGCACCAGTTCGATCGCTCCCGTTCGCGGCTCACCCTGCAGAATTTCAACCCCAAGACCACCCTGGATGCCAGGTATGAAAACGAGCAGGGTTTTGCCCCGGAAATATTTTCCCGCCTCTCCGGTCTGGTTGCCTGAGGCGGCCGCAGAGGGGGCTGAAAAAAACAGTGTTAAATCAGCGGGTTTTGCGCTGCGAATCCGGGAGAGAAAAAAATAAAACCCTCTGCTTGACAAAGGGGGAAGCATATAGTAATAAGTGGCATCCTGAATTAGCGAATACGTTACATTTCACAATAATTTAGTTAAAATTTTACTGAAGGAGAATAAATATGCCTACGATCGAGCATAATGGTTCAAGCTTCACCGTTGACGAAGACGGCTTCCTCACCAGGGGCATGGAAGAGTGGAACGAGCACTGGATTGACTACGTAAAGGCTGTTGAAGGCATCGGCGAGCTGAGCGACGAGCATCGCAAGGTTATCGATACCCTGCAGGACTACTACAAGAAGAACGGTATCGCTCCCATGGTCCGTATCCTCTCCAAGACCACCGGCTTCCCGCTGAAGCGGATCTACGAGCTGTTCCCCTCCGGTCCTGGTAAGGGTGCCTGTAAGATGGCCGGCCTGCCGAAACCGACCGGTTGTGTGTAATCACCACGCCAGTCGATTCGTTCAGGATTGAATGAAAAAAGGAGAAGGCTTTTGCCTTCTCCTTTTTTTTGTCAAAAAAATCACATTCTCCAACCGGTCAAGCGATCGCGTCCGGTTCTTCCGCTAGAAAAGCATCTCCAGAAAGTGGTTGTGGTACTCGGAGAGATCCTGGTTGCACTCGCCGCAAAAGAACTTGATCTCCCCCAGAACCTGCGACTCGTCGCCTTCCTGGGTAAAGCTTCCATCGTCATTCTGCTGATAGCGGGTGGTCAGGACAACCCCGTCGGCGATCTCAAAAAAATCGTTATCGTTGCCGCAGTGCGGGCAGCGGATGCGCGCCCGGCTTTTTTGCGGAACCCTGCGGGGGGCTGTTATCTCGGTTTCCATGCTGCTCCTCGCCAGAAAAAAAGTATCCCCTTCTCGGGATAAAGGGGTCGATTCTACGGCAGATGGTGAAAAAAGTCAATCAGGATGGTCTGTTCGATGCCCCTTGGACCCCGGACGGGCGGTACGGGGTCGGCTGTGTCCTGTCTCAGTTGTACCGGATGGCAAAGGCCGTTTTGTCGCCCAGGGGCTGCTCCTCGGTCACCTGGACCTCGCTCACCTCGGCCTGGGGCGAGCCGATGTGCAGCCAGGCAATCATTTGCCCGACCTGTTCTTCCTCGCCCTCCAGCACGGCCTCGACCGTGCCGTCCGGGCGGTTCCGCACCCAGCCGCTCAACTCCAGGCTCCGGGCTTCCTTCTGGGCGTAATCGCGGAAATAGACGCCCTGCACCAACCCTGCAACCGTTGTCACCACCCGTTTTCGTGCCATATCCCCTCCTCTCCCTGCGTGTGCTGTAATCAGATCATGTTCAGCGGCCGATGAGCCGCAGAAATTCATCCTCGGTGATAACAGTCAAGCCCAAGTCCCGGGCCTTTGTCAACTTGCTTCCGGGGCTCTCCCCCAGGACAACATGGGTTACCTTGCGGCTGATGCCCGAGGCCACCTGGCCGCCGAGCTCCTTGATCCTGGCCTTGGCCTCATGCCGGGAAAGGCGGGCGAGCGCGCCGGTAAAAAGAAAGACGCTGTCCGCCAGAGTCCCGCCGGACTCAGCAGCCGGTTGTTCCTCTTGCACCCGGACCCCCAGGTCTTCAAGCCGGGCCAGCATCTCCCGGACAGCCGGGTCGCGAAAGTGCTCCACCAGGCTGGCGGCCATCTGTGCGCCGATGCCCTCGATGTGCAAGAAATCAGCTTCTCCGGCCTGGGAAATCCGGGCAAGGGAGGCGAAATTTCGGGCAAGGAGTTGGGCGGTGACCTCACCCACATGCCGGATGCCGAGGGCGGCAAGGAATTTGGCCAGGGTGGGGGTTCGACTCGCCTCAATGGCGCGCACCGCATTCTCCGCCGATTTTTCGCCCCAGCCGTCAAGACCGGCCAGATCCCCTGCCTCAAGCTGGTAGATATCGGGGATATCCTGGATAAGCCCCTGGCCGACAAGCTGCTCCACCGCTTTTTTGCCCAAACCTTCGATGTCCATGCCGCTCTTGCCGGCAAAGTGGATCAACCCCCGCACCCGCTGGGCTGGGCAGTCCGGGTTTGGGCAGCGGGTTATCGCCTCCTGTTCGATCCGGACCAGCGCAAAACCGCATTCCGGGCAGGTGGTGGGCATGATCACGGGCTGTTCTTGCCCAGTCCGGTTCTCAATCACCGGTTTGACCACCTCCGGGATCACATCCCCGGCCCGCTGCACCAAGACGGTGTCGCCGAGCATCAGTCCCTTGCGGCGCAGTTCATCCTCGTTGTGCAGGGTGGCCCGGCTCACCGTGACTCCGCCGATTTTTACCGGTTCGAGAATGGCCACCGGGGTGATCGCCCCGGTCCGGCCCACGCCGAATTCGACGGCGAGCAAGCGGGTGGTGGCCTGGGAGGCGGGAAACTTGGCGGCGATGGCCCAGCGCGGGCTGCGCGCCTTGGCGCCCAGCCGCTCTTGCAGGGCAAAATCGTTGACCTTGACCACCATGCCGTCGATATCATAGGGGAGCGTCGGCCGTTTCTCCCGGAGCAGGGCGAACTGGCTGACCACCTCCGCGATGGAGCGGCAGATGTGGACCAGGGGATTGACCTTGAAGCCGAGGCGGCCGAGGTATTGGAGCAGCTCGTGTTGCGTGGTGCAGGGCAAGGCGGTGGTGTCGCTCACCCCATAGACGAAAAAATCAAGGGGCCGGGTTGCGGTTATCTTGGGGTCAAGCTGGCGCAGGGAGCCGGCCGCACCGTTTCGCGGGTTGGCAAAAAGGGGTTCCCCGACCTTCCCGCGCTCTTCGTTGAGTTTTTTGAAATCCGCCAAGCCGATGAAGACCTCGCCCCGCACCTCGATCCGCTTGGGGATGGTCTCCCCATGTGGGGCCAGAAGTCGCAGGGGGATGGTGGGGATGGTTTTGAGGTTGTTGCTGATATCCTCGCCGACCAGGCCGTCGCCACGGGTGGAGCCGAGGGTGAAGAGCCCGTCTTCGTAGACCAGTTCCACGGCCAACCCGTCGAGCTTCGGCTCGGTCACATAGGCAATCGGTTCCCTGCTCTGCAGAAACCGGAAGAGACGCTCTTCGAAATCCACGAGGTCATCACCGCCAAAGGCGTTCTCCAGACTCAGCATGGGCACGGCGTGGGGCACCGTGGCAAACTGGGCAAGGGGAGCACCCCCCACCCGCTGGCTGGGCGAATCCGGGGTGATCAGCTCGGGATACTGCCGCTCCAGGGCCACCAGCTCCTGGAACAGCCGGTCGTACTCGGCATCGGCAAGGATGGGGTCATCCAGCACATAATAGCGGTGGGCATGGAGATTCAGCTCCTGCCGCAGCGCCTGCAACCGTTGCCGCGCTCCGTCCTTGCCGGAGATGTTCAGCAGGGAGAGTTGGGCCATCAGGCGGGTTTCTTGAGAAGCTTGCCGCCCTTGGCAATATTCTCATGCTGCTCCTCGTCCACGAAGATCAGGATGGAGTCCTCGGGTTTTTGGGTCACCTCGGCAATCACCCTGGTGACCCCGGCGCACATCTCCTCTTTCTGTTCGCGGGTCAACGTGCCCGCAAGGCGGATGCTCACATACGGCATGGCGGTACCTCGTTTTTGTTTTTTTACTGATACTCCCGGAAAGGGATGATTTCCGCCACTATACCGCAGGCGGAGTGAAAAATGAAGAAAGGAGAGGGGGAGGAGTGCGGAAAATTGTTCCGCGGGCGGGGATGGTCCTGATTCCGTTCAGGGCGAGGAGAGGGGCTCGCCTGTCTGGTCCGCCACGGTCACGGCATGACCGGATATCTTCTTGGAGAGGTACATGGCTGCGTCGGCCTTTTTAACGAGCAGATCCCCGTCCCGCAGATCATTCCAGTTTTCCACGGCAATCCCGATGCTGAGGAAAACCTGCCTCCCGGCCAGACGAGGTTCATTGTCAAAGGCCTGGATCAGCCGCTGCGCCACCTCCTTGGCCTCGGGAGCGCCGCTGTGGGGGAGGAGGATGCAGAATTCGTCCCCGCCGTACCGGGCGGCAATATCCTCGGCGCGGACAACCGGGCGGATTATATCGGCGATCGCGAGGAGGATCTCGTCTCCCTGGCGGTGTCCCAAGGTGTCGTTGACCTTCTTGAAGCCGTCCAGGTCCAGGTAGAGCAGGGCGATCTTTCCTTCGGTCCGCAGGGTTCTTGCGGTTTCCCGCCGCAACTCCTCATAGAAGCTGCGCTGGTTCAAGAGCCCGGTCAACCCATCCTTGCTGGCCAGCGCCGCCAGTTCCTGGGTCCGTTGGGCCACGGTTTGTTCCAGGCTCTCGGCGTATTCCTCCAGCTCCTGTCGGCCCTTGGCCAGGGCATCCATGAGGCTGTGGATATAGGTGTCAAAAACCAGCTCCAGGTCAAAAAGCAGGAGTTTTTCCAGGGCCTCCAGCCTGCGGCCGCAGATGCCGCAATCATTGCCCGAGGCGAGGAGAATTCGGCGCCGCAGCAGGGAGAAAAGGTTGTGGAGCGAGGGCACATAGAGCTTGGGCGGCACCCCGATTCGCTTGTGCACCATGCCGATGCGCAGCCGGGAAAGCACATACTCCATGCCGTAATCCCCGTCGAAAAGGGTGAGGATGTACCGGCACAGATGTTTTTTCAGGCGGGCCAGGGTTTCGGAGTCGCCGATCAGCTTGGCGATCTCCTCCACCTCCACCTGCATGGCGTAGAATTGCTCCACCAGGTCATCGACATGGGGGGCGATCAGGGGCTTCAGCCCGATCATTTCCTCCATTTCCCGCGGGGTGATGGACAATAACTCCAACCTGCGGCGGATCTCCCGCTCGGACATCTTCAGCTGCTCACCCAGGTTCAGGTCCGTCACTTTCACAGGCGCCTCCAGAGGCTGCCGGCGCGTGCCGGCCTTTGCGGTGAGGGGCTATTCCGGAAGCGGAAAGGGGGTGTCCGTGTCCAGGAAGGCGGCAAAAGCAGCGCCGGGAACCGGGGGGCTGAACAGATAGCCTTGGATCTCGTTGCAGTTGAGGTGGCGGAGAAACTCGAGCTGTTCCGTATTTTCGACCCCTTCCGCGACCACCTCCAGATGCAGGGCCTGGGCCAGGGAGAGGATGGTGGCGGCAATGGCCGCGCTGTTGGGCTCGCCGGGCAGATCCTTGATAAAGGAGCGGTCGATCTTCAGGGTATCGATCGGCAGCCTGCGCAGATAGTGCAGCGACGAATAGCCCGTGCCGAAGTCGTCCAGGGCCAGGCGGACCCCGAGCGCCTTCAGTTCAAGAAGCTGGGCCAGGGCGGCCTGTTCGTTGGTCATGACCGCGCCTTCGGTGATCTCCAGTTCAAGCTGGGAGGGGGGCAGGCCGGTTTCCTGCAGGATTCCCATGATGGTCCGGACCAAATCCTCCTGCATGAACTGGCGGGGGGAGAGATTCACCGAAACCACCAGATCCTTGTTCTTCCCCAGCCATTGGCGGGTCTCACGGCAGGCCTGGCGCAGCACCTGTTCGCCGAGGGGGATGACAAGGCCGGTTTCCTCGGCCAGGGGGATGAAGTCCAGGGGGGAGATCAGGCGGCCATCCTTGCTCTGCCAGCGAACCAGGGCCTCCATCCCGAGAATGCGCCCCGTGGCCGCGGCAACCCTGGGCTGGTAATAGACCAGGAACTCATGGTTATCCAGGGCCTTGCGCAGGCTGTTTTCCAGGGAAAGGCGGTGCACCACCTTGGCGTTCATGGCCGTGGTGAAAAGCTGATACTTGTTTTTACCCTCCTCCTTGGCGCGGTACATGGCCAGTTCGGCGTTTTTCAGCAGGGTGTCCGCGTCATTGCCGTCGGAGGGGAAAAAGGTGATGCCGATGGTCACGGTGACAAAGGTTTCGTAGATGGCCAGGTTGAAGGGCTTGGCAAACAGGCCGATCGCCTTTTCCGCCATCCGCACCGCATCCTGTTCATCCTCGCACTGCTCGATGAGGATGGCGAAATCATCGCCGCCCAGGCGGCCCACGGTATGATCATCGCCGATTCCCTCCTTCAGCCGCTGGGCAACCTGCTGCAGCAGAACATCGCCGATGTTGTGGCCCAGGCTGTCGTTGATATGCTTGAAGTTGTCCAGGTCGAGCACCAGAACCGCCACCTGCCTGTGCAACCGCTGCGCCTGGCTGAGGGCCACGGTGAAACGGTCGAGCATCAGCAGCCGGTTGGGCAACCCGGTCAGGGCGTCGTGGTAGGCGTGGAAATGGAGCTGTTCCTCGTAGCTGCGGATTTCGCTCATGTCGTGGAACACCGCCACATTGTGGGTAACCTGGCCGTACTCGTCGGTAATCGCGGTGATGGTGAGCCGTTCCGGGTATACCTCGCCGCTTTTCCTCCGGTTCCAGATCTCACCCTCCCATTTTCCCTCGGCCAGCAGGGTGGACCACATGGCGCGGTAGAACGCCTCGTCGTGGCGATCCGATTTGAGGATGCTCGGTTTTTGGCCTATGGCCTCCTCCGGGCTGTAGCCGGTGATATGGGTGAAGGCCTTGTTCACCGCCTGGATGGTTCCCTTGGCGTCGGTGATGGTGATGCCTTCGATGCTGCTGTCGAACACCTTGGCGGCCAGATCCATCTGTTCCTCGGTTCGTTTCAGCAGGGTGATGTCCTGGACGATCCCGAACATGCGCAGCGGTTCGCCGTGCGCGTCATACTCCACCTCGCCTTCTTCGTGGACCTCGCGTGGGGCGCCGTCCTCCCGGATGATGCGATGGTTGATGTTGTAAGGCGTTTTGCCAGCAAGGGAGTCCTGGACGGCGTGTTGCACCTTCCGGCGGTCATCCGGATGTATCAGGTTCAGGAATTTATCATAGGTGGGCGGGGTCTCTCCCGGTTTCAGCCCGAAGATCCGGTATACCTCATCCGACCAGAAGAGGAGGTTCTCGCTGATATGCCAATCCCAGTAACCAAGCTGGGCGATCTGCTGGGCCTTGGCCAGATTCGCCTCGCTGGCCAGCAGACGGTCCGCTCCCTGCTGGCGTTCGATGAGCAGGGCCAGGGTGTTGGCCACGGTCTCCAGGAATTTGCGCTCGTTTTCTCCGCCTGCGTGTCCTGCTTCGGCATAGAGCATCAGTATTCCAAGCAGTTGGTTGTTTCGGACAATGGGAACGATGTAGTGGCTCTGGTCTTCCAGGCCCGCATAGCGGAAGGCCTCCTGTTCGGGCAGATGCGGGGCGAAGATGAAGCGTTGTTCCGCGGCGGCGGTGCCGCACAGGCATTCGCCGAAGTTGAGAGTGCCGCAATGTTCCAGCAGGGAGGCCGCCATGTTTTTGTGCACAAAGAGGGTGAGGGATTTGGGTCTGGTTTTGTCCACCAGAAAAATTCCTCCCTTTGCCGCAAGCGGCAGCCAAGGGATCTCGACGATCAGGTCCAGGGCCGTGGAAAGCTGGGCGGCAAGCGAGGTGTCGCTGAAGCTGATGCGCAGGAGGTTCTCAATGATCTCCTGCCGGCGGCGGAGTTGCTGGAGGTGGTCCTGGGTCAGGGTGTTGTCGGAAGGATCGGAGGAAATCGTCATCTCGCATTCTTTGAGTTAAAAAAAATTTCAGGCGGCAGATCGGATGTGATTAAATAATAGCACAGGCGCGGAGGAACAAATAGACAAAAGGGTTTGCTCCGAGGAAAAGCCGTTGCGGAAAATCTCCGGTATTAGTAATCTTTATTAATATAAACCTCAACCCCTTTTTTTAGGAGGCCCCATGGAAGCACGCGAACCTTTTCTCTACACCGCCAATGAGCTTTTTGACTGGATCAGCGGCAGACCTGATTTTATCCTGCTCGATGTCCGCAACGAAAAGGATTTTGCCAACTGGAGCGTCGAGGGGCCGGCGTTTTTTCCCTACCTCAATATTCCCTACTTCAATTTCATGGAGGATGTCCAGGGCAGTCTCGACCGCATCCCCAAGGGGGAGAAGATCCGGATCGTCTGCGCCAAGGAGGGCTCGGCCAAATACGTTGCCGACCTGCTCTGTCAGAATGGTTTCGCCGATGTGGGGTATCTCAGGCAGGGCATTGTCAGCTGGGGCAATGCCCTGGCGCCCAAAAAGGTCACTCCGGAGGGACATCCCTATACTCTGTATCAGTTTATCCGGCCTGGCAAGGCCTCGTGCAGCTATCTGCTCATCCACGGAAAAGAGGCCATGGTCTTTGATCCCTCGCGCAACATCGAGGAATACAAGAGCCTGGCCGCCCAACATGGCAGCAAGATCATCGCCAGCTTCGAGACCCACCGCCAGGCCGACTATATCTCCGGCACCCCCCAGTTCGCCGAGGAGCCGGGCTGCACGGCCATGGTCAACAGTCTGGATTTCGAAGGCGCGGTTTTTCCCTGTACGCCGGTCAGCCACGGAGCAATCTATCCTTTGGGCGGGGACGGCCCGCGGGTCAAGGCGCTGCACACGCCGGGCCACACCATGGGCAGCACCTGTTATCTCATCGATGACACCTATCTGGTGAGCGGGGACACCGTCTTCATCAACACCGCCGGCCGTCCCGACCTTGGCGGCAAATGGCAGGAGTGGGCCAGAGAGCTCTATATCAGCCTGATGCTGCGGCTGCGGAACCTCGACGACGGGGTGCTGGTGCTGCCCGGCCATTACACCAACTGGAGCGAGGCCACCTGTGAGCGGATCTTTTCTGCCAAACTGGGAGACCTCCGGGAAAACGTCATCGCCTTCCGGTTGCCCAACGAGAAGAAGTTTGCCGATTTCATTCAGGACAACATGCGCCCCCAGCCCGGGGTATATGCCGAGATCCGCAGGGTAAACGGGGGCTGGCTCAAGGTCAGCCAGGAGGAGGCCGATACCATGGACCTGGGGAAAAACGAGTGCGGGGCCAGCAACTACGGCAAGGTGGGGGTCAGCGCCGAGGTGCAGCGCTGCGCGGTGTAATCCGTGCGCAGGGCCGAGGCTTCAGTCCGCCCGGCCCTGCGTGGTTCCTTCCCCCTGGGTTGCGCTGGACAGGGGGCACTGCTTGAGAAAGGGAAGATCGCTTTCCTGGTGAATTTCCCGCAGGAGTTGGTCCGGGGTGTGAAGAAATTCCTCGGCCCGCCTGCGCGGGTCAAAAAATTCCTTGTTGAACGGCTCGATAAGGTTCAGGTGCTCCCACCGGGTCACATAGTACTCGATGAGTTCGGGCAACTCGGTGAAGATCGTTGCCTCCGGGTCGGGATCAACAAAGCTTGACCGCCTTAATCTGGCCGCGGACAGGGTCTGCGTCTCGTAGAAATTCTTCAAAAACAGCAGCTCGGCCGGCATCCGCGCATCGATGCCGAGCCGGGTTATCAGCCGCACCAGCCTGGCCATGATCCCCATGCCGAATTGGGCCACCGGGAAAGGCAGGTAGATCTCCCGTGGGGTTTTCAGCTCAAGATAGGACTTGATGGTGAGGATGAGCTGGCTCAAGGAGACGGGATTGGGGTCGACAAAGTTGTAGGTCTGCCCGGAAAACTCGGGACGGTTGTCCAGCGCCTGGGCGATGAAATAGGGCAGCTTCCGGGCGTTGGAATAGGAATGCATGGCCCCCTGCCTGGTAAAGAGCACCGGCATGGACCGGTCGGCAATGGCGAAAAACAACCGGTGAAAGCCCTGGATCTTGTGGTCGTGGGCGCCATAGACGATGCCCAGCCGGATCGTGGTGTAATCAAGGCCGCCGACCCTGCGCAGGTGTTCGAGGCTCAGCTCGGCCATGAGCTTGGCCTTGGTGTAGTTGGGCAGATCCGGGCGCAGATCCAGGCGGTCTTCCTCGCTGAGATTGAGGCCGTTGGGCATGACCGCGGCCGAACTCAGGTGGATGTAGGGGATGCCGAGTTCCTGGGCCGCCTTGGCCAGGGAGACCGTGCCCAGATAGTTTATCTCGTAGGCAAGCAGCGGATCGCTGTCGATGGCGGCAATGGCGCAGTTGATGATGAAGGCGGGCTTGCTCTTTTCGAAATAGCGGCGGATGTCGTCCGGGTCGCGCAGGCTGAGTTTTTTGCTGTTGGGGGCAAGGACGTTGATCCTCCCCTCGCCATGGGTTTTGAAATAATAGAGCAGGGTGCCGCCGATCAGACCGGAGCCGCCGAGGAGCACCCCTGTTTTTTCAGTTGCGGCTGGCGTCATGGCGGCCTTTTTGGCTGGATGGTCTGTTGCCGAGGGTTGCCGGGCTTGTCAGGGATTTTTTTCAGTGACAAGGGCAACGAGACACATTACTTACTATTGAGAGTAGCAATAAGGGGTGAGTCAGTCAACAGGAAGCGCGTCCGTTCTTGCAGGATTGCATGGGCGTAAGGATACAGGGATGGCGGTTTATAAACGGCAGGAAATCAATACGCTGCTCAAGGGGGTGGAACGTGGGGAAACCGCGCCGGTCTACCTGCTTTTCGGCGAACGCTACCTCTGTCAGGAGATCGCCAACGACCTGGTCTGCCGGTTGCTGCCCGATGAGGCCCAGCGCCTAAGCAGCCTGAAGGTCATTGACGGCGACCAGGAAGAGATCGGCGCCACGGTCAACATGCTCAAGACCTACAGCCTGTTTGCCGCCAGGCAGGTTATCCGGGTGACGGACTCCCAGATCCTTTTTTCCAAGGTCGTGGCCGGCGCCCTCTGGGACAAGGCACGCAAGGCCTGGAGCGGAAAAGAGCTGAAAAAGGGACTGCGGTATCTGGCGCAGATGTTGGCCCTGGCCGATCTGACCCTCGCGGATTGGGAGAAAGAGGAAATGGCTGCCTGCGCGCCGAGCCGCTGGCAGGAGCTGTTCGGTTTTGCCAAGCCGGAGGAGCTGGACTGGGTGGCGGAGGCGTGTGCAACAGGCGAGGGGAACCTCCCCGTGGCCGCGGCCAAGGTCGATGGGGCGGAGCTGCTGACCGCGGCCCTGGAGGCGGGGGTTCCTCCGGGCAATATCCTGATTCTCATGGCCGAGGCCGCGGACAAGCGCAAGAAGCTCTTCAAATATCTGGAAAAAAACTGCGTGGTGGTCGATCTTTCCGTGGATACCGGGGCGAGTTCCGCGGCGCGCAAGGATCAGGACGGACTGCTCAAGGATATTGTCCAGCAGAGCCTGGGTCGGTTCGGCAAGAAACTGGAGCCGCGCGCCTTGCCGGTGCTCCTTGAGCGGGTGGGCTTTCATCCGGTGGCCGTGGCCATGGAGGCGGAAAAATTGGCTCTGTCCGTGGGCGAGGCGGAGACCGTCACCATGGAGGATCTCAACGCCATGGTCGGCCGGACCCGGGAAGAGGCCCTGTACGAGTTGAACGAGGCCTTTGGCAACCATGATCTGGCCGCCTCGCTGACCATCTCCCGGCGGTTGCAGGAAAACGGGGTGCATCCGCTCATCGTGGTGGCGGGGCTGCGGAATTTCCTGCGCAAGCTGCTGCTGGTGCGCGCCATCATCGAATACCCTGCCTATGCATATCCCGAGTCCATCTCCTATGCCGCCTTCCAAAAAGGGCTGCTGCCCCAGTTGCAAGCGGCTCTCGGCCCGCAGCAGAAGGTGCTGGCCGGTCATCCCTTTGCCGTGTACAAGAGTTTTCAGCAGGCAGAGCGCTTCACCCTGGCGGGATTGACCCAGGCCCGAACCGCCTTGCTTACGGCGGAATACCGGCTGAAAGGCTCCGGCCTGCCTGAGTATCTGGTTCTGGAGGATTTTCTTTTTTCCGTCCTGCAGGTTCGGGAACGTTCCAGGCATGCCACGGTGGCCGGATAGGGTCCGCCCGTTGAAAAAAATGAGAGATGGGCGTGCGGATCGGGAAAAAATGATTATTTTTGGAAAAATGGACAGACATCGGAGTGATTGCAAGGGAGCGGGAGAAGCATGGGCGGTACTGGCAGGGAGAGTGAAGATTCGGTTGTCACCGAAAAGAAACAGCAGACCAAACGCCCTTCCATGTATAAGGTGCTGCTGCACAATGACGACTATACCACCATGGATTTCGTGGTGACGGTGCTGGAAACGATATTTCACAAGAGCGTGCAAGAGGCCAACCGGATCATGCTCAATGTCCATGAGCAGGGGGTGGGGGTGGCCGGGGTGTACACGCGCGACGTGGCGGAGACCAAGGTGATTCTGGTCCATGACCTGGCCCGCAAGAACGAATACCCATTAAAATGTTCCCTTGAAAAGGCGTGACGGGTTTCCCGAGAGGAGCGCGAGATGATAAATGCGAAGTTGGAAATAGCCCTGGTGCGTGCCATCCGGGAGGCAAAGATCCGCAGGCACGAACATGTCACGGTGGAGCATATCCTCTACGGCCTGCTGGACGACGAACTGGCAGCCCGGGCCATTGTGGTCTGCGGCGGCGATCCCGAGGGGATGAAGAAACGGCTGGAGGATTTTTTCGCCTCCAACCTGCCCATGGTCAAGGAGGGCATTGCCCACGACCCCATCCAGACCCTCGGCTTTAACCGGGTCTTGCAGCGGGCCATAGCCCATGTCCAGAGCTGCGGGAAAAAAGAGGTGGATGCCGGGGATGTGTTGGCCGCCATCTTTGCCGAGGCCGAGTCCTTTGCCGTGTACTTCCTCCATTCCGAGGGGATCAGCAAGCTGGACGTGACGGAATATCTCTCCCATGGCCTGGAACGCGAGGAAGCCCCCCAGGAGGAAAAAAAGGCGGAGGAAAAGGGCGCTGAAAAAACCAAGGAAAACGAGGCGCTGGAGAAATACACCATCAATTTCAGCGAACGCGCCGCCCAGGGGTTGATCGATCCCCTGATCGGCCGGACCTCGGAGCTGAAACGGGTGATGCAGACCCTGTGCCGCCGGCGCAAGAACAACCCGCTGCTGGTGGGCGAGCCGGGGGTAGGAAAAACCGCCATTGCCGAGGGTCTGGCCCTGCAGGTCCACGAAGGCAAGGTGCCGGATTTGCTGCAGGGGGTGGAGATCCGGCTTCTCGACATGGGCGGGCTGCTCTCCGGCACCAAGTACCGGGGCGATTTCGAGCAGCGGCTCAAGGCGGTGATCTCCGCGGTGGAAAAGGAGCCGCGCATCATTCTCTTCATCGACGAGATCCATACCATTGTCGGGGCCGGGGCAACCAGCGGCGGCAGCATGGACGCCTCCAACCTGCTCAAGCCCGCTCTTCAGGCCGGAACCCTGCGTTGCATCGGTTCGACCACCTACGAGGAATACAAGAACCATATCGAAAAGGATCGCGCCCTGTCCCGGCGTTTTCAGAAGATCGACGTCGAGGAGCCCAGCGTGGCCGAGACCTACGCCATCCTGCAAGGGTTGCTGCCCCGCTACGAAGCGCATCACAACATCACCTACTCGGCCCCGGCGGTAAAGGCCACGGCGGAACTGGCCGGCCGCTATATCACCGACCGTTTTCTGCCGGACAAGGCCATTGACGTGCTGGACGAGA
Organism: Deltaproteobacteria bacterium; assembly: GCA_021811385.1. Taxonomy (GTDB): domain Bacteria; phylum Desulfobacterota; class Desulfobulbia; order Desulfobulbales; family Desulfurivibrionaceae; genus Thiovibrio. Next base: position 19,094 of record JAJZPC010000004.1, on the reverse strand, counting down.
TCGGCGCCGCCTTCCGCTTGGCCGCTGTCCCAGGCGACAAGCGGCGGACCGTGACGGTGCGCGATGTGGAAAAGGTGGTCTCCCGGTTGGCCCGGATCCCGGCGAGAAGCGTCAGCGGCTCCGACCTGAGTCATCTCCGCGAGCTGGACACGGTGCTCAAAAAGAACATCTTCGGCCAGGACCACGCGATCAGCGCCCTGGTCACGGCGGTGAAGCGATCCCGGGCGGGCCTCAAGCAGAACGAGGGGCCCACCGGTTCCTTTCTCTTTGCCGGACCCACCGGGGTCGGCAAGACCGAGGTGGCCAAACAGCTGGCCTCGGCCCTGTCCGTGCATTTCGAGCGGTTCGACATGAGCGAGTACATGGAAAAGCATGCGGTTTCCCGGCTCATCGGCGCGCCTCCGGGCTATGTCGGCTTCGACCAGGGCGGGCTGTTGACCGACGCCATCCGCAAGCATCCCTACTGCGTGCTCCTGCTCGACGAGATCGAAAAGGCCCACCCGGACCTGTTCAGCATCCTGCTCCAGGTCATGGATCACTCGACCCTCACGGACAATGCCGGGCGCAAGGCGGATTTCCGCAATGTGATCTTGATCATGACCACCAATGCCGGGGCGCGCGAGCTGAGCGAGCGAGCCATCGGCTTTACCGGGGACAGCCGGGGCAGGAACGACCGGGCCTTGAAGAATCTCTTCTCGCCGGAGTTCAGGAACCGGCTGGACGCGACCATCACCTTCAATCCCCTGGATGCAGGACTCATGGAGCGGATCGTGGACAAGATGATCGCGGAGCTGCAGATTCAGCTGGCGGAACGCAAGGTGACCATCACTCTCAGCGGTACGGCCCGGACCTGGCTGGCCGCCAGGGGATATGAGCCGGAATTCGGGGCGCGGCCGCTCAGGCGGCTTATCCTGCAGGAAGTGGGGGATGCCTTGACCGAAGAGCTGCTCTTCGGCCGGTTGGCCAAGGGGGGCAGTGTGCGGATCGGGGTCAAGGGTGACAAGCTGACCTACCAGTACGAAAGCAAAGGCCGGGATGCGAAGAGAGAGAACCCCAGAAAGGGCGCCAATTGAAAATAATGCGAACTTTTTTCCGGGGAAGTTGTCCTGAGACAAAGAACGTTGGCGCATTGCGGAAAGGCTGCGGTGCGCTGTTTTCATATTCTGAAAGAAAGAGCAGAGGGAGGAGCGTTGAGCGTATGGGCGATGGAATGAAGTGGCGGAACTTTTTCGTGGGCGGGTTGTGTCTGGTGGCGCTTGTTGCCTGCAATAATCAAAAGCCGGAAACCAAGTCTGCCGACCAGGCTGCGGCCGTGACGGAAGACGGGGTCCAGCAGGCGGCCAAGCCCGCCGGCACCATCCAGGGCAAGGCCAAGGAGGTTCTTTCCGGCGGCGGTTTCACCTATGTGCTTATTGCCGCTGAAAAAGGAGACACCTGGGTGGCGGTGCCGGAGACCAAGGTTGAGGTGGGCGAGGCATGCACCGTTGCCGAAGGGCAGATCATGCAGAATTTTCCCAGCAAGAGTCTGAACCGTACCTTTGCCGAGATTGTCTTTTCTCCGGGCATTGAAGGCAAAAAACCGGCGATGGGCGAGGCCCATGGTGGAGGCGCTGCCGGTGCCCCCGGCGCAACGCCTGGCGCACCAGCGGCTGATGGCGCTTTTGGCGCGGCCATGCAGCATGAGGGCGGCGCAGCTTCCGCGCCGGCCGCTTCTGAAACCGCTCCTGGCAGCGGCAAGGCCGTGGTGCCTTTTGTGGAATTGAAGATTGCCAAGGCCACCGGCGGGAACAGCTTCACCGTTGCGGATGTTTTCGGCAAAGCCGCGGGTTTGAACGGCAAAAAGGTGAAGATCAAGGCGCAGGTGGTCAAATTTTCCCCGCAGATCATGGGGAAAAACTGGCTGCATCTCCAGGACGGCACCGGCGATCCCTTGAAGAATACCCACGATCTGGTGGTGACCTCGGCGGGCAAGGCGGAAAAGGGCGATATCGTCACGGTGGAAGGCGTGCTTGCCGCGAACAAGGATTTTGGTTCCGGGTACAAGTATGCGGTCATTGTTGAAGACGTGACCATTACCCGTTAACCGCGACCATGCGGGACACCTCTCCCGGGAGGGTTGCCGTCGTCGGACCTGGCGCCCTGGGCTGCCTGCTGGCGACCACCCTCTGCCGGATCCATGAAGAAATCTGGGTGCTGGACCATGACAGCCAACGGGCTGGCCTGCTCCAGCACTCGGGTCTTACCCTCGAGCGTGGAGGGTGTCTCGCGCATTTCCCTGTTCAGGTCACCGCCGACCCCCAACGGATCGGGCCGGTAACCCTGGTTCTGCTCTGCGTCAAATCCCCCGCTCTTCCCCACACCCTCCCGGCCCTCCTTCCTCTGCTCACGGAAAACACCCTGCTGCTTGCCTGGCAAAACGGCATTGGTCATCTCCCGGTTTTGCAGGAGGCGGAGCTTCCCTGTCCCGTGGTCTTGGCGGTTACCTCCCTGGGCGCGCATCTTGTTGGGCCGGGAAGGGTTCGTTTCGGTGGGGAGGGCGCGACCAGCCTCGGATTTCTTGGCGAAGTGCGAGAGGAGGCAAGGGCGGCCCTGGAGGGGGTTGCGGGACTCTTCCGGCGGGCAGGGCTGGAGGTGCGGGTTGAAGCCGATATCCTGCCCCAGGTCTGGAACAAACTGCTGGTCAACGTGGGGATCAATGCCCTCACCGCCCTCTACAACTGCGAAAACGGCGGGTTGCTGGAGAATGACGAAGCCCTTGCCTTGTTGCGGGCTGCGGTGCTGGAAGCGGCCGGCGTTGCCCGGGCCAAGGGGATTGCTATTGCCGCTGATCCCGTGGCCCGGACCATCGCGGTCTGCCGGGCCACCGCAGGGAATATCTCCTCCATGCTCCAGGATGTCCGGGGGAAGCGGCAAACCGAAATCGAGGCCATCAACGGCGCGGTGCTGGAAGAGGCCAACCGCCTGGGTATCCCGGCGCCGGTCAACGCGCAACTTGTTGCCGCGGTAAAATCCTTGGAAAAAACCTCTCTGTCGGGATAACAGGCGTCTTTTGCTCTATTTTTGTCGTGATTATCCTTGACAACTTCTTGTATTCTAATAAAAGTAAAGAGTTTCGAGGCTGCGGGGCAGCCTATTTTTTTCATCGAAAATCATGAGGAGTTGGAATGTCAAATTATCTCTTTACCTCGGAGTCTGTTTCAGAGGGCCATCCGGACAAGGTTGCCGACCAGATCTCGGACGCGGTTCTCGACGCCATTCTTGCCCAGGATCCAAAGGCCAGGGTCGCCTGTGAAACCCTGGTAACCACCGGCATGGCCCTTATTGCCGGCGAGATCACCACCACCGCCTGGGTGGACATGCCCTCCGTGGTTCGGGAAACCGTGCGGGATATCGGTTACAACTCTTCCGAGATGGGTTTTGACTGGCAATCCTGCGCGGTGCTCACCAGCATCGGTAAGCAGTCTCCGGACATCGCCCAGGGCGTCAACGAAGGGTCCGGCCTTGATCTGGATCAGGGCGCCGGCGACCAGGGGTTGATGTTCGGCTACGCCTGCACCGAAACCAAGGTCTTGATGCCCATGCCCATCACCTATGCCCACCGGCTCACCAAGCGGCAGGCCGAGGTGCGCAAGGCAGGGCTTTTGCCTTGGCTGCGACCCGATGCGAAAAGCCAGGTCACCATCGAATACGAAAACAAACGGCCCAAGCGGGTCGAGGCCATTGTTCTCTCCACCCAGCATTCCCCGGAGGTTGATTACGAGGATCTCAAGGCCGGCGTCATGGAGGAGATCATCAAGCCCATAATCCCCGCCGAGATGGTGGACAAGGACACCAAGTATTTCATCAACCCCACCGGCCGTTTTGTTATCGGCGGCCCGGTCGGCGACTGCGGGGTCACCGGCCGGAAGATCATCGTAGACACCTACGGCGGCATGGGATCCCACGGCGGCGGCGCTTTTTCCGGCAAGGATCCCTCCAAGGTCGACCGTTCTTCTTCCTACATGGGCCGCTATGTGGCCAAGAATCTGGTGGCCGCCGGGATCGCCACCGAGCTTGAGGTGCAGATCGCCTATGCCATCGGTATTTCCAAGCCGGTCTCCATCAACGTCAACTCCTTCGGCACCGGCAAGATCAGCGACGAGCGGATCAGGCAGCTCATCAACGAGCATTTTGACCTGCGGCCCAAGGCGATCATCCAGCATCTCGATCTTCTCCGTCCGATCTACAAAAAGACCGCGGCCTACGGCCACTTTGGCCGGGAGCGGGAGGAGTTCACCTGGGAGCGTACCGACAAGGCCGAGGCCTTGCGGAATGATGCCGGAATCAAGTAGCAAACGTTCAGCAGCACCGCATCTGTTTTGTCATCGGTCTGTCCGCATACCGTGTGTGTAGCGGACAGACCTCTTTCGCGCATCTGCGGCACTGCTAAACGGTTACATTACAGAGATTGAGCCATGTTTTCCGTTCCTGGGGAACGATTACAGCAAACATGCATGACCAGCCCGCGCCAAGGCGCAGTCAGGAGGAAATACCGATGAAGGCACCAGCAAAAAAAGCGCCGGCCAAGAAAGCTCCGGTAAAAAAACAGACCGATTTCAAGGTTGCGGACATGGGTCTGGCCGATTGGGGCCGCAAGGAGATCAGGATCGCGGAAACCGAGATGCCCGGGCTCATGGCCCTGCGCGAGGAATTCGGCAAGAAGAAGCCCCTCAAGGGGGCGCGGATCTCCGGCTCCCTGCACATGACCATCCAGACCGCAGTGCTGATCGAGACCCTGGTTGCCTTGGGCGCCCAGGTGCGTTGGGCCTCCTGCAACATCTTCTCCACCCAGGACCATGCCGCCGCAGCCATTGCCGCAGCAGGCATTCCGGTCTATGCCTGGAAAGGGGAAACCATCGAGGAATACTGGTGGTGCACGGAAAAGGCCCTGACCTGGCCGGACGGCAACCCGCCCAACATGATTTTGGATGACGGCGGCGACGCCACCCTCTTGGTGCATAAGGGCGCCGAGTTCGAGAAGGCAGGCAAGGTGCCTGCACCCAAGAAAACAGACAACGAGGAGTGGCAGGCCGTGCTTGGTGTGCTCAAGCAGGATTTTGCCGCGGACAAGAAGAAATGGACCAACGCGGCCAAGGCCATCCGCGGGGTGACCGAGGAAACCACCACCGGGGTGCATCGCCTCTACCAGATGGAGAAAGCAGGCGGCCTGCTCTTCCCGGCCATGAACGTCAACGACTCGGTGACCAAGTCCAAGTTCGACAACCTCTACGGCTGCCGTGAATCGTTGATGGACGGCATCAAGCGCGCCACCGACGTGATGGTGGCCGGCAAGCTCGCCGTGGTTCTCGGCTACGGCGACGTGGGCAAGGGCTGCGCCCAGGCCTTCCGTGGCCTAGGGGCCCAGGTATGGGTAACGGAGATCGACCCGATCTGCGCGCTCCAGGCGGCCATGGAAGGCTACCGGGTGATGACCATGGAAGAGGCCGCATCCCAGGGCGATATCTTCGTCACCTGCACCGGCAACGAGAAGGTCATCAACCACGCGCACATGAAGGCCATGAAGGACGAGGCCATTGTCTGCAATATCGGCCATTTCGATTCCGAAATCGATGTCGCTTCCCTGCGCAAGTATACCTGGGAGAACATCAAGCCCCAGGTCGATCACATCGTTTTTCCCGGCGGCAAGAAGATCACCCTGCTGGCCGAAGGCCGTCTGGTGAACCTGGGTTGCGCCACCGGCCACCCGAGCTTCGTGATGTCCGCCTCCTTCACCAATCAGGTGCTGGCCCAGATCGAGCTGTTCGCCAATGCCAAGAAATACCAGAAAAAGGTCTATGTGTTGCCCAAGGTGCTGGATGAGAAGGTGGCGCGCCTCCATCTCAAGAAGCTCGGCGTGCATCTCACCGAGCTTTCCAAGGCGCAGGCCGCGTATATCGATGTGCCTGTGACCGGCCCCTACAAGCCGGACCATTACCGCTACTAAGTCACCTTTTCCCGCACACAAAAAAGGGCGCCTCCCGGCTGGGAAGGCGCCCTTTTTTTGTGTGAAGTATGCCGTCGGTTGCGAGGAAGCCGGATACGGTTCAATCTTTGGATGATTTATGGCCGCGCCTTCCGGAGCCACTGTGCGAAGGTCTGATTCTCGACCTCCCGGGCGAGCAACCCTTGGAGCAGCGGCTCGACAAGATCACGTTCGTCCGGGGCGACGAGGAAGCCGGGAATCGCTGCCGTTGTTTGCCCATAGCCGTCAGCCTGCCCGGTGCGCAGCCCGGCCAGCAGTTCCACCATGGTGGACCAGCGCCCGCCGCTATCCAGATGTTCGATGTATTGCAGCAGGGCGGTGGCGCCGGCGAGATAGCCCGGCGCCATCTCCGCCACTCCGCTTGCGGCGCAGGGATCCAGGGAGGCAAAAAGCCGGCAGCCGAAGGGCCGCACCGGATAGATGGTGCAACTCTCCTCCTTGAGAAACGGGCAGGGGCGCAGATCCCAGCTTTCCGCCTCTTCCACGGATTCGCCCCGGAGATGGGCGGCGACGAAGGTGTTGGTGGTGCACTGCCCCATCCTGCTTGCGGTCGGCTGAAATGCGGGAGCGGACAGCGCGGAGAGGCGGTCCGCCTCGGCCAGAAAGGTCATGATCCCATCGCCTTCCAGGCTGGTCATGGTGACGCTCCGGGTGCAGCAGGTGGCGCACCCCTTGCGGCAGGCAAAGGCGAAGGCGTCGGCCCATTCGGCAAAGGCGTCATAGAGCGTGGTCAGCAGCAGCCGCTGGATAGGGCGAGGGATCATGACGGAAAGGGCCTCCTTGGGGAATCTTGTTTTTCTTTGCCGGAGAAGGAAGGTGCGCCTTATTCCTGGGCCAGGGAGATATCTCCGGAGATGACGGCATGGATCTGTCCCAGTGCATCCCGGATATGGAGAAGCCCCTCTTCGTCGGGCCCCAGGGAGATGCCGGAGATGATCTTCCCGTGGGTGTTCACCCAGGAGACGTGCTGTCCGGCGTGGATATCCCGTTGTCGCCACTCGGCGAGGATGGAGGGGAAATCCCCCTGTTCCAGCCGGGCCACCATGAGGTCCAATTCGGCAAGAATGGCCTGAAGCAGGGGGCCTCGGTCGCAGCGACGGCCGGTTGCCTCCAGCAGCGAGGTTCCCTTGGCGCGCAGCTCGGCGGGAAAGGCCTCCATCGGGGTGTTTACATTAAGGCCGATGCCGATCACCACCGCGGTCGATCCGGCTCCCGCCACGGCCTGTGTTTCCGTAAGGATGCCGCCGCATTTCCTGCCTTGCAGGAAGAGGTCATTGGGCCATTTCAGGCCGGGCCGGCAATGGGTGTGGCTTTCCAGCCCCTTGCACAGGGCAAGTCCCGCGGCCAGGGTGAGCTTGGGGAAATCCGGCGGGGCAAGACGCGGGCGCAGGATCAGCGAAAAATAGAGGCCGGTTCCGGGCGGCGAATGCCAGATCCTGCCCGCAAGACGGCCCCGGCCCCCGCTTTGGCTGTCGGCCACGACCAGGGTGGAATCCGGCGCCCCGGTGTTGCTCAGGACCAGGGCGAGATCGTTGGTTGAGGAGGTGCTGGTGAAAAAGTGGACCGGGTGGCGGCCAAGCTCGCCGGTACGGATCATGGTTTGCCACGGATCGTCAACCATGGTTGCTCCTGGATTGTTTGGGGTTGGGCAGGGGGTGGGGTCCATTCAGAGACGGTGCTCGGTTTCCGCGAGAAGGGCATTCAGGAGAACGCTTGCCTCGGAGTCGTCATTGGGCAGCACCTCCCTGAGCTGGGAGGCCAGGAAGGCGATCTTGCTCAAGGCCTCGCGCTGTTCGAGGAGGAGGTTTTCCCTGGTCTTTCTTTCCTGAAAGAACAGATCAAGGTTTTGCTGCAGCGTCGTGAGGAGATGGGCATTTTTCTCCTGACTCAGGCAGGCCTTCACATCCGGTTGTTCTTCCACGGCAGCCAGGTATTCGCTCCAAAAACGCTCGTAGGCCGCGAGGGTGTCGCCCGGGTCCATCACCCGCTGGTAGGAAATGATGCGAGCGATTTTTTCACTGAGTTCGCTCAGCATGAGCGGTTTGCTGATATAGTCGAAGGCGCCGAGACGCATGGCCTCGATGGCGGATTCAACCGAGGCGTAGCCCGTCATCATCAGGACGCCGCAGGCCGGATTGCTGGTCTTGGCAAACTGCAGAACATCAAGGCCTCCCTCGGTCGCATGCAGGGTTCCCGGCATGTTCTTGTCGGTAACCACCACATGGAACGGTTCGCTCCGGAGCATGGCGATGGCCGATGGCGCATCCTCGGCCTCCATGACTTCATATTCCTCATTGGCAAGCCAGGCGGAGATCATCTCCCGCAACAACTTCTCGTCATCAACAACCAGAATCCGTGCTTTCATGGAGAGCCCTCGGTGAGAGAAGGAAACGCCTGCGGCCGCAGGCAACGGTGCACAGTTATTTCAGGAGCCGTTCTTTTGTTCCGGGGGATGCGACAAACACCTCGCCGCTGCCCACGGCCAGGGAGACAGTCCGCGAAACCTCTCCGCCGACATCCATCGCCGCAACCGGAACCTTATACCGCTGCAAAAGGTCGAGAACCTTTTGGACAATACGTTCGCCGATATGGTAGTCGTTTTTCAGCCGCATCATCCGGGCGCCTCCGGCCAGCGTGGCAATCAGTCCACTGGTCATCGCGCTGTACAGGCCTGTTTCCCGCCGGATTTCTTCCAGTAGCGCCGGCACGGCGGTGTCGGCGCAATACCCCTCTTTTCGTTTCCTTGCATCGGCAAGCAGAAAGGAGTCGGGCAGGGCGATATGGACAAGCCCGCAGGTTCTGCTGACAGGATGCTGCACCACCAGCGCCACGCATGAGCCCAGGGCATAGGTCCTGATCATATCTTCCTTGTTGTTGGAGACCAGGCATTCCCCGATACCCACCACCTTGAGATTCGTCATCCGTTCCCCGGCCAAATACTCCCCCAAAATCGAGAGGACACCATGCGTATTATCTTCCAAGATTCTATGATGATTCAGGGTGGGTAAGTCAATCAAAAAGCAGTGGTAGGTCGGGTAGAGCAAAGCGAAACCCGACATAGGCTTAGGCCGCCGGACTCGGCGATTTCAATTGTCGGGTTACGCCCTGACGGGCTAACACCGACCTACGGGGCTATCTTCCAGCATTCTTGTACATCTGCTTCCAACCATGTTGCGAACTGACGACTGAACAGTTTTAGATAGCAGGTCATAAATGATGCGGCATACCTGAAAACGTTGCCAACATCGCCTTCTTCCGCTTGCTGAGACCAAACCGGTCCATCTGCGCGATGCTGGAGGAAACGATCAGCGAGATGAACATCCACATGAGTGAACGAGGATAGTGCGGTGTAAAAAATATCGTATGCTTCAACGTGATCAACATCCAAGGCCATTTGTCTGATCGATTTTCCTGACCAGTTCTGAGAAATTTCCGGTTTTTCTTTTCGATTTCTGCGTGTGCGTGTGAATTGTGGAGTCACAGCGTTGAACTTTTCGATCACATCGCGTTCTTGTGATGCCCAATGGTTCTCCCACACAAGGGCCATGGCTTCACGCCACTGTGGGTCTTTGCTTTCTCTGTGTTTCGAGCAGGCATCCATTTTGCGTTTGTTCAGGACATGACCGAATTCGATGTATTGGCGAGCACGGTCCGCTGGGACTTGAGTTATATAGTGAGCGGTTACATCCGTCTCGAACATCGTCCGCGTGATGGTATAGCCGACAGTCACGGGGAACCATGTGTGACCAAATGAATCAGCAAGACGAAGAAGAGTCTCTGCGACCGAGAGGTGATGTAGGAGAAAACAGAGCATGACCGAGGTGTATTCTATACCGGCTGAATGGCACGGGGTTCTGTCTGCGTGATTTTTGCCGAGAGCGCATAGACGCCGCAATACTTCTTGATGTTGTTCCAGCGTCAGAAAAAGCACAGACTATTTCCTCAATAGTTTCGGTCAAGGTGGATCAGACAGAAGGAGCCAATGTGTCACTGGGCAAGTTCTGCATATTGATTCTATGCTGAATCACGGCAGGGAAGCAATCAAAAACCGGTCAGGTTTCCTCGTCCTTCATGCAAAATCCAAGCTCACCGGGCAATGGTCCGAACCCTGCACCTCCGGCAGAATCCCCGCCGCCTTGACTCTCCCCGCGCTCTTTGTGTCCACGCAAAAATAGTCGATCCGCCATCCGATGTTCCTGGCCCTGGCGTTGAAGCGGTAGCTCCACCAGGTGTATTGGCCCGGCTCCTGATTGAACATCCGGAAGGTGTCCACGAACCCGGCCCCGAGAAATTGGTCCATCCAGGCCCGTTCCTCCGGGGCAAAGCCCGGATTCTTCTCGTTCTGCTTGGGGTTGGTGAGGTCGATCTCCTTGTGCGCCACGTTGAAATCCCCGCAGATCACCACCGACTTTTGCTTGGCCAGGGTTTGGGCAAAGGCGAGCAGGTCGTTGTTGAACCGGAGCTTATACTCCATGCGCACCAGGCCGGGCTGGGAGTTGGGGAAGTAGGCGTTTATGAAGAAAAAGTCGGAAAACTCCAGGGTCAGCACCCTGCCTTCGTAATCGTGGTCGTGGTGATCGATGCCGTAGATCACCGAAAGGGGGGGCTCTTTGCTATAGGTCGCCACCCCGGCGCACCCTTTTTTCTGGGCGGAAAACCAGTAGGCAGTGTAGCCGGGGATGTTTTTGATCGTTTCCGGCAGTTGCTCCGGCAAGGCCTTGATCTCTTGGAGCGCCACCAGATCGGCGTCCAGCCCGGCGAGGATCTCGACAAAGCCTTTTTTCTCCACGGCCCGCAGGCCGTTGACATTCCAGGAGACGAATTTTCGCATACCATCCTCGGTGGGTTTTTGATGGGCTCGTAAAAATGGCCCTTCGACAGGCTCAGCACGAACGGATGATTGTCTTACTGATTGAACATTCCGTTCGTGCTGAGCCTGTCGAAGCACTTTTCTCGGCCTCACCCCGATCCTCGGGCAATACCGGGCGATGACGCAGCGGTCGCAGTGGGGGGCCACCGGTTTGCAGGTGCCCTGGCCAAAGGCCACCAGGGTGGAGTTGATGGTCAGCCAGTATTGGGGCGGCAGCTTTTCCCGGAGCGCCATCTCGGTTTCCAGCGGGGTCTTGGTTTGCACATAGCCCCAGATGTTCATGATCCGGTGGACATGGGTGTCCACGCAGATCGCCGGTTTCTTGAAGGCCACCGCCACCACCAGGTTGGCGGTTTTTCTCCCCACCCCTGGCAGCCGGGTGAGGGGTTCGACTTCGTCGGGGATCCGGTTGCCGAATTCGCTGGCCAGCACCCCGGGCAGCCGGGCGAGAAACCCGGCCTTGTTCTTGTAAAAGCCCACCGGGAAGATCAGCGCGGCAATCCGCTCTTCGCTCAATCCCGCCAGACCGGCCAGGTCCGGCGCCTCTTTGAACAGTTTGGCCGCGGCCTTGGCCGTGGTTTCATCCTTGGTACGGGCCGAGAGGATGGTGGCCACCAGAACCTTGTACGGATCCTTGGTCTGCACGGCAATGAGATCGACAATGGGTACGGCATACCCGGCGACCTCCGTGCTCAGTATCCGCAAAACCTCCGGCAGGGAAAATTCCATCATAAAGAGTCCTGGGAAAATGTTGCACAATGCAGCGTATCGGTATGATTACGCAGCATTTTTATCTGATGATGCGTAATGCAACACACATGTTTCAAAGATGAACAGTTTTTTCTTGACAGCACTTTTTGAGAGCAGTAAGCATACCGAAAATTTTTAGAAATAGCCATCGCCGGAACGGGAAAGGCCTCTGCCTTTTCATCCAGCGAAGGTTGTCCCCCTCGGTTGCATGCAAGCGTTCACAGTGCTGGTTCATTTTTTAGGGGCCGTTAAGAAATAACCCTTACATTTCACCCGATTTCGTTACGGCTCCGTATGCCGGACGCGAAACGCAAATGTTTCGGTCATTTTTGAATAGCGGCGCATATATTCTTTTACTTTTGCGTTAGGAAAGACAAGGAGGAAACAAGGATGCTACGAAACATCAAGGAAAAGGCGGGGATGCTGTTTGTCTCCCTCATGTGTGCCATCATGCTGAGCCCGGCCTGGGCCCTGGCAACGGAAGCCGCGGACATGGCTCCTGTCCCGGCCATGGGAGACCCGGATTGGTGGAAATGGCCGGTGATTCTCCTCTTTGTCACCTTTGTCATGGGCATCATCGCGGTGCTTGGCGGGGTCGGCGGCGGGGTGCTCTTCGTGCCCATCATCGGCGGGTTTTTTCCGTTTCACCTTGATTTTGTCCGCGGCGCCGGTCTGCTCGTGGCCCTGTGCGGCGCCCTGGCCGCAGGCCCCGGCCTGTTGAAGGCCAACCTCGCCAGTCTGCGTCTGGCCATGCCGGTGGCGCTCATCGCCTCCACCATGGCCATTGTCGGCGCCATGGTCGGGTTGGCCCTGCCCACCCACATCGTCCAGCTCGCCCTGGGCGGCACCATCCTCGGCATCGTGGCCATCATGCTCACCGCCAAGAAATCAACGGTTCCCGATGTTCCCCAGGCGGACGCGCTTTCCTCCGCCCTGCGCATCACCGGCGTTTTTTATGAGCCGACCACCAAGGAAGAGATCAACTGGAAGATCCATCGCACCATCCCCGGCCTGCTGACCTTCATCATCATCGGTTTCATGGCCGGTATGTTCGGTTTGGGCGCCGGTTGGGCCAACGTGCCGGTGCTGAACCTGATGATGGGCGCGCCGCTCAAGATCAGCGTGGCCACCTCCAAGTTCCTGCTCTCCATCACCGACACCTCCGCCGCTTGGATCTACCTGAACAAGGGGTGCGTGATCCCCATGATGGTTGTGCCGTCGCTCATCGGCATCATGCTGGGCTCCTTCGTCGGGGTTCGCTTGCTCAAGGTCGCCAAGCCCACCTTTATCCGCTGGATGGTTATCGTCATTCTCCTTTTCGCCGGCCTGAAGGCGGTGCAGAAGGGGTTGAGCACCATGGGCATCAGCCTGTTTTAACGGAACGATCTAATAGTCTATTTTACGGAGGATTGTCTCATGTCACACCATAATACCCAAGCGACCGAGGAACAGGTCCTGTACGCCGATATTCTTGAAAAAGGGATGTTCGCAGGCCTGGCCCTCATGGTAATCACCTTTGCCCTGTATGTTTTGGGCATCATGCCCTCAATCGTGCCGGTGAGCGAGATCTCCATCTACTGGAGCCAGCCGGTGCACGACTATCTGGTGGCCATCAACACCAATTTTCTGCACTGGGAAACCCTGCCTGTCGGCTGGTCCTGGATGAAGCTCCTCGGCTATGGCGATTTTCTCAACTTCCTGCCGGTGGCCATCCTCTCCGGGATCACCATTGTCTGTTACCTGGTCATCACCCCGGGGCTCTTCGCCCGGAAGGACAGGGCCATGGCGATCATGGCCCTGGCCGAGGCGGTTATTCTGACCCTGGCGGCCAGCGGCGTGCTTTCCGGCGGCGGGCATTGATTAAGAAAAAGTCAGTATTGTCCGGTTAGAAAATTGCCGGATGCAAAGAAGTTCCCTCTCCCCTCGGAGTCTTCGCTTACCTGCGGGAGAGGGTTAGGGTGAGGGGGAACGTACTGCTGCCGCTGGCAACTTCACCCACCCCCCGACCCCCTCCCGTCAAGGGAGGGGGAACCTGAAACAAAAAAGCCATCCTGCCATGCGGCGGGATGGCTTTTTTCATGCCCCAGGCGCCCGGCTCTCCCGATGGGCGATGGCGATCTTTTCCACCAGGGTTTCCAGGTCGATGGGTTTGAGGCAGTAGTCGCTGGCCCCGCATTCCAGGCCGTGCAGCCCTGTTTCCATGGAGGCGTGGCCGGTCAGCATGATGACCGGCAGGGTCGGCCATTTTCCCTTGATCTCCCGCAGGCAGTCCATGCCGTCGCGGTCCGGGAGCATCACATCCAGCACCACCACCTCGGGCCAGCCCGAGGCGATGATCTCAAGCCCCTCGGCGCAGGTGAGCGCGGTTTTTGCCGAATAGCCCCTGCGTATCAGCCTTTTGCCGGTTGTTTCCACGAAATCGATTTCATCGTCAATGAGCAGGATATTGAGCGGTTGGGTCATGTCATCCCTCCGTTGGGATATCCATCAGGGTGTGCAGGTCGGCCATGATTTTTTCGCGGTAGTTTGCGGCCATGCCTTGGTCAGCCATGACCATGTCGATCTGGCGGGTGTGGATCAGCAGGTAGCCGAGAACCCGCAACCGTTCCAGCAGAGAGGGTCCGGGTTTCTTCTCGATCCGGGCGGTCATGGCGTCCACCTTCTGCTCCACCCGGAACCCGAATTCGTTCAAGATTTCGCTGATCAGCCGGATGCGCAGCAACCGGCGGTTTTCATCCGCAGCCCCTCCCTTGAACTGGAAGCTCACATAGTTTTCCGTGAGAAACTCCCCCAGGTTGGCCTCCACCAGGGCAAAATGATAGCCGAGCCGGACACTGAGGTTGCAGAAGTTCTTGGAGATGAGAAAGTAGTTTTTGGCGGCCATGGCCGAGCGCACCCCTGGGTCGAGGCTTGGGTTTCTCGTGGACTGGAAGATGATGGAGCCGAGCCCCCCCAGGCTGACCGGCGGCGGCCCTGCCCAGGGAAAGGCCATCATGCCCTGCCAGATGGCCTGCATGGGTACGGAGGTGATGTGGCCGAGATGCACATAGCGGCTTTCCGGGTCGAAATCCGGGGTGAAGCCGTCGTCGAGGTCAATCACCCACCATTGGGCCGGTGAATTTTCCACCACCAGCTGCTTGGCCGCCTTGTCGTCAAAACCGTAGCGTTCGCCAAAGGTGAACATCTCCACCACCGCCTTTTCGTGGCAGAAGCGGGTGAGATCATGCAGGGTCTGGCAACCCTCGGGCCGGAAAAAAGGAGAGGCCGGATCGGTCAGGTTGAGCGGGGTGATGTGGACCAGGGCCTCGGTGAGGATCTTGTACACCGGGCTTCCGGCCATGAGATTGGGTTTGGGCGGGGCCAGGGCCAGCAGGGGTTCCACCCTCCCTTCATAGACTTTGCCTGCGGTGGCGTCCACCGTGACCAGGCTGTTGTTTTCAAGGGTTGCCAGGGCCTGATGCATGCCGAAGATTGCAGGTATCCCGAACTCGCGGGCCACGGTGGCAAGGTGGGCGGCCATTTGGCCGGTTTCGCTGACCACGGCCACGGCCCGGTTGAGGAGGCTGGCCCAGTCCGGGTAGGGCGTCTCGATGACCAGCACCGCGCCCTTGGGAAAGCGTAGCAGATCAAGGCTGGAGCGCACGGTGAACACCGGGCCGTAGCCGACGCCCTGGCTGGCGCACACCCCTCCGCTCAAAACCGGGGCGGGCAGATCATTTGGTGTGGCGCTGTGTTTGCTGGATTCCCGCACCTCTTCCGAAACGGAGTGGCCAAGGGGCCGGGATTGCAAAATATAGAGCAGGCCTGCGCGGTCTATGGACCATTCGATATCCTGGGGAGTGCCGAAATGTTCTTCCAGCCGCACCCCGACTGTTGCCAGTTCGGCGGCCTGGGGTTCGGTGAGGGTCTGGCTTTGCTCCGTGGCGGATGCTCTGTGCACAATTGGGTAGGGCGCAGTCCGGCTGACCCGGAGCTGCTCGCTGGCCGCGCTGCCGTCCACCACGGTGCTGGCAAGGCCGGGTGCCGCCTGGATGATGACAAAGGGGCTGCGCGGATCATCCGGGGCGCGGGAATACATTACCCCGCTGATGGCGGCGTCCACCATGCGCAGGCAGCCGACGCACATGTGTACGTCCTGGTGGCGAAAGCCCCGCTGCTGGCGGTAGACAATGGCCTGGCTTTTGTACTTGCCTGCCACGATCTCTTTGTAGGCCTGGGTGACAAATTCGCGGCTGACATTGAGCTGGGTCCGGTACTGCCCGGCAAAGGAGATGTTACTGCTGTCCTCGCCCAGAGCGCTTGAGCGCAGGGCGACCAGCAGTTCCGCCTCCGGGGCGGTGTCGAGCTGCTGGTGGTGGCCCAGAATCGCCTCTTCCAGTTCCGCCGGCAGGGGTGCATTGCTGATCAAGCCTTGGATGCCTGCGCTGACCGTGTAGAGCTCTTCCAGATTGTCGATATCCAACCCTTTAAGACGGCGATTGATCTCAACCTGCAAATCGTTGGCCTCGATGAACTGCCGGGCCGCCGTTGCCGTGATGACAAAGCCGTCCGGGGTTCTCAGGCCGATCCGGTTTCTGGCCTCGCCCAGATTGGCCATCTTTTCCCCCACCTGATCCACGGTAGAGGCATCCACCTCGGCCATGGGGAGGATGTTTGCTCCCTCAGTGTTGACGTGTTTGCTGGCGATGACCTGTTCGAGCTGTTTGGTGATGGCCCGGAAGGGCTGGTCCAGCTCACCATACCGGCCGTCGGCCAGCCGGGTCAGGTGGTGGATCATCTTGTAGATATTGACGGAAAGCGCAGTGCAGTTGCCCCGGATAAAGGCCATGCCAAAGGGCTGGCCCGCACCGAGAGCCTGTTCCATCTCGGCCATCAGCTCCAGGGCGTTGTTGTTGGCGGTGAGCAGCGCGCGAAAATCCTTGTAATGGCTGCGGAAGGCGGCCTGCAGCTCGGCGGGCGCAAGCCTTGGCGTGCCGCGGAACAGGGAGATCAGGCGGTCAAAAAGAGAGCTCATGGCATCCAGCATAATGGAAGAGGGGAGAGGAAGGCAACGGAGAAAAGAAGGCAGGGGCAGGGGAACACAGGATGTTCCCGGAGGCTCCCGGAAACATCCTGTGCCAAAAAGGCTATCAATGCTCCAGTTTGAGCCCCCAGCCCTCAAACATGAAGAGGATGGCGAAGCCGAACCACATGGTGTAGATCACGTAGCCCGCCAGGGACGCGACCACCAGGACAGCCTTGTCCTTGATGGATTGCGCCTCGATGCCGTAGTAGTTGAAGGCGGTTTCCACAGCCTTGGTCTTAGCCTTGTTGAGAGTTGTTGATTGGGTGAACTTCTCCTGCTTGGTGAAGCTCTTTTCCATAGTGGAAAGGGTGTTGTGCCAGTCGAACATCACCTGCTTGGCATCCGCGCCGTGCCGCGCCAAAAGGGCCTCGCCGTTGTTGTTGTAGGCCATTTCCGTGTCGGCCATGGCACCGTTCAGCACCACACCCAGGTCGCCGCTTACTTTGAGTTTGTCCTCACCTTCTACCACCGTGGCGCCGGAGGTGCGGAGCATGGTTGCGATCCTGGGAGCGGATTTCTTATCTTCGACCTTGATCTCGACAGAGAAGCTTTCGCCCTTCAGTTTGTCAGCCTTTTTAACTATTTCCGGGATGTAGTAGGCTGATTTTTTGGAGATGGAGTTGTACATGCTGTCCATGTAGTCCAGCATGTTCACTTTTTTCTCTTGGCCGGGGAAAACCGGCGAGAGAAGAATGGCAAAAACGATCCAGAAGCCGGCCATCATCACGAGGCCACCGCCGAATTCTTTTTTATTGGCAATCATGCTGCCACCTCCTTGGCCCGCAGGGCTGCTTTTGGTTCCTCACCCTTGAGGGTGCGGATGTTTGAAAAGAAGATATAGAAAACCCAGACCGCAAATGAGCCGAGCACCACGAAGAAGATGGTGTTGCCCACCAGATCCAGCATCTTGCCGGTATCTTTGCTCATGGCGATGTAGCCCATCTTGGCCAGCTTGGGCGGCAGGGCGAAGGCCCGGTTGATAAAGCCCGCCGAGGTGGCGATGGCGTAGAGGGCGCAGATGGTCTGGCCGCTGACCACCTTGGTCACCAGGGAGCCGATCTGGATGCCCACCAGGGAGCCGAGCAGCATGCCCATGGCCAGAGTGTAGAAGATGAAGCCGTAGATGGCGTACTGGCCGAGGCCTGCGTAGCCGGCGGTGAAGATGATCTGGAAGATGTCGGTGCCTACGGTGGTGGCCGAGGAAACGCCCAACACGTAGACGAAGATCGGGAAGGTCAGAAAGCCGCCGCCCACGCCCATGATGGCCGCCGCCAGACCAACCAGCGCGCCGCTTAAGACCAGAAAGAGCCAGGAGATCTTGCGGCCGCCAGGGGTGACGCCCTCATCGAAGGTGATCATCGGCGGCAGGTTGACTGCTTGCAGCTTCTGGGCCAGGCCGGTCAGGGTGCCTGCTGCGGAAACGGTAACGCCGGCCGCCGCTTTTACCGGGCGAGTGGAGCGGTACCAGTCATACAGGGCGTAGGCGCAGAGGAAGCCCAGCATGAATACGTAGATGGTGGTGATGAAGGCGTCGCTCAAGATCGGGTTGGCCTCGTAGATGGTACGGTTGATGTAGCCGCCCAGGGTGGCGCCGCCCATGGAGCCGATCAGAAAAACCGCCGCCAGTCCGACCGAGATGTTGCCCAGTTTGCGGTGCAAAACGCTGCCCATGATCGCCTTGGCGAAGATGTGGAACAGGTCGGTGCCCACGGCAAGGATACCCTTGACCCCGGCGCTCATCAGGGCCGGAGCGATGATGAAGCCGCCGCCCGCACCGATGCAGCCGGTGATAAGTCCAGCCACCAGGCCGACGCCGATGGAGGCGAAAAAGATGGTGGGGGTGTAGAAAGCCGGGGTGTAGGCCGTCTTGCCGCCCAGCATGGTGGGCATGACGCCGGAGACATCCTCGGCAAAGGCGATGCCGCCGAGGAGGATGGGGATGAGCAGCAGGCAGAGCATGCCCAGCCGTTTCTTATCCCGCAGGATGGTGTTTGAGATGTCGAGCTCCCACTTCGCCTGGGCGCGG
The DNA here is from genome assembly GCA_021811385.1 of Deltaproteobacteria bacterium. Classification (GTDB taxonomy): domain Bacteria; phylum Desulfobacterota; class Desulfobulbia; order Desulfobulbales; family Desulfurivibrionaceae; genus Thiovibrio. The sequence goes on along the minus strand of JAJZPC010000004.1, from coordinate 361 downwards.
GCGCCCATGAGCAAGAACTGGTTGAACTGCTTGAAAAAATTCATGATTGTACTCCTCCCTTGTTGATTGAATAATAAAAAAACCTCGGTTCCCCTCGGTTGCAGTGTTCCTGTTGTCTTATGGGCCACGGTTCCGGGCGGCCTCCAGTTTTTCCAGCAGGGTTTCAAATTCCACCGGTTTGAGCAGGTAGTCGCAGGCCCCGTTTTTTATGCCTTCTTCTCCCTCGCTGGCCGAGGCGTGGCCGGTGAGGATGATCACCCGGCTTGCGGGCTTGATCTTTTTTATCTCTTGCAGCACCTGGCCGCCGTCCATGTCCGGCAGGCGCATGTCCAGCAGGATCACGGCAAAGTCGTCGGCCGCC
>JAJZPC010000056.1 GCA_021811385.1 Deltaproteobacteria bacterium | reverse complement strand
TTGGCCGGACAGGCAACCACGCAGTTGGGCAGCTCGCCCTTTTTCACCCGGTGCTCGCAGAAGATGCACTTTTCGGTGATGTTGTTCCGCCGCACATCCTGATAATCCGGATGGTCGTACCTGGTCCGATGGGGCGGGTTGTCGGTCTTGGCCGCCAGTTCCGCCGGCGACATGGTGCAGCCGGGGATCATCTCACTCTTGTCGTCATAAAAGGGCTCATAGGGCTTGCCGTCCTCGTTGTAGCTGATAACGCTGGTCTCGCCGCCCTTGACCTCCATCTTGGAATAGGGGCATGCTTCCTGACAGGCGCGGCAGCCGATGCAGCGCTCGTCGTTGTGCATGGTGATCCCCTCCTTGGTCTTGTACATCGCCTTGGGTGTCACCGGGCAGGCCTTGACACAGGGCGCATTGGAGCAGTGATTGCAGAGCACCGGTCTGGCCGTGTATTTGGTCTTGGGAAACTTGCCGCTGGTCTCGTTCTGGAAGTCGGCCCAGTTATGGGCCTGCCCGAAGTTTCTGCCTGCGGTGTTGTTCTCGGTTTTGCAGGCCAGGGCGCAGGCCCCGCATCCGACACATTTCTGAAGATCTATTACCATCGCATATTGCGTCATGTGTTATTTCCTCCTCTGAATGCCTTAGGCCTTTTGAATTTTTACGCCGGTGAAGCCGCCGTTTCTCGCCGTGGCGCCGCTGAGCCGGTCGTAATCATCGGGCATGAGCTCGTTGTTGTTCGCGCCTCGCGGGATCGCCTTGGCATAATCCTTCGCGGCGACACGGCCGTAGGCCCAGTGTCCCTGGCCATAGCATTTGGCGATGGTGCCGGGCCGCACCCCTTCCCACAGTTTCGCCTTGACGGTGATGCTGGCCGTCACCGAGGTCAGTTTGACCATGTCGCCGGACTTGATGCCGAGTTTTTTGCCGTCCGCCGGGTTGATTTTCACGACATCCTCCCAGCTCTCGTCACCCACATCCACCTTCTTGAATTCATGGTACCAGACCGTGTTCTGGCTCCGGCCCTCACGGTTGAGCCTGGACTTGTAGTCGATGAAGGTAAAGGGGTATTCCTGTTCACTGCCGTGCCGTTTGGGCGACTCATAATGCGGCATGAAGGCCAGTTCGCCCTGGGCTTCGTAGCCGCTGGACTTGAGGATATCGTCCACCGTGGTTTTGTGCTTTTCGGCATGCATGGTGAGGGCTTTCTTCAAGGTCTCGCCGTAGAACTCGAACTTCTTGGTCTCGGTCTTGAACTTGCCCCAGTTTTTCTTGTAGGCATAGGTTTCGGTGTTGTAGATGCCCTTTTTCTTGAAATCCTCCCAGCCGGAGAGCTGGTCGCCCTTCATCTTTTCCTTGCCGTCCCAGACCTTCTGGCTGGCGATTTTCGCGGCGATTTCGACGAACTCGGCGGCGTTGGCGGGTTTTTTCTTGGTTTCCGGGTCTTCAAAGGAGGCATAGTAGTCAAAGAGGTTCGCAAACCCCTTGGCCTTGAGCTTCTCGGCCAGCAGCCACATCACCTCGGTCTCCTCTGCCTTGGCCTGCCCAAGCGGTTTGACAACCGGCTGCTGGATGGACATGTGGCCGTGCAGGTTCGCCATGTTGGTGATGATGGAGAGCTTCTCGACCGGCGCGAAGGTGGCCGGCAGCACGATGTCGGCGAACTGGGTCATCTCCGAGGCGTTGGTGGTCATGTGGACAAAGAACGGGATCTGGGGCAATGCCTTTTCCCAGCGCTGGGCGCCGGTGCCGGAGAAGACGAAGTTGCTCCAGGTGCTGAGGAACACCTTGATGGCCCCAGGATCCTTCAACAGGCCGTTGGCCACGTTGTTGGTGACCACATTGACCTTCAGGCTTTCGGTGACCTTGCCGTCCTTCTCCTTCTTGTCGATGCCGCCCATGATGGCGGGCATGTCCTTCTCGCCGCGGCCGTCCAGCTTCTTGCCGTGGCCGTGATGCTGGGCGATCTCGTCGATGAACTTGTCGGGTTTGGGATATTTCTCAACCGGCGCGCTGGAACCCTGCATGACGCCACCTTCGGTCTCGACCGAACCGAGGAGGCCGTTCAGGGCGTAAACCGCCATGGCGGCATAGGTGCCGCGCGGGGTCATGGCCACGCCGGGGCCCATGTAGACGGCGCAGGAAGTGCCGGCCTTGCCCATGGCGCGGGCCATCGCCACAATCTGTTTTTCCGGGATCAGGGTGATCTTGGCAGCCCAGGCCGGGGTCTTGTCCTTCAGCTCTATGTTCCACCATTTGGCCACGCCGTGGGTTTGCTTCTCCTCAAAGGCGGCCTCGTCCACTGTGGCGCCGGTCTTGAAGAGATTCTTGCCGTCCTTGAAGTCGCCGACAAACTCCTTGCCCCACATCCCCTCGGTCAGGAGAACATGAGCGAGGGCTGCGGCCAGGGCGCCGTCCTCGCCCGGCTTGATGGGAAGCCACTCATTGGCCTTGGCGGCCGAGGCGGAGAGGCGCGGATCAACGACGAAGACCGTGCCCCGGTCGAAGATATCGCCGAATTTATTGATGGCATTAGGGACCTGACGGTTGGAGCTGAGGGGATCACAGCCCCAGATCACCAGGCAGGTGGTCTTGGCCAAGTCGTAATCGCGGTAGCCGAAGAAACCCTGGGTGTAACCGGGGCCCATCTTCTCCGCCTCGGCGCAGATGGCGCTGTGGGAGAAGTAGTTGGGGGTGCCGTAGATCTTGGGCAGGGTGCCGTAGAGCAGCTCCGTGGAGATGGGGGAATAACGGCCGCGCATGTACATCAGCTTCTCGGGCTCGCCGGCCTTGCGCAGTTCGATCATCTTGTCGGCAACGGTGTCCAGGGCCTCATCCCAGGTGATGGGGACGAACTTCGGATCGATGCCGCGGCCTTTGGCGGGATTGGTGCGCTTCATCGGCACCTTGACCCGGTCGGGATCGTATGCCTGCTGGAGCATCAGGTGGCCCCTGGGGCAGCAGTAGCCGTTGTTTGCCTTGCTGAGCTGGTTGCCGCGCACCTTCACGGCGCGGCCGTCCTGAACAAAGAACTCCACCGGGCACCAGGCCGTGCAGCCCTGGCAGGTGGAGGGCACCCATTTGCCGGGCTTCTCCCCGATGGCTCCCTGCGGCGCTTCGGCCAGGGCGTTCAGGGTGGAACCCTTGAAGGCGGCGGCCGCCAGACCGGTTGCCGCGCTCAGTTTGAGGAAATCCCTTCTTTTGATCTTCATGCGTTTCTCTCCTTTGTGTGCTTCAAGCTATGCTACCCGTGTTGCCTCAGAAACTCTATCTATTGCAATGGCGAGACCCGGCTTGACAATCCCACCCACACCTTTTCTTTTGATACGACTGCCTACTGCTGTTATTTTGGCTCCTTCTCCGTGTACCAAACCTCCCCTTCCACCGGGAGGGAAAGAATGGTAGCCCACTCGGTCCAGGAGGTAGCGTAAATCTTTACATCTTCAATACCAAGGGTGTATTTGAGAATGATATAGGCGTGCGCCGTACGATCCCCGCTGTGACAGTATGTGTAGATGGTTTTCCCCGTCGTGACTCCTTTTTCTCCAAATATTTTCTTTAGTTCTTCTTTCGACTTGAAGGTGTGGTCTTCCTTGTTATTGGCGTCTGTTCCAGTGACGTTTATGGCATTGGGGATATGCCCTCCCCTGATCGAACGGATTTTCTTTCCTGTGTATTCATCCTCCGGGCGGACATCAAGCAAAACAATTTTCTTATTCTTCTCGCCTTCCGGTGAAACGATAATGTCCCTGTAGACATCGGACCAGGCTATTACCACAGGATTCATTTTGGTTACGAAGTAGCGGGTTTGCATGATGTCAGCATGCTTTTCCACCAGAGGGTAGCCCTTTTTGGCCCAGTACACTTGTCCGCCGTTCAACAGCTTCAGCTTGTTGGTGTCGTGCCCATAATGCTCCATGATAACAAGCAGCCTGCTTGCAAAAATTCCGTATTTATCGTCGTACACCACCACAGTGCTGTCCTTGTCAATCCCAATGCTTGACATGAGCTTTTCGAACTGATCCTTGGTCGGATACTGGGTGGGCGGCACGGAATAAATATTGCCCAGATCGAGATAGCGGTTGACCACCACGGAATTTGGAATGTGGACAACCCCCTTTTTGTGCTCACCGGAAATCGCCTCAGCTTTTTCAGGGACCGAGACAATCCTGAGCCCCTTGTCGTTAAGATGTGCCTTGAGCCAGTCCGCCTCGACGATTTCGATGGCTGAGGCAGTGGAGGTCCAGGCGAACAGCAGCATGATGGTCAAAAAATAACGAGTATATTTCATGTAATTTTTCCCCTGTGTTGTTGAGTTGTTGAGATGAAGGTGCTGTGGTTAAAAAAAGTTTGCTTCGAGTCATTTTTTCTATGGTGTAACGGTGAGATGTTCTCTTTCAATTGCGAGGCCCGCCTTGACAACCCCGCCGTGGATGACCTTGGTGAAGATCCCTTCCTTGGGCATGATGCAATCGCCGGTGGCCTTCTTGATGGCGCAGCCGGCGTTGTGGCATTCCTTGCCGATCTGGGTGACTTCGAGCACCACCTTGCCGTCGATCACCAGCCGGTCGCCGATGGCAAGCGTCATCAAATCCAGGCCACGGCTGACGATGTTCTCGGCAAACACCCCGTGCTTCAACTGAGGCATCTTTTTCTTCACCGCATCGATGCTTTCCCCGGCCAGCAGGGAAACCTGACGGTGCCAGATTCCGGCATGGGCATCCCCGGTAATCCCCCAGTTCTCCTCCAGAAGGATCTCGTTCACCTCTTTTTTCACCATGCCTTTTTTTTCGCTGATGCAGACCGCTTCCACATATCCGGTGTTCGTTTCCATTTTCGTTATCCTCCGATTGTCGCCATGGAGCGGGGTATGCAGTCGCGCCGGTCGTTTTCCGCGATGGAACCATCCGCGGATTTTGCCGTCACCGCGTTTTGGATGGCAACGGCTATTTCCTCGTCATCGGCGCCGCTGCGCAATAACCCTTTCATGTCGAGAACGCCGTTATCGTACAGGCAGTTTTTCAGCACCCCCTGCGGGGTCAGACGCACCTTGTTGCAGGAAGCGCAGAAACTGCGGGAGTGTCCGGCGATGATGCCCACTGTGCCGAGATAATTTTTCACCTTGAAAAGCTGGGCTGTGGAGTCGTGTTTTTTGAGGAGCTCGACGCAGCCGGGAAGATTTTCCAGAAAAAAAGCCTTAAGCCGCGCCGCATTCCACTGCGGCGGGATGAATTTTCCGCTGCCGTTAAAATGCATGGGCTCGATGAAACGCACCTCCACGGGATAATCATCCGCCAGTCCGGCAAGGTGCAGCAGCTCATCGCAATTGTCGTTGTCAAGGACAACGACATTCACCTTAACGCGGATTCCCAGAATAATAGCCTCCATGATGGAGGCAAACGCCTCATGGAACAGATCCGCGCCGGTGATTTTTCGATACCGGGCAGGCGACAGCGTATCCAGGCTGAAGTTGAGGCCGGTAACTCCCGAGGCCTTGAGGCATCGTATATCATTAAAGCAGAGCGTGCCGTTGGTGGTAATGCCGATTTCCTTGATGCCCGGCACGTTTTTTATCTCCGCCAAAAAATCGACAAAGCCTTTGCGGGCAAAAGGTTCTCCGCCGGTCAGCCTGATTTTGCCGATTCCGAGACCGGAAAAGATCCTGACCACCCGGAGCAGTTCACCATAATCAAGCAGCTCGTTTTTGGAGCTACGGCAACCTTTCGGCATGCAATAGCTACACCGCAAGTTGCAGCGATCGGTGACGGACAGGCGCAGATAGGTGATGCATCTGCCATGGGAGTCACAAAGGGTGTTCGGCATGATCCTCCTTGGCCATGGAGTCGCGCAATATGCGCTATGAAGAATTCTTTCATGGCAACGACAATATTATGCATGAAAAAGAAAAAAAATAGCAGCTTTTGTTGGATTTGTTTGTCAGTAAATGTTTGATATCTGCATATGAATGTGTAGGCATTTCCCTGACAGGCAGAAAACAAACCCAACAAAGCCGGTTCCGGTTTCACTCCGAGCCTGGTCATGATTTTCATCCTGAGGCGGCGGCATTATGTTCCCCGTCGGGTTTGGACAACTCCGAGACCGGGAGACCGATATGATATCCCTGACCATAGTCGATTCCCATGGAACGGAGTGCGGTTAAACAACTTTTTTTCTCTATACACTCGGCAACGGTTTTTATCTTCAGATCCTTGGCCAAGGACACAATACTCTTTACGAAGGCCCGGCATTCGCTGTCACAATGTATCTTTCCGATGAATTCGCCCTCGATCTTCAGGTAATCTACGGAGAACATCTGCAAGTATCTAAAAGAGGAATATCCGGAACCGAAATCATCGATGGCGAGAAGATACCCCAGTTTACGCATGCGGGATATAAACTGCTGCAGTTCGCTGATATCTCGAGTGGTCTCTCTCTCGGTGATTTCCAGGACAATCTGGCCAGGGTTGATTCCGTGTTCGGTGACAATAGCATGGAATGTGGAGGCGAATTTGGAAACGACGAATTTTTTGGGACTGATGTTGACAAAAAGTTTGCCACTGTACGCCGTGTCGCGCATTGCCGCGCAGGCCTTTTCCAGGACGATCAGGTCAAGCGCGTGGATAAGCCCCAGTTCCTCGGCGGTTTCAATGAACATTCCCGCAGCCATGAAGCCGTCTGCGTCTGGGATTCTCATCAAAAGTTCATGGGCCGAAATGGCCCCTGCGGAGAGATCAACGATCGGCTGAAAAAACGGCACCGGACTTTTTTGCCCAACAGCCTCATACAGCATGGAGACAATACGCTTTTTGTTTTTGAGAAAAGCGCCCGTCTTCACTGGCTCAGCCGTGGCCACGGCATTTTTTCCTTCTCCTTTCACCTTGTACATCATGCTGTCGGCGAGTTGAACCAGCTCTTCCGCCGCCCGGCCATCTTCCGGAAATACCGAGATGCCGATGGATATTGTGCCACTGATAGTCGTCTCACCCGTTGATGAAGGGATATGCATTGCCGCGGCAGCCCTGAGGATACGGGAGGCCATCTCGTTCGCCTGGTCTGTGGTGGTTTCGGGCAAGAGTACTGTGAATTCGTCGCCGCCATAACGGGCGACAAAGTCCCCTTCGCGTACGGTTGCGCGAATCATTTTCGCGAATTTTTTGAGATAATTGTCGCCGACGGTGTGACCGAATCTGTCGTTGATCGTCTTGAAATTATCCATGTCGATGAACAGCAGGCAAAAAGGGTAATCGTGTCGCGTCGCCCGGCTTGTTTCGTAGTTGAGCAACTCCATGAACATCCGACGGTTGTGCAGATCGGTGAGGGGGTCTCTGGTCGCAAAGTATTCCAAATCCCGCGTATAATAGGAAATGGCCTTGAGAGAACCGACCAGATTCATCAACGTGGAAAGGATTGAGCTCAACACAAGATGGTAGATGGGATCGGTCACAAGAGACGAACAGACTCCGATGCCGACAACCCCGCCAACCTTGGGGTGTTCCAGAAAAATGGATTTCGTGTGCAGATCGAGTTCCGAGACGGTAAAATCCCTGGCAAGCGGCAGGCCCTTATTGCTGATATGGTGCGTCACTCGAATAAGGGCGGTTTCCTGATCCAGCTGGAAGGAGCCGGATATTTGCTCCTTGACCCTGTTCTCCATTCCTGTTTGAACTGATTGGGGCGGAGCGCTACGCCAAAAAATATCCAGGGTGTATGAGTCCTCCAGGCCCTGATCCCGGAAAAAGGCGACAATAGCGGTTGTGTCGATAAGAGTGTTGATGTCGACGAGCAGTTCCTTGATGAATGTTGTCCAATCCTTGACCACGTCCGAGGTGATGACGAATTTATTGAGCAGTTTAATTTCAAATTCGAGGATATCCTTATCAACCGCAATGGCCTGTAGACGTTGGGCCAGATCGGAAACCGCCTGAACGGATTGATTGAATTCGAGAAACCCCATGTCGGTTTTTCCGAGCATGCCGATTAATTGCAAATCTGATACGCTCTGGATGCTGGAAGTATGCTGCTGGAATTTATGTATTGCCGCGGAGACCTTTGCCGTCACACGCCAACTAACAAAACCGGCGAAGAACAATGTCATGAACCCGTACGCCAGAAAAATCCAGATGGACTCATTGCGCATCCGTGCAGTGAGTACGGCGATATTCTGGCTCACCTCCACCGCGCCCAATGTTGAGCCGAGCTTGACGGAGGGGTGGCACCGCAGACAATTGGCCTCCGCGATCAAAGGGTAGATGTAACGGGTTGCCTCAGAATTTTTCCTTGTTTCCGGGCGCCCGCTTGCAAACACTTGCCGAACGGCCTCGTCGATGGGCGGCTGCATGATGGAGCCATAATCCTTTTCAACCAGTGTCCCTCGGAAGATCCCCAGTCTGTACGGAGAGTCTTGTTGGGCTGTCTTGAAATCGCTTATGGTTTTCAGCAATTCTTGCCGGGAAGTCCCGCGCAGCATGAGATTGTTTATCGCGGCATAGGCCTGCTGGGCCATGGATGCCGATGTGGCACGGGCTTGGCGCTCAATCAGCCGTTCGTACAGCATGGTGGTGGTGGCCAGTACGGCTATGAAGACCGCAAAGCCCAAAAATACCATGCGAGATAACAGGAAGAAGCGGAGAGATTTGGGGCGGCACAATTCAGCGCAGATTTTTTTGGCTTGGGTGAAAATATTGGGTGCCGACAGAATGAGAAATACGTACGGTTTTTTCATATGGTGTTGCAACGGTTATTCAAGCTCTGCCGATTTTCGTTAAGAAGCATATGTGAAAAAAACCCACTTCTCCCCGAGGGAGCAGGGAGAAGTGGGGGGGGGGAGGGGATGGTTTTTGGTCGTCACCAAATATTGCGGTACTATGACGAAGATCTTCTGGGAAATATAGCGGGGAAAATTAGATTTCGATGAAGGGGTTTTGCTGACAGGAGAAAAGCGGCGGTAAGCAATGTGTGGACATTGTGGACGGAGACAGGGTGAGAGGCCTCAAGCTCAGATATCGATTTTCCTCAGCCGCAGGACAAATTCAACAAGATCCGCCCTGCTCTCAAAACCGAGCTTGGTCATGGCACGGGAGCGGTAGGTTGCCACGGTTTTTTCGCTTAAAAAAATCTCTTCGGCCATTTCTCGGCTGGTATATCCTTTTGCCACCCCAAGAACAATCTGTTGCTCCCGCTGGCTTAACATCCGCCAGCGCTGCTCATCCTCGGACAGATTTTCCGGAGATCCCCCTCTGCCGTCTTCGCCTGTTTTAATAAAATCCGCCAGCATGGAGGGCTGGATATAGGTGTCCCCCTGCATCACCGCCCGTATGGCGTACATCAGGTCCGCGCCCCCTCCTTTTTTGAGGACAAAGCCCTTGGCGCCGCCTTCGATCGCTTTTTTGAGGTATTGCTGTTCCTCATGCATGGTCATCATGATAATCCGGGATTGCGGCGAACGAACCAACAACTCCGGGAGCAGGTCGAGCCCGCTTCTGCCCGAAAGGGAGATGTCCAGGAGGATGATATCCGGCTGTTGTTCCTCCGCAAGCCGCAGGGCTGTCTCCGGTCTGTCCGCCTGGCCGGTCACCTCCAGGTCTTTTTCAGCGCAGAGCAGCATGGCCAGTCCGGAAGAAAGCAGCTGGTGGTCATCAATAATCAGGATGCGTGTTTTACTCATGACATTTTTCCTGTTTGATAGGGATTTCGAAGGAGATCATGGCGCCAATCCCTTTGTCGCTGTCGATGTGAAAAGAGCCGCCCAGGAGCTGGATCCGCTCCCGCATGCCGTAGATTCCCATATGTTTTGCCTGGTCGATATTCTCCGGCTCAAAGCCGCGACCGTTGTCTTCAACCCCGCCGCGCAGGGTTTTCTCCCTGCCTTCCAGAAAAATCGTCACCTCGGTGGCCTGGGCATGCTTTGCGATATTGGTGAGGGCCTCCTGAATGATGCGGTAAACGCAGGTTTCCAGACAGAGATCGAGCCGCCGGTCAAGCAACCCGAGGAAATTCAGGCGCACTTGTATCCGGTGCCGTTTTTCGAAGTTGCGGGCCAGCATCTCCACCGCCGGCATCAGGCCGAGATCGTCCAGCACCGTAGGCCGCAACGCCACCGCCAGATCATGGATCGCTTCCATCTCCTCGGTTATCACCTTTTTCAGCCGGGTAATCCCCTGGTCCAGATCTTTCGCATCCTGCGCGTTTTCAAGCACCTTGAGGTCAACCATGACCGAAGCCAAGGCCTGGCCGGTCTGGTCGTGGAGCTCACGGGCGATGCGTTTTTTTTCCCCCTCCTGCCCGGCCATGACACGGTGCAGAAAATCCCGCTGGAGCTGCTCCTTTTCCTGCCGGGCCTTATCCGCACTGGCCAGGGAAAGCACCATGGCGTTGAAGCCCTCCATGAGCTTCCCCAATTCATCCTGGCTTTCCGTCGGATCCAGGCTCATGGAATAATCCCCACGCCGCACAGTCCGGGTGGCTTCGAGCAGTTTGGTCACCGGCCGGGTGATGATCCAGGTCAGCCCCAGGGACAAGAGCACCCCGAATGTTGCAACCAGCAGGGTGGTCCGGGCAAGGGATCCGGTGATCACCCCGATCTGACGGCGCAGACTGTCGCCCTTCACCCCGACCACCACCGCGCCTTCGTTGCCGTTGCTGATGCCTGCCGTCGCCTCCCAGATGCTGCCCTCGTTGGTGCGAAGCAATTTCGGATCTGATCCCTGCGGGGCAAGGTCGGGGGATTTCCCCAGCAGATCCGCCGGAAACCCGCCCTCAAAAGTGTGGGCAACCACCTGCCCTTCGGCATTGCGGACAAAAACATAGCGCAGGTCCGGACGATTCTGCACCGTGTTCCTGAGCATCTGGGTCAGGCCGTAGACATCGTTGATCAGCAGATAGTCATGGGCCTGATAGGAAAGTTCCGTTGCCACGAAGCGGCTCTCTTCCCGGAGAAAGGCGTCAAAATTCTCGCTGAGCGCCGCCTGCACCTTGTAAATGGTGACCGCGCCAAAAAGAAGGATCAGGGCAAGGGCCAGCCCCAGAATCTTCAGCTTCAGCGGCACACTGAGCAGAACGGACCTGCCCTTGCGCGCGGCTTGCCGGAGAAAAGCTGTCAAAACGACAGGCACTGGCGGTTCTCCTTAGAATCCATACAGTTTTGGCTCAGGCTCCACGAAGCGTTCCACTCCGAGCACGGCCAGGGCTTTTTCCCCCTCCGCATCCTGATGCAGTCCGAGGAGCAGCTCTTTCAACAAGGCCTTCTTCTCCGGGGAGATGGTGCGCGGCACCACCACCGGGGGGATGCCGAAATCCCGCGATTCCCAGATCACCCTGGTCTTCCGGGCAATTTCCGTATTGCGCTTTACGGCAAATTCATAGACCAGGCTGTCCACCGAAGCGCCGTCCGCGACACCCTCCATGACCGCAGCCATGGAACGGTCATGGCTGTAGGTGAAAATCGTCCGGCCGAAAAACGTTTCCGGCTGCTGTCTCATGCCCTGCAACAGGGAGAGGGGGTAGAGATAGCCGGTATTGGAAAGCGGGTCGGTGAAGGCGAACACCTTGCCGCGCAGGTCGGTAAATTCCCGGGCCGGGGAAGCGGCAGGCACGATGACAAAGGCCCGATAGGTGGTCTTGCCGTTGATCCGCGGGACAACCAGCAGCGAGATTGCCCCGTTCCGGGCGCCTTCGACATAGGCGCCGGTACAGATGAAGCCGAGATCCACCACGTTTCTGGCCAGCAGGTCGTTCAGCTCCTGATAGGTTTTGCGCTGCACCAGGATTGCCGGTTTACCCATCTTGCGGCCCAGGTAATCGATGAGCGGCTGATAGGAGCGTGCGGTGCCCTGGGGAGAAAGGATGGCCCCCACCCCGATCCGAAGCGATTGCGCATCCGGGGCGGCTGGACCGGTTGGAAGCTGCTGGAGGTTGTCCAGCCGGACCAAACGCTCCTGCCCCGGTTTTTCCTGCTGCCCGGAGTCGCAGCCTGCCAGCAGGAGCAAGAGAAACCCCAGACACATGGCCTTGCGCCAGACAAAACCAAACCTTCTCCCCTTTAGCACAGTCATGACAAAATATATCACATTACGTTTATGATTTTCTCACCAAAAACCACTCTGCCGCGACCAGCCCTGCCCTGCCGAAAGATCAGTCGAGAATAAATCCGCCCACCGGAAGCCCTTTTCCCCATGCCCCCCATGCGCCGCCGTGAATATCCAGGGTCCGGGCGCCGCTGTCGTAGGTGGCCTTGATGTTCGATTCCAGACTGCAACGGCGGTCATAATTGGTATGGGTAAAGGTCAACCGGTAGACCGTGCCGCTTTGGGCGACAACCTCCTCCACATAGGCGACATGCCCGGTTGGCATGTTTCTTCGATTGTTGGCACCAAGGATGAGGATGCTGCCGGGCTTGGGCACCAGGGAGGTGTTGCCGCGCTGCTTCTCGCAGGAAAACCAGGTAAGGGGGCCGTTTTCATGGCCGGTGCGGCAGCTGTCGATCCCGCTCCGGCAACGGGCAAAGGGAAGGCTCTGGGGTTCGCAGCGTCTGGCCCGCTTGCTGCCCCCGCCCCCGGGACGCAATTGAAAGCACTCCGCAGTGGCGCGTCCCTGCCGGGCAAGGATTGCGATGAAATCCTCCGGCTCAGCGATCTGATCCGGAAGAAGCTCGCTTGACGGGGCAACGGAAACGCTGCTCTGGCTTGGGCCGGGAACCGGAATCTCTCTCTCCTGCGTCGTTGACCGCTCCACGGGGAGGACTGCCGCGGGCTCGCGGCGGGCGCACCCGGCACCAAGCAGGACACAAAGAAAGATTGCACCGATCACCCTGGCTCTACTTCGCTGCATGGAATTTCCCGTCATCACTGATTACTCTGAGGCGCACCCGCCCTGCTCCTTGCGGCATCATAGCAGACCTACCACCCCTTGACAATGCAAGGGCTCTCATCCTTTGAAGTTTAAGGCTCTTACAAAAATCTGTGGTTCGACAGGCTCACCACGAACGGAAAAAACCACATGATTTCAGTGTGATTACCGTTCGCCCTGAGCCTGTCGAAGGGTGTTTTCGGAGTTTTGCAAGAGACTCGATTGCGACAGAATAGAGTTGCACCCTCTTGCCCATCATGCTATAAATGCCGTTTTTTCGTGGAGATACCCACCGGACATCCGCCCTTTTTCCTTTTTTGCGAGTGCATCATGATTGTTGAAATCGCAAAAAGCCGCGATTTCAACTGTTGCCGCTTCGCTGCTGCAACTCTTCGAGTCCATATCACGGACCTGCTTCCTTTTTCCCTTCTTGCGAGTTAAACGATGATTGTTGAAATCGCAACAAACCGCGATTACAACGGGTATCACTTTGTAACTTTTTGATTTTGGGTCACGAACCTGTTAACTTTTTCTTTTTTTACGAGCGCATCATGATACACCTCACCAACATCAGCAAACAGCATGGCTCCCAGATCCTTTTCGCCAATGCCAGCTTTCAGATACTCCCCGGCGTGCGCACCGGCCTGGTCGGCCCCAACGGCGCGGGCAAATCCACCGTCTTCCGTCTGATCACCGGCGAGGAAGAGGCGGACAAGGGCGAGATCTCCTGCGCCAAGAAAACGGTGATCGGCTATTTCTCCCAGGAGGTGGGCGAGATGTCCGGTCGCTCGGCCCTGGAGGAAACCATGGCTGCGGTGGGCGAGGTGGTGCGCTTGGGCGAAGAGCTTAAAGTTATGGAAGCAGCCATGGCCCAGCCCATGGAGGACGACGCCATGGCCACGCTGCTGGAGCGATACGGCGACGCCATGGAGGAGTTCGAGCATCGCGGCGGCTACGATCTGGAATCACGGGCCCAGGCGGTGCTCACTGGGTTGGGCATCGGGCCGGAGGATTTCAACCGGCCGGTGGAATCCTTCAGCGGCGGCTGGAAGATGCGTATCGCCCTGGCCCGCATCCTGACCATGAACCCCGATGTCCTGCTGCTGGACGAGCCCACCAATCATCTGGACGTGGAGTCCATCGTCTGGCTGGAGGAGTGGCTGGCCAAGGAGTTCAAGGGCGCGGTGCTCATGACCTGCCATGACCGCGATTTCATGAACCGGCTGGTTTCCCGGATCATCGAGGTGGCCAACGGGACCATCACCACCTACAGCGGCAATTACGACTTTTATCTCCGCGAGCGGGAGATTCGGCGGGAACAGCTGGCAGCCAGCTTCCGCCGCCAGCAGGAAATGATGGCCAAGGAGGAGGATTTCATCGCCAAATTCGCGGCCCGCGCCTCCCACGCCTCCCAGGTGCAATCCCGGATCAAGAAGCTGGACAAGATCGAGCGCATCGAGCTGCCCCCGGAACAGCGGGTGATCAGCTTTGAATTTGGTGAGCCGCCCCGCAGCGGCGACGACGTGGTGCGCATGGAAAATCTGGCCAAGAGCTGGCCCCTGGACGGGGGCGGGGAAAGGCCGGTGTTTTCCGGCATCTCCGGGGTGATCCAGCGGGGGGAAAAGGTGGCGGTGGTCGGGGTCAACGGCGCGGGCAAGTCCACCTTTCTCAAGGTTCTGGCCGGCCAGACCGAACCCACCTCCGGCACTGTCACCATCGGGGCCAACGTCGGCCTCGGCTATTTTTCCCAGCATGCCATGGATGTTCTGGCCCCGGAACGGACCGTCTTTGAAACCGTGCAGGACACCCTGCCCCAGGCCAACATCGGCACCATCCGCAACCTCTGCGCCGCCTTTCTCTTTCATGGCGACACGGTGGACAAGCAGATCAAGCTCCTGTCCGGCGGGGAAAAAAGCCGGGTGGTGCTGGCCACCCTCCTGGCCCGGCCGCTCAACTTTCTGATCCTGGACGAGCCCACCAACCATCTGGACATCCAATCACGGGAGGTGTTGCTGGGGGCGTTGCAAAAATTCACCGGCACCATGGTTCTGGTCAGCCATGACCGGCATTTTCTCCGCTCGCTGGTGAACCGGGTCATGGAGGTGGATCACGGGGAGATGCGCTCCTACGGGGGGGATTACGAGTACTACCTGCGCAAGTCCGGGCACCAGGCATAGGAAACGAACCTACGCGGCGATTGTTCCGTCCTGTTTTTTTTGTGTTGCTTGTTGATCCCGTTTTGACCGACAATGGTCCCAAGCCCAGATGGCCGCGCTCCATCTCCCCCTGACGTTCCCCCCTCTGTTTTCGCGGCAAAGCCTCATCTGGGCCTTCTTTTGTTCCGGGCATTTCTCCCACGCAAGTCTCTCGGGGAATAGCTGCGGAAGCGAGATTCGGCCGGTGGAGGAGAAGCGAGATGAAGCAGACCCTGTACCGTTTCCTGTTCGGCACGCTCCGCGGTCGCCTCATTGTCGGCGTGGCCGTGGTGCATGCCGTCATGATGGCCCTGTTCATCACCGATCTGACCGCACGTCAGCGCGCCATGCTCCTGGACCGTCAGATCGAGGAGGCGACCGCGCTGTCCCAGGCCCTGGCCACCTCCGCGGCGGGATGGATCGCCGCCAACGACATCGCGGGCCTGCAGGAGCTGGTGGAGGCCCAACGCCGCTATCCGGAGATCCTTTTCGCCATTCTCGCGGACCAGGAAGGGCGGGTGCTTGCCGACACCGATCCGGCCAGGCAGGATCTCTACCTGCTCGACCTGCCCGGAGAAGCGCGACAGACGGTGCTCGCCGGCACGCCCGCCCTGGTTGATGTCGTAGTCCCCGCCATGATCGGAGGACGCCATGTCGGCTGGGCCCGTGTCGGCATCGGACAGAAAGCGGCCGGCGAAAAGCTTGCGGAAATCATCAGGGATGGTGTGGTCTATGCCCTGGTGGCGATCCTTCTCGGCTCGGCCATCGCCTGGCTCATGGGACGCCGGATCACCCGCAGGCTCTATGCCGTTCAGGAAACCATCGCCGCGGTCCGCTCCGGCAACCGTCTGGCCCGCTTCGCGCTTGCCGGCAACGACGAGGCGGCCGTCATGGCGCGGGAGTTCAACCACATGCTGGATGTGATTGTGGAAAGTGAAGAAAATCTCAATCTCGCCCAAGCGGTGGCACAGACGGGCAGTTGGTACCTGGACGTTCGCCACAACGAGTTGAAGTGGTCGGCCGAGACATACCGCATGTTCGGAATCCCGCAAGGACAGCCGCTCACCATGGAGACCTTCGTCGCCTGCATTTTTCCGGAGGATCGCGACCGGGTGCTTCAGGCCTGGAACGCGGCCTTGCGGGGCGGACCGTACGACATTGAGCACCGCATCCTCGTTGAAAACGAGACCCGGTGGGTGCGGGAACGCGCCAAAATACGCTTCGACGCGGCGGGAAACGCGCTCACCGGAGTCGGAACCGCGCAGGACATCACCGAGCGCAAGCAGGCGGAACAGGACATCGCGCTCCTGAGCTTCGCCTTGAACAACGTCCACGAGGCCGCCTTTCTGATCGACGAAAACGCGCGCTTCCAGTACGTCAACGAAGAGGCCTGCCGTATCCTGGGATACAGTCGCGACGAACTGCTCGGCTTGGGCGTGCCGGATGTTGACCCGAATTTCCCGGCGGAGCGCTGGCCCGACCACTGGAACGAGCTCAGGAGACTGAATTCGTTCACCTTCGAAGGGCGCCACAAGAGCAGGGAGGGGTGCGTCTTCCCGGTCGAGATCAACGCCAATTATTTTGAGTATGGCGGCCAGGGCTACAACCTGGCAATGGTGCGCGACATCACCGAGCGCAAGCTGGCGGAAGAGGCGTTAAGGCAAAGCGAGGAATTCAATCGGAATATTCTGGCGACCGTCGATGAAGGGTTCATCGTCGTGGACCGTGAGTATCGGATCCTTTCCGCGAACAGGGCATTCTGCGACATGATGCGGTTATCCGCGGAGCAGATGGTGGGGAGGCCATGCTATGAAGTCTCGCATCACGCTACGCGTCCCTGCTTCGAGCAAGATGGGGAGTGCCGGGAATGCGCGAGACATACCTTCGCGACCGGCATGCCCCATGTCGCCTCCCATACGCACGAAGACGCGTCCGGCGCGAAACATCACATGGAATTGCGCTCCTTCCCTGTCTTCGATGTGTCAGGCACGGTGGTTTCCGCCATCGAAACCATCAACGACGTGACGGAGAAAAGAAAACTGGAAGAACAGCTGCGACAGGCCCAGAAGATGGAAGCGGTCGGCACCCTGGCCGGGGGCGTGGCCCACGACTTCAACAATATGCTGATCGTGATCATCGGCCACACGGAGCTGGCCCTGCAACAGATGGCCCCGGATCAACCGCTTTTTGCCAATCTGCAGGAAATCCGAAAGGCAGCCGGGCGTTCCGCCGACCTGACCCGGCAGCTGCTGGCCTTTGCCCGCAAGCAGACCGTCGTACCCAAGGTGCTCGACCTGAACGAAACCGTGGAAGGGATGCTCAAGATGCTGCGGCGTTTGATCGGCGAGGACATCGATCTCACCTGGCTGCCGGGGACAGGGGGGTGGCAGATCAAGGTGGATCCTTCCCAGATCGATCAGATCCTGGCCAACCTGTGCGTCAATGCCCGCGATGCCATAGCGGGGGTGGGCAAGGTCACCATCGAAACGCGCAATGCCGTCATCGATGAGGCGTATTGCGCCGACCATCCGGAGGCGATTCCCGGCGAATACGTCCTGCTGGCCGTAAGCGACGACGGCTGCGGCCTGGACAAGCAGACCCTCGGCAAGATATTCGAACCGTTTTTCACCACCAAGGAGACGGGCAAGGGCACCGGGCTCGGACTGGCCACGGTCTATGGCATTGCCAAACAGAACAACGGCTTCGTCAACGTCGACAGTGAGCCCGGCCAGGGATCGACCTTCAAGATTTACCTGCCCCGAGACACGGGCAAGAGCGTGGAGATGCCGCGGGAGAGCCCGGCGAGTTCTGTGACCGGGGGGCACGAAACCATCCTCCTGGCGGAAGACGAGGCCGCGATTCTGGACATGGTGAAACAGATACTTGAGGATTTCGGGTATCGGGTACTGGCCGCCTCGACACCGGGCGAGGCCATCCGGGTGGCCAGGGAATATACCGGAGAAATCCACCTGCTCATAACCGACATGGTCATGCCCGAGATGAACGGCCACGAATTGGCGAAAAACCTGCTCTCTCTACATCCGAAACTCAAATGCTTATACATGTCCGGCTATAGCGCCAATGTCATCGCTCGCCACGGCGTGCTGGACGAGGGGACCAATTTCATCCAAAAACCGTTCTCGATGCAGGCCTTTGCCGCCAAGGTGCGCGAGGCGCTGGATGGCAAGTGAATACTCCACCGCCTAGAAGGCGGTGGCTTCAAGTAACAGCTAAAGCTGGCGGGGTCGGCTACGCCGACTTCTCGTCATCACCTTCAACCTTGAAATTGTCATCGGAGGCGGCGTCTTGTTTC
>JAJZPC010000055.1 GCA_021811385.1 Deltaproteobacteria bacterium | reverse complement strand
CAGCTTTTTCATGGACGTGAGTTCGGAAATGATCTACCCGCTCATTCCCCTCTTTCTGGCCAACGTGCTGGGGGTCAACATGTCCATGATCGGCCTGATCGAGGGGACGGCCGAATCAACGGCCAGTTTGCTCAAGGTCTTTTCCGGCTGGTTTTCCGACCGGATCGGGCAGCGCAAAAACCTGATGCTCGCCGGTTATGCCATCTCCACCCTGAGCCGGCCAATCATGGCCACCGCCGCCGTCTGGCAGCAGGTCCTGGGTTCTCGCTTCACCGACCGGCTGGGGAAGGGCATCCGCACCGCCCCCCGGGATGCGATCATTGCCGAAGCCACCCAGGCAACCCATCTGGGCCGGGCCTTCAGCTTCCACCGGGCCATGGACACCATGGGCGCCGTGGCTGGCCCGGCCATGACCATCTTTCTCCTCGGGATCTTCAACAACGACTACCGCTTGCTCTTCTGGCTCTCCATGGTACCGGGCGTGATTGCGGTCATCCTGATTATCCTCTTCATCCAGGAGAAGAAAAAACAGCCAAAATCCCAAACGAAGCTGCCTCGGCGGAGCTTCAGCCATTTTGACTGGCGGATGAAATGCTTCATCGCCATCGCGGCCCTGTTCGCCCTGGGCAATTCCAGCGACGCCTTCCTGATCCTGCGGGCGGAGCAAGTCGGCATCCCGACGGTGATGATCCCCGCCGTCTACCTGGTATTCAACCTCGTCTATTCCCTGTCCTCCATTCCGGCAGGGATGGCGGCGGACAGATTCGGTAAAAAGAGAATTATCCTGCTGGGATTCGTGCTGTTCGCCGGGCTCTATTACGGCTTTGCGGTTGCCAAAAACAGTGCGGCCATCTGGGCGCTGTTCGGCCTGTACGGGCTGTTCATGGGATTGACCGAAGGAATTCAGAAGGCGTTTCTGGCAACCATCATTCCCCCTGACTTCAAGGCCACAGCCTTTGGAGTGTATGCTACGGCCGTGGGGCTGGCCATGTTTCCGGCCAGCCTCATCGGTGGCTGGCTCTGGGACCATGTTTCTCCTGCCGCCACTTTTTACTTCGGTGCAGCCACGGCAACCCTGTCGGCGATCTTGTTTCTCGTGCTCATGTTGACTCAGGGAAGAACGGTCAAGCCCAGTTAAGGCGATAAGAACGATGGTATGCAGACATGGCTCTGGCCATATTGCGGTTGATCTACTGATTGTTGACATGCAATAAGTTCTGATCTATCCTGAATTCAGATAACGGCGATGGGGTTCGCCTTGAAACGCTTCCTCTGAAGCTAATGACTCCTGCTCTTAACGGGCAGGAGTTTTTTTTTGCATTCACCAAGGGTTGTGCGAGGAGGAAATATGTTCCGGAAAAATCGTTTCAATAGGGTAGTGGAGCGGATGCGCGAGCAAAAGCTCCCGTTGCGTATCCGTCTTCTCTGGGACGGGACCGTGCTCGACCTAGCCGACGCCCCGCAGGTGACGATCACTATCCCCGCCATCGCTTCCTTGCGGCATTTTTTCAGCCCCACCCTCGATACTCTCGGTCATGCCTATGTAGAGGGAGAGATCGACGTGGAGGGCAGAGTGACGGACGTGATTGAGGTTGCCGCCAGGCTTGCCGCCGGAGGATCAAGGCCCCAAACGGGCTTGTATCGAGTTCCGCGTCGAGTGCGGCACAACCGGAAAATGGATGCGGCGGCAATCGCCTATCATTATGACGTATCGAACGAGTTCTACAGTCACTGGCTCGACCCCGGCATGGTTTACTCCTGTGCCTATTTCCGCAGCGAAGGGGATTCCCTGGCGGTGGCCCAAGAGCAAAAAATCGACCACATCCTGCGCAAGCTCCGGGTCCGACCAGGCGACAGATTGCTCGACATCGGCTGCGGCTGGGGGGCTCTGGTCATGCGGGCGGCGGAAAGGTTCGGGGCGCGGGCGTTGGGAATCACCCTGTCGCATAGCCAGTACGAACTGGCCCAGGAGCGGATCGCCGCCGCCGGGCTCACAGACCGTTGCGAGGTGCGGATCGAGGATTACCGGGATGTGACCGGCAGGTTTGACCGCATCGCCAGCGTCGGGATGTTTGAACACGTCGGATGCAAAAATCTGCGCGGGTATTTCGGCAGGGTCCGGGAGTTGCTCGCGGATGACGGCATCGCCCTGAACCACGGCATTACCGCCACCAATGCGGATGGCGGGGGAGGTGATTTCATCAAGCGCTACGTCTTTCCTCACAGTGAGCTGCCGCCTATCGGCCTCACCTTGCAGGAGATGGTGGCGGCCAAGCTTGAACCGGTGGACGTAGAAAACCTCCGCCGCCACTATGCCCTTACCCTGGGCCAGTGGGCTGAACGGTTTGAGGCGGCGGGTCCACGGCTGCGTGAGTTGGCCGGGGAAAAGCGCTGGCGCATCTGGCGGGTCTACCTGGCGGGCTGCGCCTATGGTTTTGCCCACAACTGGATTTCAGTTCACCAAGTTCTCGCGGTCAAGGAAGGCACGGCTTCTTTGCCGCTAACCCGCGACTACATTTACAACGATTGAGTAGCCCGACCATCTCGGCCAGTTAAGATACCCATCCAACAGGAGAATGATATGCGCAGCGATCTTATCAAAAAAGGACTGGAACATACCCCGCACCGGGCATTGATAAAGGGGACCGGAGTTCCGGACAGCGAGTTGAAGAAGCCCTTCATCGGGGTGGCAACCAGTTTCACCGACCTGATCCCCGGCCATGTGGGGATGCGGGATCTGGAAAGGTTCATCGAGAAGGGGATTCACACCGGCGGCGGTTACGCCTTTTTCTTCGGCATACCCGGCATCTGTGACGGAATTGCCATGGGGCACAAGGGGATGCACTACTCTCTACCCTCCCGTGAACTCATTGCCGACATGGTGGAATCGGTGGCCGAGGCGCACCGCCTTGATGGTCTCGTGCTTCTCACCAACTGCGACAAGATCACCCCCGGCATGCTGATGGCTGTGGCCCGCCTCGACATTCCGGCCATCGTGGTCACTGCCGGACCGATGCTGGCCGGCAGGGGTGTCGCCGGACGGCGTTACTCTTTTGTCACCGACACCTTTGAGGCGATGGCACGGTACAAGGCTGGGGTGATCAACGAGCAACAACTCAAGGTCTGCGAGGACAACGCCTGTCCCGGCATGGGTTCATGCCAAGGGCTGTTCACCGCCAACACCATGGCGATCCTCACCGAGACCCTGGGCATGAGCCTGCCCCGTTGCGGCACCGCCCTTGCGGTCTCTGCGCTCAAAAGAAGAATCGCCTTCGCCTCTGGAGAAAAGATAGTGGAACTGGTACGGAACAATGTGACGCCGCGTCAGATTCTGACCAGGGCAGCCTTTGAGAACGCCATCCGCGTCGATCTGGCCCTCGGCGGCTCAACCAATACGGTCCTTCATCTCCTGGCAATCGCCCGCGATGCCGGGGTCGATCTCCCCCTGGAGACCTTCGATCAGCTGGCCAGGGAGACACCGCAGCTCTCCTCCATGAACCCGGCTGGAGAGTATTTTATGGAGGATCTGGATACCGCAGGCGGAGTGCTTGGGGTGCTGAAGCAACTCGGGTCAAAGGTCAAGGACAATCCGACGGTCATGGGGCTTACCACCCTACAACTGGCCGCCAGTATCGAGAATATCGACGAGCAGGTGATCCACCCGCTGGCCAATCCGGTCAAGCCCGAGGGAGGAATTGCGGTGCTGTTCGGCAACATCACCCCCAAAGGGGCAGTGGTCAAGCAGTCCGGCGTCTCAGCGGCCATGATGCAGTTTGAAGGGACCGCCCGCTGCTTTGATTCCGAGGAAATGGCCATGGCGGCGATTATGGATGGTCGGATCGTGGCCGGAGATGTGGTGGTGATCCGTTACGAGGGGCCGAAGGGTGGCCCCGGCATGCGGGAAATGCTGGCACCGACTGCGGCCATCATGGGGATGGGCCTTGGCGAATCCGTCGCGCTCATTACCGATGGCCGCTTCTCGGGCGGCACCCACGGCCCTTGCATCGGCCATATCTCTCCCGAGGCTGCCGAGGGAGGACCGATCGCCTTTATTGAAGAGGGTGACCGTATCCGTTTGGATATCCCGGCCAGAAAACTTGAGCTGCTGGTTGACGAGGCAACCCTTGCCGAACGTCGGGCACAATGGTCTCCCCCTGCGCCGAAGATCACCAAGGGCTGGCTGGCCAGGTACGCAAAGGTCGTCACTTCGGCATGCACCGGAGCGGTCACGACTGCCGACTGAGGGGTTGTCATCATATGACCTTCCAAAGCATCCTCTTTCAAAACATCGCTGACCGTGATCTGGACGTGCGGCTTTTCGAACCCGACTTTTTTGGAGATCTCGCCCTCGATCAGCTTGTTGCCGCCATCACGGCCGGCAAAGAGGAATATGACCTGAAGCCCTTCTTCCGCATGCCCCTGCACGATGTGGATGCCATTACCTATCGTCACGAAATTATGCGGACTCTTGAAAACATGCGCCTGTTCGACAACATCAAGGCCTTTGCGGAAAGCATGCGGGCGATGCGCGGGCATCTCGCTCAGGCGGAGAAGCTCCGCTACAGGCGCCAGCAGGAACGCTGGTTCCTGCTGGCGGTGAACACCTATTGCGCTGCCGTGACGCGTCTCGGCCGAGACCTCGCTCTTGAGCAGTTCACCGCGCGCGGACTTCTGGCGTTCCGGGAATTCCTGACCGATTATGCGGCATCCGAGAACTTCAACGCGCTTTTTCAGCAAACAAAAGAGCTTACGGCCGATCTTTCCTCTATCCGTTACTGTTTGCTCATCGACGGTCTTCAAGTTCAAGCCCACAAATACGAAGGTGAGTCCGACTACAGCGCGGAAATAGAGGCGACATTCGAGCGGTTTAAACAAGGCGCGGTCAAAGAGTATACGTTTAGTTTCTACGATCCGGCAGAGATGAATCAGGTAGAGATCAAGATCCTTGATCTGGTGGTCCAACTTTATCCGGACCTGTTTTCAATGTTGGAAAACTTCTGCGCGATACAGAAAAATTTTCAGGACTCAATGATCGTCACCTTCGACCGGGAGATGCAATTCTATATAGCCTATCTGGAGCATATCGCCCTCTTCAAGAGAGCAGGATTGCATTTCTGCTATCCGCACATCACCAACACGGGCAAGGAGGTTTATAATTATCAGGGCTTTGATCTGACCCTATCCGGCAAGCTCCTTGGCGATAATGCTATCCCGATCTGTAATGACTTCCAGCTTAAAGGGCAGGAGCGAATCATCGTCGTCACCGGTCCGAACCAGGGGGGCAAAACAACCTTCGCTCGCACTTTCGGACAGTTGCATTACCTTGCCAGCCTGGGTTGCCCCGTACCTGGTTCGGAAGCGCAACTCTACCTCTTCGATCGGCTTTTCACCCATTTCGAGCGCGAGGAGAACATTGCCAATCTTCGCGGCAAGCTGCAGGACGATCTGGTCAGGATTCATGCTATCCTGGAATCCGCCACGCCGAGGAGCATCGTCATCATTAACGAGATTTTCGCATCCACCACGTTCCGGGACGCGTTGCTTCTCAGCAAGAGGATCGCGTCAAGGCTCATGGAACTGGACCTGTTGTGCGTCTGGGTGACGTTCATCGACGAACTGGCGGCGCTGAGCGAGAAAACAACGAGCATGACCAGCACGGTCGTACCCGATAATCCGGCGCAGCGAACCTACAAAATCGTCAAACGGCCCGCGGATGGTCTCGCCTACGCATTGTCGATTGCCGAAAAGTACCGGCTCACGTACAACATGGTCAAGGAGCGCATCGAATCATGAAGGCGCGTCTTCTGTATCGGGATCAGGATTTCGACGCGCGGTCGCCGCTCCCATGGCAAGCGGAAGCGCTTACCAAGGACCTAGAGCTGACCACGCTGTTCAATGCGATGGCGCAAGGGGACGAATTCGTCCTGGCAGTGGTTCCCAAAGTGGTACTGGCAGGCTTTGAAAAAGATCTCAAGACCATCCGCTACCGCCAGGACATTTTGCAAGATTGCCTGAACCATCCTGCCACCGTCCGAGAACTTTACGCTCTTGCCGTCGAGGCGACGGAAGCAGCAAAGAAGCAGTATCTCGGTTTCCTAGACCGCTACCCAGATTCGGTCTTGCGGTACTCGATCGAGCACATGGGAACGCTCGTGGGCTTGATCAAGAAACTGAGTGAGTTTACTAAATTGCATGCGGATAAGTTTTCTTCGGCAGAATGGGCCGCTTTTTTCATGAGATTGAAGCAGGAGCTTAGCGACGAGTACATCGCCGGTGTCGGATATCACTTGAAGCAGTTAAAATTTCGTGGCGGGATATCGCTCAGTGCCGAGCTGGGCAGCGGCAACAAGGGTATGCGGTACGTGCTTCACCAGCCACCCCCCTATAGAGAGGAAACGTGGTGGATGTTGCTCCTCTTATGGCTTAAGGATCTCTTGCCTGGGCGGGAGTTGTTTTTCAAGCAGAAAACACCGGACTACAGCTTTTCAATAGATTCTCGCGATGAAAGTGGTGCCAGGGCACTTAGAGAGTTGCAAAACCAGGGTATAGGACTCGCTGCCAATGCACTTGCTCAATCCGCAGCTCACGTGCGCAGTTTTTTCAGCGCGCTACGGACGGAACTGGCGTTCTATGTCGGTTGTATGAATTTGCATGAACAACTCGCCGGGAAGGGGGCGCCCGTGTGCCTTCCCTCCCCGGTGGCTATCGACGAGCGCCGGCTTTCGTTTCGTGGCTTATACGATGTCTGTCTGGCATTAACCATGGATCAACGTGTCGTCGGCAACGATGCGGATGCCGAACGGAAGGAACTCGTGATGATCACGGGCGCCAACCAGGGGGGCAAATCGACGCTCCTGAGGAGCATCGGCCTGGCCCAATTGATGATGCAGTGCGGGATGTTCGTGCCGGCTGATTCGTTCTGCTCAAGTATCTGTGACGCCCTTTTTACCCATTACAAACGAGAAGAAGATACTGGCATGCAAAGCGGGAAGCTCGACGAAGAGCTCAACAGGATGAGCGACATTGTCGATCATGGCACGCCATACTCCATGGTCCTGCTGAATGAATCGTTTGCGGCGACGAACGAGCGAGAAGGGTCGGAGATAGCCAGCCAAATCATATCAGCATTGCTGGATAGCCGGATCAAGGTGATTTGCGTGACCCACCTCTATGAATTGGCGCGGGGATTCCATGATGGGAATAGGAAGAACGTTTTGTTCCTGCGAGCCGAAAGACAGGCAGGCGGCACCCGGACATTCAAATTGATCGAGGGGGAACCGTTGCAGACGAGTTTTGGTGCAGACTTGTACAAGAGTGTCTTTGGTGTCGGGATCGATCATTGAGGGGCTCCCTGCCTTTCGCCTCTATGAACCGGGCACGAGAATCTAATCTAAAAAGGAGAAATACATGGTACGGATAAAAAAAATTGAATCCATGGAGATTCTCGATTCGCGAGGCAACCCGACCCTGAGGGTCTCACTCACCACGGAAAGTGGTATCGTCGGAACCGCCGCAGTCCCTTCCGGTGCATCCACCGGTGAGCGCGAGGCATGCGAACTGCGGGACGGAGATCCAAAGCGCTTTAAAGGCAAGGGAGTCCTTAAGGCGTGCACTAATGTGGAAGGTGAAATTCAGGACGCATTGCGAGGACTGGATTGTCGCGATCAAGGGGTTATCGATAGGACTATGCTGGAGTTGGACGGAAGCAAAAACAAGGAACGGCTCGGAGCCAACGCCATTCTCGGTGTTTCGCTTGCCGCTCTGGACGCAGGCGCTCGCTGTTCCGACTTGCCTCTTTATCGTTATCTGGGTGGAGCAGGCGCCGATCTGCTGCCGGTTCCGATGCTGAACATCCTCAATGGCGGCGCACATGCCGACAACAACGTGGACTTTCAGGAATATATGCTTGTACCGGCCGGGTTTCCTACGTTTGCCGAAGCTATGCGCTGTGCTGCCGAGGTCTACCAGACCCTGAAGGGACTCTTGCACAGTAGTGGCCGCTCCACTGCGATTGGGGATGAGGGTGGTTTCGCTCCCAACCTCGCAGATAATGAAGAGCCGCTCAAACTGATCGTTGAGGCAGTGGAGATGGCCGGTTACCGACCTGGCGAGGAGGTGTTCATTGCCATCGATCTGGCTGCGAGCAATTTTTGCAAAGAGGGGAAATACCACCTGGGGTCAATCGGAGAGCCGCTTTCGTCACACGACCTGACAGGCTACCTGGAACGACTTGTCGCCGCCTATCCGATCAT
This sequence comes from Deltaproteobacteria bacterium, assembly GCA_021811385.1. Taxonomy (GTDB): domain Bacteria; phylum Desulfobacterota; class Desulfobulbia; order Desulfobulbales; family Desulfurivibrionaceae; genus Thiovibrio. Next base: position 10,205 of record JAJZPC010000055.1, on the reverse strand, counting down.
TTGCATCGAAGATGGCCTTGACGAAAACGACTGGACCGGCTGGCCGACACTTCATACCCGTCTCGGCGGAAAAGTTCAAATCACTGCCGACGACTTGACCGTCACCAATACGGAACTCATAAAACGCGGCATCAGTGAAAGCTGTTTCAACTCGGTTCTCATCAAGTTAAACCAGATTGGCAGCGTCAGCGAGACCTTGGCAGCCATCGAGATGACCCAGAAAGCGGGATTCACCGCCATGGTTTCTCACCGAAGCGGCGAGACTGAAGATACCACCATCGCCGACCTCTGCGTGGGGAGGTTGACCGGCATGATCAAGACCGGTGCGCCCTGTCGTTCTGAGCGACTGGCCAAATACAACCGCCTGCTCCAGATCGAGCGGGAACTGGGCAAGGCAGCTCGCTATGCCGGGAAAGGGGCATATTGCAGCATCGGAAGGTAGAGTCTTGAAACCCGGAGCCCCGAAAGGAAAGCGTATGCTAGAAAAACCAAAACAATCCTCATCGATGAAGTTTGTCTTGATGATCGGGGCGCTCAGTTTCTTCGCCGACTTCACCTATGAAGGCTCGCGGAGCATTCTCGGGCCGTATCTTGCCCTCATGTCGGTCAGCGCCACGGCGGTAGGGATTGTCACCGGCTTTGGCGAACTGGCCGGTTATAGTCTGCGCCTCGTTTCGGGACGCCTGGCCGATCTTACCGGCAGGTTCTGGCCGATCACGATTTTTGGTTACGTCATTCAGATGTTTTCGGTGCCGACTCTGGCATTGGTGGATAGCTGGCCGGCGGTCGCAGGGCTGATCATCCTCGAACGGGTCGGCAAAGCGATCCGCAACCCCCCACGCGATGCGATGCTCTCCCATGCCGCCAAGGAGATCGGCTACGGCTGGGCATTCGGCGTACACGAATCGTTGGATCAATTCGGAGCTCTGTTCGGGCCGTTGGCCGTGGCCGCTATTTTGGCCCTACACGGTGAATATCGTTTTGCTTTTGCCGCGCTACTCGTGCCCGGCATCATCTGTCTCGGTCTGCTCCTGCTCGCCCGTCGGCTCTATCCGCATCCGGAAGAGATGGAATCAGAGCCGCCGAATGTGCAGACTAAAGGATTGCCACGCATTTTTTGGATTTACCTGGCGGGGGCTGGCTTGGTGGCGGCGGGCTTTGCGGATTTTCCACTCATAGCCTATCATTTCCACAAGGCGTCATCCGTGTCGAAGAACTGGGTGCCGATTGCCTACGCCATTGCCATGGCCGTGAGCGGAACCGGCTCGCTCGTCTTCGGGCGACTGTTCGACCGGTTTGGAATCGCTATGCTCATCCCGCTGACGCTGATCTCCGCGTTGTTTGCGCCGCTGGTGTTTCTGGGCGGCTTCTGGGCCGCGTTGGCAGGATCGGCAGTATGGGGGCTCGGGATGGGTGTTCATGAATCGATCATTCCGGCCGCAGTCGCGCCGATGGTTCCGCCGCAGCGTCGTGCCTCGGCTTACGGACTGTTCACTGCGGGCTACGGCCTCTGTTGGTTTCTGGGAAGCGCAGTCATCGGCATCCTGTACGACCGCTCGATCCCGGCGACAATTGCCTTTTGTGTCGCGCTCGAACTCGCGGCCATTCCATTTTTTTTCGTGGTGCATCGCCGATACGGCGTATACATGAAAGCCTCCTGAGCGGCGGCACCAGCACGAGGGAGACAACTGCTCGTCCCGAGGCACAAAATCGAGGGAAGTTCATGCCCCAAAGTGATGATGAAAAACCGGCAGGTGAGGGGAAAGATCAAGCGTCTCCAGCCGCGCCTAGAGGTATGCTGCGCGAGTACGATAAGATCAAGCTTGAGTTGGCTGGACTTATTCGGGAAGTGCGGGCAAAGACGGAAGCGGACGAGCACGCCCGGCATGAGGGGCAGGAACTGCTGACCCGCCTGGCGGATGACCGATTCAACGTGGCGGTGGTGGGGCGATTCAGCCGCGGCAAGACGTCGCTGATGAACGCGGTGCTCGGCACCGACCGGTTGCCAACAGGAATTCTCCCTCTTACTTCCGTGCTCACCATGGTGCGTTACGGCAGTAGCGAGCGGGTGCTGGTACATTATGAACATTTCTCCATCCCCAAGGAAATTCCCCTGGCGCAATTGTCCGAGTACGTCACCCAGGATGGCAATCCGGGTAATTCCAAGAGGGTGGCTTACGCGGAAGTGCAGATCCCTTCGGAGACTTTGCGGTGGGGTTTCTCGTTCGTCGATACGCCCGGCCTCGGCTCTTCGATCGCCGCAAGCGACGCCATAACCACCGGCTTTTTTCCGGAAATGGACGCCGTGGTCGTGGTGACGAGTTTCGATGCCGCCCTTTCGTCTGAAGAAATTGAGTTTATCCGGCAAGCGGTGCAAGGCCTCAGAAAGACCTTCCTGGTGATCAACAAACTGGATCTTATCACCGGGGAAGAGTGCGACAAGGTTTTGCGGTATGTGAGAGAGAGGCTATCGGATGAGGTGGGGAGCGCAGACATCGGGATCTTCGCCGTTTCGGCCCATGACGGTCTCAACGCCAAGCGGGAGAGTGACGCACGAAAGCTTCAGAAGAGCGGGTTGCCCAATTTCGAACAGGAACTCGTGCGCTTTCTAACCTCGGAGAAAACTGTCCAGGTGCTGGCTCTCACCTGCCGACGTCTGCTCGACTTGGTCGCCAAAGCCGGAATTTCCCCGCAGGCAACTCTTCCGTCGCGAGTCCGTGAAATTCAGGAAGAGCTCCTGCCCTATGGCGGTAGTGGACCTATTTCCAAGGTTCCCGCTTCTGCGGCAGCCCTTTTACGCTCGGACCAGACCCAGTTGGCACAAACATGCCCGATCTGCGGGGAAGTGGTCTCCCGAGTTCATGATTTCTTATGCCACTATCAGTACCAATTGAGTACCAACCGTAACGCCCAGTCGATACATGCCGCCGACGGTGGCTTTTGCGCCATGCATAGCTGGCAGTACGAAAAGATCGCCTCCCCTATCGGCATTTGCACCGCCTACGCGGCATTTCTCGTTACCGTGGCGGATCAGCTACGGAGGATAGCAGCAGGCACCGCCGAATCCGTCGAGGACATTTCTCGGGGCCTCGCCCGTTTGGCGATATCGTCCCCCAAGTGCAAGGCATGCCAAGCGCAAGCTTCTGCGGAAGAAGACGCCTTGGCAAAGTTACTGTCCAAAGTGTCCGAAACCGGACTAAACAGGGCGCAGGAACTTCCTCTTTTGTGCTTTGCCCATCTCCCTGCATTCCTGGCGAGGATCGATGATCTGGAACTCGCACGGAAATTGACGGAACAGCAGGCGGAGATTTGCGAACGGGTTTCGGAAAACATGCAGCGCTCTACCCTAAAACATGATGCGTTGCGTCGAGCCTTGCTGAGTGACGAAGAACAGCGTGCCCCCCTGCAAGGGCTCATGCTCCTGGCGGGACATCGGCAAGTGGTGGCGACCGGTCTCAAATAGGAGAATATCCGGCGAGGGTAGAATGCACAAACAGCGTTTCACCTGCCGCCCCTTTCTATTTCGGCGCGGCAACGGCAACCCTGTCTGGTATTCTCTTCAGCGTGCTAATTTTCTTCCTTGACAGTCGGGATGATTGACAGCGCATAAATCTTCATCTATTCTTAACCCATAATGAAGGCGATGGAGTTCGCCATTAACCGCTTTGTCCGTGAAGCTAATGACTCCTACTCTTGAACAAGGGTAGGAGTTTTTTTATGCCACCACTCTGGCAACGAAATCGTACAACAAAACGATGAGAATCTCAAAATCCCATGAGTGCCGAACGACACGACAACGCACAACTCCTCAATCCGTATCAACGGGATGGCCTCTCCACGACCTTGGGCGTTTTGGATGAGATGTTGTGTGAAATCGAACAAAGCGTTATCGTCGGCTGCCACAAGGGAGTTCTCTATGAGATGCAGGATGATGTCCCGGCGCCGGTCAAAAAAGAAATAGTGAGAAGGATATCTCTCACAAGAGAAAGGATCGAGGTCATAACGGGGCAATTCGCCCTGAAAAAAAGCACCCATAAGACAAGCAAGAATTTTTTGGCAAAGCTTGCCTACGGCTGGGAAATTCTTGAGGGGGCAAAGGCGAGACATCTGCAGAGATACGGCGCAGTGGCACTGGAGTTGGCGGAAGTCCTTGATCCACAGCTCAATAACATAATCATTCTTGTGGACGAGATGCGAGACTTGGTGATCGGGGAGAAAAAGAAGTGAATACTGCATGTGAGCCATGCCTGTACGTCATGACTCAAAATTTAACAATTCTACACTAAAGCGGCCACCTGAAAGGTGGGGGTTTTAACCCCTCCCAAACGGGGACAATAATGGAGTTGACATATGGAACTCGATATCCCTGGTTTTGGCTGTCTGCGCGTGCGTCATCTGGTCACCGACTACACCGGCACGCTCTCCGTCGATGGCCGCTTATTGCCCGAGGTTGGCACAGTCATCAAAAAATTGGGGCAATCGCTGGAGGTACATGTGTTGACCGCAGACACCTTCGGCAAGGCGGAAACGGAACTTTCCGGAGTGCGATGCACCATGCATATCATGACGGGTGCCGATATCGCCGAGCAAAAAGAACAGTATGTCGGCTCACTTGGGGCGGAGCAGGTCGTCGCTGTTGGCAATGGCAACAATGATCGTCTGATGCTCAAGGCGGCCCGGCTCGGCATCGCCGTCATTGAAGGGGAAGGGTGCGCGGTGACCGCGTTGGTTAATGCCGATATCGCCGCGCGAAACATTCATGAGGCATTGGCCTTGCTGCTCAATCCCAAACGCTGCATTGCAACCCTTCGATTTTGAGCCTGCGGAAAGAATATTTCGACTGTATTTCACTGAATACGATGCAGGGAGGAGAAGATGACAACCGTTGCATTCATCGCGGGGTTCGGGGCGCTCGGCTGCGTAACCCGCTACTACCTTTCGGGTTGGGTCTATGACCTATTCGGGAGAAGCTTTCCCTACGGCACCTTTGCTGTCAACATCCTGGGGGCGTTCATCATCGGCCTGATCATGGAGTTCGGCCTGCGGAGCACGTTGCTGCCGGCCAACCTGCGCATCGGACTCACCATCGGTTTTCTCGGCGGGCTCACCACCTTTTCCACCTTCAGCTATGAGACGTTTAAGTTGCTGGAGAGCGGGGAACTTTTTGTGGCCACTACCAACGTTCTGGTGAGCGTCTCCGTCTGCCTTACCTTCACCTGGCTTGGTATCCACACGGCACGCTATCTCTAAAAAAAGGGGACACTCATGACACGATTCAGCGGCGAAAAAGTATTGATGCGGATATTCCTCGGCGAGAGCGACAAGATTGGGCACCAGCCGTTTCACGAAGCCCTGGTGGAATTTTTCAGAAAGGAAGGGTTCGCCGGGGCAACGGTGCTGCGGGGGGTTGCCGGCTTCGGCGCCCACAGCGTTTTTCACACCGACAAGCTGCTCCGTCTTTCTGCCGATCTGCCTATTATCATTGAAGTGGTGGAGAGCCAAGAGAAAATAGACGCCGTCATGCCCCGCATCGACGAAATGATGACCGGCGGCATGATCACCCTGGAAAAGGCCACGGTAATCCGCTACAGTCACAAGTAAATCCCCCCGCACAGGAGCAACGGACATGACCATGACCTGGACCATGGCGGCCCTCTGGCTAGGGCTGGCTTTGTTGGCTACCTTACTTTCCATTTGGCTTCGCATGGCGACGGCTCTGTCCGAGATCGTGGTCGGCACCATCGCCCAACTTGCCATCGGAGCATTCATCGGCGGGACATTGCTGGGAACCGGAGAGTCATGGATCAAGTTTCTTTCCGGCACCGGAGCGATTGTCCTTACCTTTCTAGCCGGGGCCGAGCTCGACCCGCAGGTCTTCCGGCAAAAATGGAAGGAAGCAACGGTCGTCGGTCTTGCCAGTTTTTTTGCCCCGTTTCTGGTCTGCACCGGCGTTGCCTATTACTTTCTTGACTGGACACCACGGGCGAGCTGGCTGGCAGGGGTGGCCCTTTCCACCACCTCGGTGGCGGTGGTATATGCGGTGATGCTGGAGTTCGGTTTGAATAATACCGATTACGGCAAGACGCTCCTCGCGTCCTGTTTTGTCACCGATCTCGGCACGGTCATCGCCCTCGGCCTCATCTTCGCCCCGTTCACCATGCGCACCCTCATCTTCTTCGGCGCCGCTGTCGTGGTCTTCAGCATCCTCCCCTGGCTTACCCCGCGCTTTTTTAAACGATACGGCAACCGGCCATCGGAACTTGAGACCAAATACCTCCTCCTCATCCTCTTCGGCATGGGCGCACTGGCAAGCTGGGCCGATAGCGAGGCGGTTCTCCCTGCCTACCTGACCGGTATGGTGCTGGCCGGAACCGTCGGCAAGGACCACATGCTCATCCGCCGCCTGCGGACTCTCACCTTCGGGTTTCTCACGCCCTTCTACTTCATCCGCGCCGGTTCCTACGTTTCGCTTCCGGCCCTGATCGCCGCACCAGCGTCTTTTGTCATCCTCCTTGTCGTCAAGATAGCATCGAAGCTGGCAGGAGTTTACCCAGCCACCAGACTCTACAAAGCGCCGAGGGTCGAAGCGATGTATACCACGTTGCTCATGTCAACCGGACTCACGTTCGGCAGCATCTCCGCCCTCTTTGGTCTGACCAACGGCATCATCACCCAGGCCCAGTATTCCTACTTGGTGGCAACGGTTATCTTCAGTGCAGTGCTTCCGACCATGGTGGCCAATGCCTTCTATCTACCTCGCCATCTGCTGGGGGGCGCGGTCAACAAGACGTCTGTGGCAACCGAAGGAGTAACAGAATAATTCATCGTAAATCATCAGAAAAGGGGGGATGTGGAATGAAGAAGATACTCGTTGCCTATGACGGATCAGAACCGGCGGAGAAAGCCTTCGATCTGGCGCTTGATTTTGCGCGGTGCTTTAACTCAGAAATATATGTCTTTGCCGTTGTTCGCCTCCCGGAACCGGCCGACGATATCGAGACCGAGGCTATCTTGGAAAGCGCCCGCGAATATTACGAGAAACTTTTTGTCGCCCTGCGGGGAAAGTCGTCCGGGCAGGGCATCCTGCTAACGTTTGAAACAGTGGTTGGCCACCCTGCCGAGCAGATCGTTTTTTTTGCAGAAGCTGAAAATATCGATCATATCATCATGGGCCATCGGGGAAAAACACTTTTCCAAAAATGGTTGCTGGGATCGGTTGCCAAAAGGGTTATGAGCTATGCTCCTTGCTCGGTAACAATTGTAAGGGTATAGAAAGATGGAAGAGAGCGTCTCTCTCTGAAATAACCGTCGAGATCCTTATTCAATTCAGGTCGTTTCCAGACAGCAACCCCAAGACAGGACTCGCAGCTTTTTACTTGAGATGCTACGTTACGCCCATCCGTCTGAAAATAAATTATCACAACAAGGAGGTCGTTAATGCTCTACGCGGCGGAAGTTGAAAAAATGACCTGCGTGGCCAAGGGCGCGAATCACGGCCCGGCGCCGATTCCGCAGGAAGGCCGCTGGACGCGGGCCAAGGAGATCAAGGATATTGCCGGGCTGACCCACGGCGTGGGCTGGTGCGCTCCGCAGCAGGGCGCCTGCAAGCTCACCCTGAACGTAAAGGATGGCCTCATCGAAGAGGCGCTGGTGGAGACCATCGGCTGCTCGGGCATGACCCATTCGGCAGCCATGGCAGCGGAAATCCTGCCGGGCAAGACCATTCTGGAAGCGCTCAACACCGATCTGGTGTGCGATGCCATCAATACCGCCATGCGCGAGCTGTTCTTGCAAATCGTCTATGGCCGCTCCCAAACCGCCTTTTCGGAAGGGGGGCTGCCCATTGGCGCCGGGCTGGAAGATTTGGGCAAGGGCATGCGCAGCCAGGTCGGGACCATGTACGGCACTTTAGCCAAGGGGGTGCGCTATCTGGAGATGGCCGAAGGGTATGTGACCCGCCTGGCCCTGGACGGCAACGATGAGGTCATCGGCTACGAGTTTGTCCATCTGGGCAAGATGATGGAGATGATCCACAAAGGCATGGACGCCAATGAGGCGCTGGGCAAGGCAACGTCCAGCTACGGCCGCTTTGGCGAAGCCACCCGCACCATCAATCCACGTCACGAATAAGGCTGGACTTGCAAAAAATGAAAAGGCCAAAGGTCCGTAACACAAAATCAAAGAGTCACAAAGTCGCAACCGTTGTAATCGCGGTTTTTTTGCGATTTCAACAATAAGCCGGAGGAGTCAGGATATGGCCCTGTTTGAAAGTTACGAACGAAGAATTGGAAAAATCACCCCCGTCCTGGCCCAATATGGCCTGGCCTCCCTGGAAGAGGCCCGCGCGCTCTGCGAAAAAAAGGGGGCGGACGTGTACGGCATCGTCAAGGGTATCCAGCCGATCTGCTTTGAAAACGCCTGCTGGGCGTACATCCTCGGTGCGGCGATCGCCCTGAAAAAAGGGGAGACCAAGGCAGTGGATATTGCCCGCACCCTGGGCGAGGGGCTCCAGGCTTTCTGCATCCCCGGCTCCGTGGCGGAAGATCGCAAGGTCGGCCTTGGCCACGGCAATCTGGCCTCCATGCTGCTTTTAGAGGAGACCAAGTGCTTCGCCTTCCTGGCCGGGCACGAATCGTTTGCTGCCGCGGAAGGCGCCATCGGCCTTGCCCGCTCCGCCAACAAGGCGCGCACGGAGCCGCTCAGGGTCATCCTCAACGGGCTCGGCAAGGATGCGGCCCAGATCATCTCCCGCATCAATGGCTTCACCTATGTGCAGACGCAATTCGACTATGGCGCAGGCACCTTGGCGATCGTGCGGGAAGTGGCGTATTCCAAGGGGGAAAAGGCCAAGGTGCGCTGCTTTGGCGCGGACGATGTGCGGGAAGGGGTGGCGATCAACCACCATGAAGGGGTGGATGTTTCCATCACCGGCAACTCCACCAACCCCACCCGGTTCCAGCATCCGGTGGCTGGCACCTACAAGAAGGAGTGCCTGGAACGCGGGAAGAAGTACTTCTCCGTGGCCTCGGGGGGCGGCACCGGCCGCACCCTGCATCCGGACAACATGGGCTCCGGCCCCGCCTCCTACGGCATGACCGACACCATGGGGCGGATGCACTCCGATGCCCAGTTCGCCGGCTCATCCTCCGTGCCGGCCCATGTGGAAATGATGGGATTTCTCGGCATGGGAAACAACCCCATGGTCGGGGCCTCGGTTGCGGTCGCGGTGGCTCTTGAAGAGGCCCTCAAGTAGATTGCAACCGGAAGCGGGCGCATCCTCGCCTCGCGCCGTTATATTGCTCCGGTGATGAACCATACAAATCACATCTTCCCACTATGCCCCATCTCGAAGCAAAGCAGAACAGGAATACGGGCCAAGCCCGGCCATTCCGAGGTCTCGCCGGAATGGCCCTACTCCTTCCACACCGCCAGCGCTTTCTGATACACCTCGGAGCGGGAGAGGTCCAGATCCCGGGCAATGCTCGCCACCGCGTCTTTCAGGCTGACCCCAGGCTGCTCCCGATGCCAGCGCAGCAGATCCTCAAGATTATCCGGCCGCACCGGACCGGAGGCGCGCACTCCTGCGATGAGCACCACGAATTCCCCCTTGACGGACTCCCTTGCCTTGAGCCCGGCCAAAAGCACCGCCAGCTCCCCCGAGGTAATCTCCTCATGCACCTTGGTCAGTTCCCGGCCGATTACCGCCCGCCTCTCCCCCAGCTCCGCCAGGCAATCACCAAGGCTGGCGGTTATCCGCCGGGGCGACTCGTAAAACACCATGGGGTGAGGATCATTTTTGAACCCCCGCAGCAGTTTGCGCCGCTCGCTCCCCTTGGAGGGCAAAAATCCCAGAAAAAGATGGGCGGGCTCGGTCAGGCCGGCAACGCTGAGGATGGCCGCCAGGGCGGAAACCCCGGGAACCGGCACCACATCAATGTTGTGTTCACAGGCGCGTTGCACCAGAATCCCGCCCGGATCGGAGATCCCCGGCGTTCCGGCATCGGAAACCAGGGCCACCTGCGCCCCGGAAAGCAGCCGGGCCACAATCTCCTGGGCTCGACTGGCCTCCTTTTCCTTGTAGTAACTCATGAGCGGGGTATGGATATCGAAATGGCTGAGGAGCTTTCTGGTGTGCCGGGTATCCTCGGCGGCGATCAGGTCCACCTCCCGGAGGATGCGCAGGGCCCGGAGGGTTATGTCTTCCA